>NZ_CP043026.1:1027636-1370182 GCF_008086545.1 Spiroplasma chinense | reverse complement strand
TTTGTAGTCCTCCAAATACCATAAATACATTATAAAATATTAACATTTAATAATGTGGATAACTTTTAAATCACAAGATTTTTACACATTTTTGTTAATAACTTTGAAATTATATCCTATAATTACAAGATATTTGAAAGTTTTCCACTTTTTCAAGTTATTCAACAGTTTTGTACAAAGTTATTAACAGTAATAAAATTAACTTTTTATAAAATATTGTGAAGTAATAAGATATAATTTAATATGAAGTTTTGTTTTATAAAGGAGGAAATAGCTATGAAAAGAACATGACAACCAAGTAAAATTAAGCACGCTAGAACACATGGTTTTAGAGCAAGAATGGCTACAAAAAATGGTAGAAAAGTTATCAAAGCTCGTAGAGCAAAAGGTAGAGCTAAATTAAGTGCTTAATTTTTATGAAAAATAAAAATATTATAAAAAAAAATCATCATTTTCAAAGAATAATAAGTAAAAAAAGGTTTCAAAAAGCGAGATCCTTTGTAATATATTATGTTAAAAGTGATGAGCTGAATTTTAAATACGGTGTTTCTGTAGGTAAAAAACTAGGTAATGCTGTAATTAGAAATAAAATTAAGCGACAAATTAGACAAATGGTAAGCAAAAGAATCGATAGCTTAAATAACAAAAAACTAAAAATAGTTATTATGGCAAGAAACGAATTCTTGAATAGATCATTTGAATACAATGAAAAAGAATTAGAAAAATTGCTGAATTCAATATATTAGAAAGATGAGGTGAGACTTTTTGTATAAACAAGATTATTCAAAGTATTTGAATAATAATAAAGGAAAAGGTAAAAAAACTAAAAAAGATATCGCAAAACAAATTTGAGGTTGAACAAAATTAGTATTATTTGCTTTCGTTATTATTTCAATGCTTTGAGGTTGTGTACAGATGTACCAATCAGAATTTACAGTCTCTACTGTAACTGACATGTCAGGTAACAAAATTTATGCTCCCGGTGTTTCATTTGAAATTATTATTAATAGTTTAAATGACTACGGAGGAAAAACTCACTGGTTTGTTATTAAGGATGGAAACATTTATGAATATCAACTTAAAGCAATCACAAGTTGAGGTTCTGCATTTGCAGAAACTGGTTCGCCCTTTTATGGATTCTTCGTATATCCATTAGCGTTTGTATTGGTAGGATTCATTAGAATGTTCTCAGGAACAACTGATGGAATATTGGACAGTTCAAAAGCTAATTACGGGGTATCTGCAATCTTTGCAATATTCTTTACATCAATTTTGGTTAGAGGAATAACATTGGCATTTACTTGAAAAACACAAAAAAATCAAGAAAAAATGACTTCAATGCAAGGTAAACAAGCAGAAATCCAAGAAAAATACAAAGGTTCAAACGACCCAGCAGCTAAACAAAAACAACAAATGGAGTTAATGAATTTATACAAAAAAGAAGGAATAAGCCCATTAGGTTCTATGGCAGCACAATTTATGTCAATGCCATTCCTATTTGCGATGTTCTCAATTGTAAGATCTGCAAGAGCATTAAAAGTAGCTACAGTTGGAAAGATTACTTTAATCGAACAACCATGAGCTCAAATTAAAGAAGGACATTGAATATATGCAGCATTGATCGCAGTGTACTTACCATTGCAAATAGCATCAATGATGTTACCGATGTTTTTACAAATGTTTAAAAAGACAAAAAAAGCAGAATCAGAACAACAAAAGAAATCTAAACGTAGACAATTAATCATGCAAGTGGTATTCATTGTTATGTTTATCTTCATTGTTTCTTCTATTGCTTCAGGGGTTGCTATCTACTGAATATTCTCATCTTTCTTCCAAATTTGTCAAACTCTAGCATTTCATTTTCTTAGAGAAACAAAATCAAAAAGATTTATTAAAAAAAGAGAAAAAACAATTCAAGCAGCAAAAGCAAAAGCACTTTCTGATAAAAATGCTAAAAGTGCTAAAAATTAATTCTAATAAATTTAATCACTTCTTTATGAATCATAGAGCTAAAATAAAATTAGCTCACAAAAATGAATCTAACGAAGTGATTTTCTTTTTAGAAAATAAAATAAGAATAAAATTGCTTGAAAAAACAAAAGAAGTCATACAAAACTTATTACCAGTTGAAGTAATTTCAATTGGTTGAAGTGAGTTACAACAAAAAAATATTGTTTATGTTGTGGGAGAGAAATTAGTTCCTCAAAAAACAACAATAAAAATATCAAGTATGTTGAAGTTACTTTATAAAAATCTTTTTGATCTTGAATTAAATGTAGACCTTGCAGACTACTATCAACTTTATCTTGGTGGTTTGTGAGTAAGTGAAGAAAATTTAGTTAAACTTTATTCAGAATGTTTAAGAAACAGAAAAACAATTTATACTTTACCGTTATCAAAAAGAAACAGACAAAAATATTATTATGTTGGAGCAAAACACACTTTTGTAAAAACTAAATCTGTCATATGTGGGGCGGGTAAAGCTTTAAAAATATATTATAAGATAGACAAATAGTCTATCTTATTTTTTGTTATAATAGGTTTGAAGGTAAGAAAATTATGAAACTATTTTTAGAAGATACAATAGTTGCACCCGCCACAAAAATTTCAAAACAAGCAATTTCTATAATAAGAGTTTCTGGAAACGATACTTTTAAAATTGTAAATAGTTTGCTGGATAAAGATTTGGTTGAGGACAACAAACAACAGTTAAGAAGAATATATGATAATAATATTCTAGTAGATGAATCTCTTATTTTAACTTTCACAAAGGGAAAATCATTTACTGGGGAAGACACTGTGGAGATAAATTGTCATGGTGGAGTTTTAGTTACCAATAAAATTATTAGACTTATTATTTCAAAGGGAGCAAGAATGGCACAACCTGGAGAATTTAGTCAAAGAGCTTATATGAATGGCAAGATAAGTTTATTACAAGCTGAGGGAATTAATAATTTGATAGAAGCAAAAAATGATTTGGCATTAAAAATTAATGCCAAATCAATGGCGGGTATTAATGATGATAAATTAATTTCAATTAAAGATAAATTAATAGATGTAATTTCAAAAATTCAAACATCAATTGATTATCCTGATTATGATGATATAGAAGGATCAACACCAGAAGAAATAAAAAGTGAGTTAGTTGAAGTTGATACAAAAATTGAAAAAATTTTAGACTTAAGCAAACGTGCTTTAAAAATAAATGAAGGTATAAAAACTTTAATTCTGGGTGAACCAAATGTTGGAAAGTCCTCGTTACTCAACGCCATGTTAAATGAAGAAAAAGCAATAGTAACAGACATCGAAGGGACGACGAGAGATATAGTTGAAGGAACAATTAATTTTGAAAGTTTTTCTTTAAATTTAATTGACACAGCTGGTATTAGAAATACAAATGACAAAGTAGAACAAATAGGAATTGAAAAAAGTTTAAAATTAATTGACCAAGCAGATTTGATTTTATATGTTGTTGACAACGATAATATAAATATGGAATTAGAAAAAAAATTAGAAAATAAAAACTTTATAAAAGTTTTTAATAAGTCAGATTTAAATAATAATATAAATAAGAAACCAGACATAGTTTATATAAGTGCTATCAATAATGAAATTGATGCATTGTTAGAAAAAATAAAAGAGTTGCTACAAAACGAAGAAATACTTGAGAGTGACTTACCTTTAATAACAAATATAAATTCAATTGCTCAAGTTGAAAATTTATTAGAAATTATAAAAGAAATTGTGAAAAATATTGACTTAGGATTTGACTTAGATATATTAGTGATAGAATTATATAAAGCATTAGATATTATTAACAACTTGTTAGGAGTAGTTGATGCAGATGAAGAAGTAATTGACAATATTTTCAAAAAATATTGTTTAGGAAAGTAGGAAAATTATATGGCAGGAATCTTTGATACACATACACATTTTACAGATGAAAGATACAAAGAAGAAGGTATGGAAACAAAGGAAATGATTAACGATGCTAAAGCAGTAGGGGTTGCAAACTTTTGCTGTGTAGGTTATGACGTAGAGTCTTCAAAAAAATCTGCAAAATACGCAATGGAATTTGACGAAGTATTTTGTGCTGTTGGTATTCACCCAACAGAAGCTCACACAATTAATGAGAAAGATATTAGTGAAATTGAAATTTTAGCACATGCAGACAAAACTGTAGCTATTGGTGAAATAGGTTTAGATTATTATTACACAGACGAATATGTGGAAGTTCAAAAAGAAATTTTTAGAAAACAAATTGCAATTGCATTAGACAATGATCTTGCAGTTATGTTACACCTTAGAGATAGAGATGGTTCAGACCAAGCATATCTTGATGCTCTAGAAATTTTAGAGGAAATGGAAGTTAAAAGAGCTATTGTTCATTGTTACACAAGAGGTTATGATTTAGCTCAAAAATTTGTAAGCAAAGGTTATTATATTTCAATACCTGGAGTTGTAACTTTTGACAACGCAAAAGATTTACACGAAGCTGTACAAAAATTAACAATTAACAATATTCTTGTAGAAACTGATGCACCTTATTTAACACCAGTACCACACAGAGGTAGAATAAATACTACTAAAGAAATTGTTCACACAGTTGAAAAAATTGCTAAACTAAAAAACCTAAATAAAGACGACGTTGCAGAAATAACAACTAGAAACGCCAAAAAAATCTTTAACCTACAATAGGATACAAAAAAAACAGCTTTCGCTGTTTTTTTATTAACTAAGACCAGATTAGATCAAGTTACTTTGACTACCTTTTTTAACGTCTTTTGCGTTTTTTCCATAGTAATCATTTTCAATACGTTTATTAATTGTTTTTTGGAATAATTTTGCTCCCTCAACAACTCCAGCTAATGGGTTTGGTGAGATTTTACATGGTACTGAGAAGATTCCATTAAAGTATTCTTTGATTCCTCTAATTTTTGCTCCTCCACCACAAATCATAAATCCGTTTGAGATAATATCTCCAGCTAATTCTGGTGGTGTGTTTTCCATTAATTCAATTAATAAGTCAGTAATTCTACTGAATGAGTTTACAAGTACATTTCTAATTTCTTCTGAACTAATAATAGCTTCTTTTGGTAAACCAGAAACGATATCTCTACCAAATACTGACATAGTTCTTTCACCTTTGTATTTTGCTAAAGAACCTAATTCCATTTTGATATTTTCAGCTGTTCTTTCCCCAATTGTTACATTGTATTCAGAACGAATGTATTTTTTGATTTCTTCGTCAAATGCATTTCCAGCAACTTTAACAGATCTTGAGATAACGATATCTCCTGCTGAAATAATAGCAATATCAGTAGTTCCTCCACCGATATCAATAACAACATTACCTTTTGGTACATCGATATTTAATCCAGCTCCTAATGCAGCCATTTTAACTTCTTCTTCAACGATAACTATTTCTGCTCCCATGTCGTAAGCAACTTGTTTTAAAGCATCACGCTCTAATTCAGTAACTTCACTAGGACATGCTAGTAAAATAATTGAGTTTTTTCAGTCATTTAACATTTTTAGTTTTGAAAAAACATGTTTTAATAAGTCTTTTGCAGCTTCTAAATCTGTAATAACTCCATCTCTAATTGGTACTACCATTCTGATGTTTTCGTGAGTTTTACCTAACATGTCATAAGCTTCGTGTCCTAAAGCTGTTAGACTGTTTGTGATATTGTCGTATGCCATAATTGATGGTTCGTTATAAACGATTCCTTGTCTTCCAACAAATGCAAGAATATTGCTTGTTCCTAAATCCAAGGCGATAAATGTACGATCTTCAAATTTCATAATCTTCCTCCTGGTCATATTTAATATGTAATCATATTATACATTGTTGTTTATCATAAAGCAAACACTTTACTTTAAACAAATTCGATATAGTGCCTTTTTATGGGCATTATGGCCCTAAAAAAAGTCAATATTTATGAGGTTTATTTGGTGTATGTTTATTAAAAAAATAGTCATAAGACTATTTTTTTAATGTTTGTAAGTAAGTTCCTTGAGAATCTTTGTAGAAACCTTCTTCGATTTTTCTTAGAATTATTTTTTCATAAGCTTTTGTACCTTCAATAACACAGTCCAATGGACTTGCAGCTATTCTTGTAGGTAATTGGAAGATATCATGGAAGTATTTGTCAGCATTTCTAACTAACGCACCCCCACCACAAAGAACCATTCCGTTTTTCATGATGTCCCCAGCTAATTCTGGTGGTGTGTTTTCTAATACTTCAATTACAAGGTCTGTAATTCTTCCAAAAGCTCCAAGTAAAATGTTTCTTATTTCTTCTGAATTTACTTTTGCTTCTTTTGGTAATCCTGAAACGATATCTCTTCCATAAATTTGCATTGAACGTTCGTTTGGATATTTAACTAAAGATCCAATGTTCTTTTTAATATTTTCAGCAGTTGTTGAACCAATTGCAATATTATATTCTGCTCTAACAAATTTTAGAATTTCTTCATTAAAGTAATTACCAGCAACTTTAACAGATCTAGAAAGAACTATGTCTCCTGACGCAATAATGGCAATATCAGTAGTTCCACCACCAATATCAACAATTAAGTTACCTGAAGGAAGTTCGATATTTACACCAGCACCAAGTGCTGACATTTTAACTTCTTCTTCAACGACAACAAGATCTGCTCCCATGTCTTTTGCAACTAATTTTAAAGCATCACGCTCTAATTCAGTAACTCCACTTGGACAAGCCAGTACAACTACTGAATTTTTTCAAAAGTTCATCATTTTTAATCTATCAAAAATGTGTTCTAATAAGTCTTTTGCAGCATCTAAGTCTGCAATAACCCCATCAACTAATGGTGTAACCATTCTGATGTTGTCATTTGTTTTTCCGACCATATCATATGCTTCTTCACCGATAGCAATCAATTTATTTAAATTGTTATCATAAGCCATAATACTTGGCTGATTATAAACAATTCCCTGTCCCGATACATACGCCAAAACGTTTGCTGTACCAAGATCTAGGGAAATGAAAGGTCTGGTTGATTCTACATACATAAATAAACCTCCTTTTTTGTTTTAACTGATATTAAACAAAAGGGAATTATCTACCCATGATGTCATCATGTAATCTTTGAGCTTTAATAATTTCTCAGATTTCTGATTCGAATTTTTTAGTTCCGTTAATAACGGCTAATAATGGTTGTTCACCAATTTTTGTTGGTAATTGTAATGTATCTGCGAAGTATTTGTCGATTCCTCTAATCAAGGCTCCTCCTCCACAAATAGTAATACCATTTCTAAAGATATCTCCAGCTAATTCTGGTGGTGTATCTTCTAAAACTTGAACTGTTAGGTCAATAATTCTTGATACTGGTACTTTTAGTACTTCTCTTACTTCTTCAGGAGTAATTTCGATTTCTCTTGGTAATCCTGAAACAACGTCACGTCCGTATACTTTCATACGTCTTTCGTCTGGGTATTTTGATAATGATCCAACGTTAACTTTAATTGATTCCGCTGTTTTTGAACCAATTTCTAGTCCGTATTGTGATCTAATGAATTTTTGACATTCATCATTTAAGTAGTTTCCAGCAACTTTAATTGATTTTGATAGAACGATATCTCCTGATGCTAATACAGCAATATCAGTAGTTCCCCCACCCATATCAACGATTAGGTTTCCTGTTGGAGCATAAATATTTACCCCTCCACCTAAAGCAGCCATTTTAACTTCTTCTTCAACGAAAACTTGGTCTGCACCTAAGTTTACAGCAATTTTTTTAAGAGCAGTTTTTTCCAATTCAGTAATAACTGATGGACATGCTAATAACATAATTGAGTGTCTTAATTGTTTTGTAATTCTTAATTTTGTAAAAATATATCTTAATTGAGCTTCTGTAGCTCTAATGTCAGTAATAACTCCGTCAACCATAGGTCTTACAACTCTAATAGTTTTGTTTCCTTTACCGATCATTTTGTAAGCTTCATCCCCTACAGCAACGATTTTATTTTCTTTAATTCTGTATGCAACGATTGAAGGTTCGTTATAAACAATACCTTGTCCAGCGATGTAAACAAGAGTATTGGCAGTACCTAAGTCCATTGATACGAATGTTGGTTTTTTGTTTGCCATTGTTCCCAATCTCCTTTTTCTAATTTTTTATTTAAGTAGAATTACGTGGCTCTATTTATGAGTAGAGTACATAATCTAGAAAGATTATAACAAAAAAGAAGACAAATTTCAATAGAAAATTGTCTTCCGTCATTTATTTAATTATAGCAAATTTTAATACATCATATACAATTCTTTTAAAAAATGATCCATTTCTTCTCTTTCTTCTTCTTTGACTACTTTTTTACTGTAATCTTTTTCCATTTGTTCAAAATCATAATAATCTTTTGACATTCTGTGCATGAAAGCTTTATATTGTCTTTTGTTATCAAAATCAAAAAAGTAGAAACAAACTGTACATTTTCAAATGTTATCACGAACATCTAGACCGATAACTTTATGAGAACAATCTATAAAAGAATTATTGTAATAAATTTTTTCAACGTTTGGAATTAGGTTTTTATCCAATTCAAATAATTTTTTCTTCATAGTCGCCCTCCTATAAATATTTCAATTATTATACCACAAAAATAGGGCAAAAAAAAGAGGTCTAGTATGAGACCTCCTCAACTGGGCTATGTGTAACCTCGTATTCTTCGATTGTTAATTCTTTATGAGCGATAGCTCCATCAATTGTAGCGTTTGCAGCATTTTTAACAACAGTTACTGGGATTTCAAAGAAATCTTCAAAATAGAATTTTACACCAGGGATGTTAGCCATACCTCCTGTTACAATAACTCCATTTTTAATAACGTCTCCTGCAAGTTCGTTAGGTGAGTCTTCTAAAACTCCTGTAATTAAATTTGTTAAATTTCCAAAAGTAGATTGTAATATTTTCGCAATATCTTTATCTGTTAATTCAATATCTTTTGGCATTCCAGATGTTAAATCATAACCATAAGCTATTGTTTTCAAAGGAGTTTTTGTTTTAATTAAAGTTGAAATTGAATTTTTAATTTTTTCAGCAGTAATATCTCCAATTAAGATTTGGTGTTTTGCTTTTAAATGTTTTACAATTTCTTGATCTGTTGTATTTCCAGCAGATTTTGATCATTTTGAAGTAACTGTTCCTCCAGTTGCAATAATTGCAGCTGTAGATTTTCCAGCTCCTAAATCAAGTCCTAAATAACCATTAGGTTTTGTGATATCAATTCCAGCTCCAAGCAATGCCAATTTAATGTCATCTTCAACTTGAACATGAAATACTCCTAATTCTTTAATTGCCTTAACTAATGAATTTCTCTCTAAATGAGTTACGCTAGTTGGACAAGCCAATGTAACGATAGCTCCTTTAATTTCATTTTCATATTTTTTTAATATCGTTGCCAAAAATAATTTCAGAATTGCCATATCAGAAATTACCCCACGTTTCATAGGGTATTTTAATTGTAAATTACCACTTAATTTTCCCACAAAGTTTTTTGCAGCATCTCCGATTGCAATAACTTTTTTTGTTTTAAAATCAGTTGCTATAATAGTTGATTCGTTAAATACCATACCAAGTCTCTCGATATGTATTCTTGTTTTGCTAGTACCCACATCTATAGCTACATGTGTTCTTTGATTTAAAGTAACTTTTGCCATATTTTTTACCTCTCAAGTCCTAATTACTATTATTTTATATGCTTTTTTCCAATTATTTACATACAAATTAAATAAAATTGCAAAATATGGGACTAAAAAAAGAAGCTCTAATTTGCTTCTTTTTTTATTATTTAATGTTATATTCTCTTGAATCACGTAATTCAACAACGTCTAATCATTTTTCGATTTGTTTTTCGTATTCTTTAGTTCCTTCAATAACTGTTAATAAAGGATCTTGAGCTTTTGTTACTTTTAATTGGAAAATTGATTCGAAGTATGTATCAATACCTCTTAACAATGCTCCTCCACCACAAATAGTAATACCATTTCTAATAATATCTCCAGCTAATTCAGCAGGAGTGTTTTCCATTACTTCAACAATTAAGTCAGTAATTTTTGAAAATGGTGCTAATAATGCATTTTTTACTTCATCTGGTGAAATAACAACTTCTCTTGGTAAACCTGAAATTACGTCTCTACCGAATGCACGGAAAGTACGCCCATTATCGATTTTTGTTAATGAACCGATCTCGATTTTAATTTTTTCAGCAGTTTTAATTCCGATTAATACGTTGTATTCTGCACGAATATATTTTCTAATTTCTTCGTCAAAGTGATTTCCAGCAGTTTTAATTGATCTTGAGATAACAATGTCTCCTGCAGAAATAATAGCGATATCTGTTGTTCCACCACCAATGTCAACAACTAAGTGTCCACTTGCGATAGCGATGTTAATTCCAGCTCCGATAGCTGATAATTTAACTTCTTCTTCAACAAGAACATTTCTTGCTCCCATATCAGCAACAACTTGTTTTAATGCTCCTCTTTCAAGTTCAGTAACTCCTGAAGGGCAGGCAAGAACTACTAAAGCATTTTTTAAGATATCTGATAATTTAATACGTGAAAAGATAATTTTGATCAAGTCTTTTGCAGCGTCTAAGTCAGCGATAACCCCGTCAACTAATGGTACAACCATTCTAATGTCTTCGTTAGTTTTCCCAACCATTTCGTAAGCTTGCTCACCAGCTGCTATAACTGTGTTTGTTTGTACATCGTATGCCATTGTTGAAGGTTCATTATAAATGATACCTTGTCCACCTAAGTATGCAACTACGTTAGCAGTACCTAAGTCTAGGGCAACGAATTCTCTTTTACGGTCTCATGATGCCATCTTTATTTCCTCCTCTATAAGAAAAAAACCCTTCGTTAATAATTATACATTAATTTGCTTAATAATGCTAGTATTAATATATAAAAAGAAAGGCGACAAAAAATGAAAATTAATCAAGTAATTGTTGTCGAAGGAAGAAGCGACACAGCTAAACTACAAAAGATCTTTGGAAAAGACAATGTAGAGACGATTGAAACCAATGGTCTTGCTTTGAGCGAGTCAACCTTAAATGTCATACAAGATGTAAACCAAAAGCGAGGAATAATTGTATTCACAGACCCTGATGGTCCAGGGCTTTTGATTCGCGACAAGATTAATTCTTATCTTAATTTTAAATGTTTTAACGCATTTATCAATAAGAAAAGCATAAAAGATTCAAAAAAAATTGGAATTGCTGAAGCAAATGACGAAGATATTAAAAATGCACTCAATAATTTGATAACATTTAATAGTGATGAACAAGAATCTATTACTTGGGAACAATACTTGGTTAATGATTTTTATTTACCAAAAAATAGAATAAAAATAGCAAATAATTTTAATTGAGATGAAAAAATTAATTCAAAAAGATTATTTAAATGATTAAATCTTTTATCACTAAGCATTGAAGATGTAGAAAAAATCCTGGAGGAACAATAAAGTGGATTATGCAAAGAAAAAATTCGGACAAAACTTTATAAGTGATAAAAATCTTATCAACAAAATAATAAATATTTTAGATCAAGAACAAGATCATTTGATAATAGAAATTGGACCCGGAAGAGGGGCGTTAACTAAAGAATTGTGTAAACGTTTCAAAAAAGTTGTAGCAATTGAAATTGATACAGATTTAGAAGTATTATTAAAATCTGAAATTAATGAATCAAACTTTGAATTAATCATGGAAGATGTCTTAAACGTTGATTTAAAAAAACTAATAGAAAGTAACTCATGTAAAAAAGTTTCATTAATTTCAAATACACCATACTATATAACTAGCGAAATTATTTTTAGAACTTTAGATGTAAGTAAGTTTTTGGATAAAGCTATTTTTATGGTTCAAAAAGAAGTGGCATTAAGAATATGTGCTAAAGCAAATGAAAATAATTATAATAACCTTTCGGTTGCAGCACAATTTTATTCTGAAGTTAATTATGAGTTTACAGTAAACAAAAATATGTTTAGACCTATTCCAAAGGTTGATTCAGCAATAATTAGTTTAAAATTTCATCAAGCATATTTAAATCAAATTAAAGATGATAAAGCTTTTGTAGCTTTCGTTAGAAAATTATTTAACAACAAAAGAAAAACAATACTAAATAATTTAAGTACCACTATTAACACCAAACAAAGAGCAACAGAAATTTTAGCTTTAACAAAAATAGAAAATAATAAAAGACCTGAAAACTTAAGTATTGAGGATTTCATAAATATTTACAAGGAAACAAAAAATGGAAACAATTAAAGCGTATGCAAAAGTTAATCTTGACTTAAAGGTTAGCAAACCATCTAAAAATGGATATCACAAAATTAAATCAAATATGGTTTTAGTCGAAGATCTATTTGATGAAATAAGAATTGAAAAAAGCAGTAGGGATTCATTTGAATGTAATATTAAAGATTTAGAAAAAAGCAATTTCATTCTAATTGTTATGGATATTTTGAAAAGAAACGGCTATATAAATGATAAATATAAAATTGTTTTGCACAAAAACATTCCGGTCGGTTCAGGATTGGGTGGTGGCAGCAGTGATGCTGTTGCTATTGCAAATTACTTTTTAGGCAGAAATAAGGCGAAAAAAATAAGAAGAGAAATATGTAAAGCAATTGGCTTTGATACATTTTTTTTCATGAAGGGTTATAGTAGTGCTTTTGTAAAAGGTTTTGGCCAAAAGATTAAAAAAACCGAATTAAAACTTATTAAAAAAGAACAATTAATTTTTACGGATGTAAATTGTGAAACAAAAGCAGTTTATAAACATTTTGACGAAATACAAGGTTGAAAAAGTAAAGAAAAAAACCAATTAACACAGGCAGCGATTGAATTATACCCGCAATTAAAAGAGTTTAGTAAAAATTATTCTATGAGCGGTAGCGGATCTACTTTTTTTAAAGAAAAATAAAAGACAGGCATTTAATAATGCCTGTCTTTTTTAGTATATATAACTATGAATTTAATTAAGAATGTTTTTTACATAGATGTATATTATCTAAGTCTTGTTGAGCTATACCTTGTTGCATTTTCATAGCCAAAATGCCAGCAGCAGCTCCTCCGTTATTGGTTTTTTTCATTTCTTCAACACATTTGAAGCATCCTGAATCGAAATCTTTTGTCATATAAAACCCTCCTCAAGTAAATTGAAAATTTACTTAAACTAATTTTACACTAATGTTTCGAAATCTAAAACCCTATCGGCTCATAATGTAGAAAAGTTGATATCATGAGTAGTTAAAAGAACAGTCCCTTTAAAAGCTTGTATTGCTTCTAAAAGTGCTTCTTTTGCTAAAACATCGATATGGTTTGTTGGTTCGTCAAGAACCAACAAACTACAAGGAACCATACTTAGGGCAGCCAATCTAACTCTAGTTTGTTCACCCCCAGATAGTTTTTCCATTGATTGAACCATTAAAGAGTTTTTTACCCCAAATTGTCCAATTTTTGCTCTAGCTTCAGATTCGGTAATGTCTGGAAATTGTCTTAATAAATATTGAACAGGTGTAATTCCTGCTACATCTTCAATTTGTTTGAAGTATGCGTAGTCCACTCCTTGTCCTAAATCCACTTTCCCTGAATAGGGATTTATTTCAGTGGCAGCTGTTTTTAAAAATGTTGTTTTACCAATACCGTTTCTACCACTAATAATACATTTTTCACCTTCACGTAAAGCAAAGTTTAATTCATGTAATAATGGAGATTCATATCCTATAACTAAATCTTTTGCTTCCAAAACAACTGAACTACTAGGTCTCTTGTATGAAAAACTAAATTTAGGTTTTGTTAAATCTCTTCTCTCAGACATTACATCCATTTTTTCTAAAACTTTTTGTCTAGATTGTGCTGACTTTGCAGTACTTGCTCTAGCTTTATTTTTGGCAACATAAGTTTCTAGTTTTTTAATTTCTCTTTGTTGAGCTGAAAAAGCTTTGTCATATTGTTCTCTTAACATTTGTGATTCAGCTAAATATTTATCATAGTTACCCACAAATCTTGTTAATTTAAAATTATCTAATGCATAAATTATTCCACAAGTTTTATTAATAAAGTCATTATCATGAGAAACCATAACGAAAGCTTTTTCAAAGTTTTGTAGGAATTTTGCAAGTCATTCGACTTGTTGAATATCTAAAAAGTTTGTAGGTTCGTCAAGTAATAAAAAGTCATCGTCACTTAAAAGAAGTTTTGCTAAAATAACTTTTCCTCTTTGCCCCCCAGACAATTCTCCCATTTTCATTTGTAATTTATCTAATCCAATTCCTAAACCATCAACCAAGTTTCCGATTTTTTTATCAATCATATCAAAATCATTTAGGTTTAAGATGTCTTGATATTTTAAAGCTTTAACAAGATCGTCTTCTTTATATTCAATTGCCATATCTTCATAAATTTTATTCATTCTTGCTTCTAATTCATAAAGACTACTGAAAGCTAATTTTAAATAAGCATCCACAGTTTGTTCTTTATCAACTTCCTGGTGTTGGTCAAGGTAACCAACTTTAGTTCTTGGGTGAACTTCCACTTCACCTTTGTCAGGTATTATTTTTCCTGCAATGATGTTTAACAAGGTGGTCTTCCCAGCACCGTTAGGTCCAATCAATGCAATATGTTCTCCCTTATTTACTTTAATTGCTGTATCCTCATAAAGTTTTTTATCTCCATTTTTATGAGTGATATTATATAAATTTGCCAGTCCCATGTTTTCTCCTCCTAAAAAGTCCCCAAAAAAGACACTATTTCTATTATATAGTATTTTCCAAGAATAAAAATTAAAAAAAATTTGGACGAAAACGTGCTCTACAAGGGCAAAACTTTTTAAAAAAGTTGGTTAGTTGGTTTACTTACCTATCAGAATTCAATGTTTTTTTACATCCATTTAAATTTATTCTATTTATTAAAGTTGAAATTTGTTATTATTAATATGGAGACTTAAAAAAATGGAAAAAGATAATATAAAAATATTTGGTTTATCATCAAGTAAACCTTTGGCAAAAAAAGTTTGTGATATTCTTGGAGTTAAAGAATCTGAAGCAAAGACATCTACTTTTAGGGACGGAGAAATGATTGTTCAATCATTGGACTCAGTTAGAGGACAAGAAATTTATATAATTCAATCCACTAACCAACCTGTAAATAATAACTTAATGGAATTGTTGATCGCAATCGACGCTTTCAAAAGAGCAAGTGCTCAAAAAATTAATGTTGTTATTCCTTACTTTGGTTATGCACGTCAAGACAGAAAAGCAAAAGG
This sequence comes from Spiroplasma chinense, assembly GCF_008086545.1. Taxonomy (NCBI): domain Bacteria; kingdom Bacillati; phylum Mycoplasmatota; class Mollicutes; order Entomoplasmatales; family Spiroplasmataceae; genus Spiroplasma; species Spiroplasma chinense. Next base: position 1,354,885 of record NZ_CP043026.1, on the reverse strand, counting down.
AAGACAACCAATTACTGCAAGATTGATTGCAAATTTAATTGAAACAGCTGGAGCAAACAGAGTAATAACTGTTGACCTTCACTCAGCTCAAACTATGGGATTCTTTAATGTACCAACCGATAACTTTTCAACGGCTCAAACTGTTGCATCAGAAATTATTGACACAATTATTAAAGATAACTTAGAACCCGAGGAATGTACCTTGGTTTCTCCAGATCACGGAGGACTTACAAGAGTTCATGGAGTTGCAAAGTATACTGGAAATGCAACAAATGGTATTGCAGTTATTGCAAAAAGAAGACCAGAACCTAATAAAGCAGAAGTTGAATTTATTCTTGGAGATATTAAAGATAAAGTTTGTTTTGTGATAGATGATATGATTGATACTGGTGGAACTATTATCAATGGAGCAAAAGCTTTAAAAGAAGCAGGAGCTAAAAAAATATATTTAATAGCTTGTCACGGATTATTTAACGGAGATGCAGTTAAGAATATGTCACAGGCAATTAAGGATAAAGTTATCGAGCAAGTTATTGTTGCAGATACAATTGATATTCCTGAAGACAGAAGATTTGAAGGACTTAAAATTGTTACGGTTTCAAACTTGTTAGCCAACATGATAAAAAGTTCTTATGAAAAACATTCGCTAACAGAAGTTTATGAAGATTTCAAATCTTCAATTACAAAAAAAGTGGATGACTTTTTAGAAGGAAGAAAAAAATAAATGCCAAAACTTATTGTTGGTTTAGGTAATCCTGGGAGACAGTATGAAACTACAAGACATAATGCTGGTTTTATTTGTCTGGATGCAATCATGAATAAATTTATTATTCAAAACGAAAAAGAAGACTTCAAAGCAAAATTATATTTTTCAAATATTAATGGTGAAAAAATAATATTTGCTAAGCCACAAACTTTTATGAACTTGTCAGGCGAAGCTGTAGTTGCTATTATGAATTTTTACAAAATTAAAATCGAAGATATTATAGTTATATATGATGACAAAGATTTAAACATTGGGAAATTAAGATTCAGAGAACAAGGAAGCGCCGGAGGACATAACGGAGTAAAAAATATTATCAAACTCTTAGGAACTGAAAAGTTCAATCGTGTAAGAGTGGGTATAGACCCACCTGCAGAAAATTATAAAATAGTAGACTGAGTCTTGAGTAAAATGTCTAATCAAGAAATCGGTGAAATAGAAAATAAAATTGTATCTGTTGCCAATTTTGTAAATGATTTTGCAAGCGGAGATGACTTTAAAAAAATAATGAACAGTTACAATAAATAAGGAGAACATTATGAATAATTTTAAAACACTTGTTGTCGTTGGATCACAATGGGGGGATGAAGGAAAAGGGAAAATAACTGATTACTTCTCTCAACAAACAAATGTTGTAGTTCGTTTTTCAGGTGGGGACAACGCTGGTCACCAAATTAATTTCAATGGACAAAAACATAAAGTAAGAATTATACCGTCAGGAATTTTTAATAAAAACGTTATCAACATTATTGGTAATGGATGTGTAATTAATCTTCAACAAATAGTTGATGAATTTGAATTAATAAAACAATCTGTAAAAGATTACGGAACACTTTTAATTTCAAATAGAGCTCAACTTGTTTTACCATATCATATTCAAATTGATACTGCTCAAGAAGAAGCAAAAGGTGATAAAAAAATTGGGACAACTAAAAGAGGAATTGGTCCAGCTTATCAAGACAAAGCTTCAAGAATTGGAGTACGTCTTGGTGATTTAGCTATACCAAACTTCAAAGAAAGATTTAAAGAAATTCATTCATATCAAAAAGACTTCTTGAAAAAAATGTATAATATCGAAATCGAAGATTTCGAAACTACTTACAATGAACTAATTGTAAACTATGAAAAAATAAAAGAACATGTTATTGATACAGGTGAATACATTGAAGCTGCAATAAAAGAAGGAAAAAAAGTTCTGTTCGAAGGAGCTCAAGGAGCTATGTTAGACATCGATCACGGAACTTATCCTTTCGTAACAAGTTCAAACTGTTCAGCAAGTAATGTTGCAACAGGTTCAGGAATTGGTTTTAAATATATTAATAAAATTTTAGGAGTAGTAAAAGCCTATTCAACAAGAGTTGGAGCGGGGGGATTCCCAACAGAACTTCTAAATGAAATTGGTGATGGAATCCGTGAACGCGGAAATGAATATGGAGCAAATACAAAAAGACCAAGAAGAGTTGGTTGAATTGATGCAGTAGCATTAAGATATGCAATCAGAACATCAGGAATTGATGCTCTATTCATTACATTGCTTGATGTATTGTCAGGTTTAGATGAAATTAAAATTTGTAATAAATATTTATTGAACGGTCGTGAAATTACAAACATGCCAGCGACTACAGAAGAGTATGAACAATGTGAAGCTCTTTATGTTTCAACTCCAGGTTGAAGCGAAGACATAACTGGAGTTACATCTTTTGATGAATTACCAGATGCTGCAAAAAATTATATTAAATTAATTGAAAAAATTTGTGAAGTTGATGTTGTGGGATTCTCAGTAGGTCCAGACAGAACACAAACAGTTTTATTAGATCAAGTATTTTAAAAAAGAAATTCAGGAGAACCACTTATGTTAGATAGATATGCTATAAAAGAAATTGAAAAAATTTGAGATGAAGATAACAAATTAGAAACATGATTGGATGTTGAAAAATTTGTTGTTAAAGCATGAATGGAATTAGGGGTAGTGCCTGAAAAAGATTGTGAATTAATTTTTAAGAATGCAAAAATAAATAGACAAAGAATGTTGGAAATTGAAAAAGAAACAAAACATGACGTTGTAGCTTTTACGCGTGCAATTTCTGAAACTCTGGGTGAAGAAAAAAAATGAATTCACCTGGGTTTAACTTCAACTGACGTTGTTGATACTGCGCAAAATAAATTAATACAACAATCAAATGAATTAGTTGAAAAAGCTTTAAATGAACTTTTATTGGTTTTAAAAGAAAAAGCAATTGAACATAAAGAACAAATTATAATGGGAAGAACCCATGGTATGTATGGAGAACCAACTTCATTAGGACTAAAATTCTTGTTATGATTTGAAGAAATGCAAAGAAATTTAGAGCGACTAAAATTAGCAAGAAAACAAATAGAAGTTTCAAAAATTTCAGGTTCAATGGGTAACTACGCTAACCTTGAATTAGAAGTTGAAGAAATAGTTGCAAAAGAAATGAATTTAAATGTAGACAATCTTTCTACACAAGTAACTCAAAGAGATCGCCATGCTAATTTAATAATGGCATTCTCAAGTATTGCAACAACTTTAGAGAAAATGGCTATTGAAATTAGACATTTTCAAAGAAGTGAAGTTAGTGAAATTTGTGAAGGTTTTGACAAGGGACAAAAGGGTTCAAGTTCAATGCCTCACAAAAAGAATCCAATAAGTAGTGAAAATATCTCAGGTCTTGCAAGATATGTGAGAAGTTTTATTACTATGTCATTAGAAAACAACTTATTATGACATGAGAGAGACATCTCTCACAGTTCTAATGAAAGACTTATGTTACCAGACGTTTTTAACATAATTATTTACATAATAAATAGAATGAAAAATACCATTGATAATGTGGTTGTTAATAAAATTAACATTGAAAAACACATAAATGAACAAAAAGGACTTTTCTTTAGTCAAAGGGTATTAACTTACATCTTAATGAAGTATAATTACTCTAGAGAGCAAATTTATGATTTCGTACAAAAATGTACTTTGGAAGCGCAAAGTAACGGAAGCGAATTCAAAGAAGTTCTACTAAATAACGGTATTTTAAGCTATATTGAAAATGAAAAAGAATTAGAGGAATTATTTGACCTGAAATTCTTTATAAGGAATGTAGATAAGATTTTTAGAAGGGTGTTGTAATAATGTCAGACAATCAGAAGTTAGTAACGGTAATTACAGAAGAAGAAATTAAAGCTGCTGTAATTAAAGCTGCAAATGAATATGGAAAAATGTACGAAAACGAACAGTTGACAATAGTTGCTGATTTATCTAGCACATTTGTTTTTGTGGCGGACTTAATTCGGGAGTTGCCAATTGATGTAACTATTCAATTTGTGGCAAAAACTAAAGACTCAAATTCAACAAAAATTGATTTGGGATTTGAAACATCATTAAAAGGAAGAAACGTGTTAATAGTTTCAGATATTTTCTATAAAGGAAATGCATTAAAAAAACTTTACGATATTGTAAATGAAGAAGAACCAAAAGATGTAAAGATTTTATCTTTAATTGAAAAAAAACATAAAGATAGATCTGCAGAATTAGAAGTTGATTCTTTATTTTCAATAGACGATATTTTCATCGTTGGTTATGGTTTAACAGCAAATGAAAGTTATAGAGGACTTAAAGCTATTTATCACCTACAAACAGAGGAAAAATAATTATGAAAAAATCGTTTTTTGTTTCAACGCCAATTTACTACCCAAGTGGTAAATTGCATATTGGACACACATACACAACTACACTAGCTGATGTTATGGCAAGATATAAAAAAGAAAATGGATATGATGTTTTCTTTTTAACAGGTTCAGATGAACATGGACAAAAAATTGAACAAAAAGCAAATGAAGCAAACCTTACACCTAAAGAATATGTGGATGGGATTGTAGAGTCTTTCAAGGATTTATGAACAAAACTTCATATTGACTTTGATAGGTTCATTCGTACAACAGACGAAGATCACATGAAAGCAGTTCAAAAAATATTTTCTTTACTTTTAGAAAAGGAATTAATTTATCCTTCGGAGTACAAAGGGAAATACTGTGTAAGTTGTGAAGAGTTTTTAACTTATGAACAAATGGATGAAAACTTTGTGCATAACGTTTGTAAAAACGTGGCCAAAGATTTTCAAGAAGAAACATATATGTTAAAAGTTTCTGCGTTCAAAGATTTCTTAGTAGATTTATTCAAAACTAATTTCTTAGAACCTGAAGCTAGAAAAAAAGAAATGTTAAATAATTTTATAAATAACGATCTTGAAGATCTTTCTGTAACAAGAGTAAGTTTCAAATGAGGGATACCAGTTATTGAAAATTCTAACCACGTTATTTATGTTTGAATAGATGCACTTTCAAACTACATCACAGCTTTGGGATGAGGAAGTGAAGATGATTCATTGCTAAAAAAATTCTGAAGTAAAGACAGTGAAGTTTTACAATTTGTTGGAAAAGAGATAACTCGCTTCCACTCAATTTATTGACCTGTAATTTTAAAATCACTTGATTTAAAAATGCCAGACAAACTTTTAAGCCATGGTTGAATTCTAAGTGGTGGAAATAAAATGTCAAAATCTTTAGGTAACGTTGTGGACCCAATTGAACTGATTGAAAAGTATTCAAGTGATGCAGTTCGTTTTTATGTGGCAAATAATTTGCCAACAGATAAAGATGGAAACTTAACTGAAGAATTATTTGTGGAATCATTCAATACAAACTTGGCTAACAATGTTGGTAATTTAATTTCAAGAGTATCAAACATGATCATAAAATATTTTGATGGTAAATTAAATAAAGTTGATCTAGACCTTAACCGCCCATTGGTTAAATTAGGTTTAGAAACAATTGATGAATATAAAAAACAAATGGATGTTTATAACATTAGTGAAGCTACACAAACTGTTTTGAAATTAGGACAAGAGTGTAATAAATTTATCGAGGATACAAAACCTTGAGCATTAGAAAAAGAAGGTAAGCTAGAAGAATTAAATTTAGTTCTGTCTATCTTACAAAAAAATATAATTATCATTTCATTTTTACTAAAACCAATTTTAACTGAAAATTATTCTAAGATGATTGGACAAATGGGATTAGAAAATAATGAAATAAATTTTGAAAATATTTCAGAAAACAATTTTGATTACAAACAAATTACAAATAAACTAGTTTTATTTGAAAGAATTAAATAGAAGGAGGTTCAAATAATGAAGGCGGATGTCGTTGTTGTTGGTGCTGGACACGCAGGAGTAGAAGCTGCACTAGCAAGTGCAAGACTTGGTAAAAAAACTATTCTTGTAAATTTATATGAAGATAAAATAGCAGCAATGCCATGCAACCCTTCAATAGGAGGACCTGCAAAAGGAATTGTTGTAAGAGAAATAGATTCCCTTGGTGGAGAAATGGGTAAAGCAGCTGACGCAACAGCTTTACAAATGAAACTTTTAAATTCATCAAGAGGACCTGGAGTTTGAGCTTTAAGAGCACAAACAGATAAATTAGAATACCAAAACTATATGAGAAAGATTGTCAAAGAACAATCTCTTTTGGAATTGGTAATAGGAATTGTTCACGACATAATGTTGGATGAACAAAATAATGTGAAATCTGTCTGCTTGGAAGATGGAAGAGAAATAGAATGTGAAGCTGTTGTTCTTACAACAGGAACATACTTATCAAGTTTAATTTTTAGAGGTGAAGAAAAATATTCAGCCGGGCCAAATGACGAGATAACTGTTAATTCACTTTCTAAATCTTTTGAAAAATTAGGAATTGAAACTTTAAGATTCAAAACCGGAACTCCTCCAAGAGTTAAAAAAGATTCAATTGATTTATCAAAAACTGCATTGGAACCTGGAACAGATAGAGAACTTGCTTTCTCTTTCTCAACTAAAAATCCAATTAAGTTTGAAGATCAATTGCCATGTTATTTAATTCATTCAACTGTAGAAACAAAAAAAATAATTGAAGACAACTTACACAGAAGTGCAATGTACTCTGGACAAGTTGAAGGTATTGGACCACGATACTGCCCAAGTTTTGAGGACAAGATTGTACGGTTCAATAAGAAAGACACACATCAAATTTTCTTAGAACCTGAATCAGTTCATCTTGATACTTTTTATGTGCAAGGTTTTTCAACTTCAATGCCAATTGAAGTTCAAGAACAAATGCTAAAAAGTTTACCAGGATTTGAAAACGTAGTTGTTGACAAATGAGCGTATGCAATTGAATATGATTGTATAAACCCGCAACAACTAAAACTTTCATTAGAACTTCAAAAAGTTGGTGGACTGTTTACTGCTGGACAAATTAATGGAACAAGTGGATATGAAGAAGCTGCAGGGCAAGGATTAATTGCCGGAATAAACGCAGTAAGAAAAATTGATAACAAAGATCCATTAATTCTTAAAAGAAATGAATCATACATTGGAGTTATGATTGATGATTTAGTTAATAAAGGTGTGGTAGAACCATATCGGTTATTGACAAGTCGGGCAGAGAATCGGCTAACATTAAGAAATGATAATTCAGAAATTCGTTTACGCAAATATGGTTATGAAGTAGGTTTGGTAAACGAAAACGAATACAAAGAATTTTTAGAATATAAAAAACAAATCGAACAAACAATCGAACTTTTAAAAGAAATAAGATTCAGTCCAAAAACTGAACTTGCAATTGAATTAGATAATTTAGATCAAGCACATTTAACTCAAGGGTTAAGTGCTTATGAGATTCTTAAACAACCAAAGGTAGAGATAAATGTTTTAAAAAAATATATTAATGAATTAAATAATTTAACCGACAATCAATTACAAAATGTTTTAATTAACATCAGATTTGAAGGTTACATAAAAAAAGAAAACGAAACAATAAATAAATTTGTGAGGTTGGAAACAAAACAAATTCCAACTGACATAGATTACTCTACAGTAGAAAATATAGCATTAGAGGCAAGACAAAAACTAGAAAAGGTAAGACCTGTTTCAATCGGTCAAGCTTCAAGAATAACTGGAGTTAATCCAGCTGATATTCAAATGTTATTATTTCATTTAAAAAAGAAATACAACGAGGTATAGAAAAAAATGGTAAAGGTAAATAAGAAAAATAAATTCAAAAACAAAACGTTTGAATTTCTAACAATCTTTTCTCTTACCTTTGGAATTGTTGTAGGATCGGGAATCTATTTAAAAAATTCAAGTAACGACGGAGTTCTTAAAGCTGCAGGAAATAATCCATGAGTGGCTATGGCTGTTTGATTATTTGTTGGAGTGTTCGCGTGTATGATGATGTTTTCTTTTATTGAAGCATCAACAGCTGCAAAAAAAGATGATCACAATACTATGGCAACAATGGGTGCCCAATTTTTAGGAAGAAGATTTGGAACTGTGTTCTCTATCTTCTATATAGTAATTTACTTACCAGTGCTTACAATCATTGGAGCATTGTTTACAGTTAATGCGTTGTTTGGCGCAATAGACACATTTTTAATTTGAACAAAGGACACAACTTTAAATGCGTTGTGAGGACAAGAAACTAGAATAACAGTTGAACTTCTAATTGGAGTTGTTGTGTTAGTTTCATTCCAATTTCTTAATTCAAAATATTTTACAACAGGAAAATGAATTCAAATTATTTTCACAATTCTAAAATTCGTACCATTACTAATGGTATTGTTTGGTGGGTTTGGTTTAGCAATATTTGGTAAAGTTGATAGCTCATCATTTGACATGGTTGATGCACAACCGTTCAAAGTAAATCAATTGTTTGCTTGTTTAATTCCAATCTTATTTGCATTTGACGGATTTGTAGATTCTGTTGCTGCTCAAAAAGATATTGAACACAAAAGCGTTGTTGCTCCCGCAATGTTGGCTGGGATAATTTCAGTTTCTGTATTCTATCTTTTAGTAACTGTGGCAATCTTTGTTTCAGCAGATGATGGAAATATTTTAGAAATGTTTAATAAATATGGTAAAGTTGGTCCAAGATTAGGTCTGGCTTTCAATGTTATAATAGTTACAACTTTACTTGCAACTATTAATGCATATACAACTTTATATCCAAAAGTTTTACAAGCTTCTGTTGAAGAAGGATATATTTATAACAAAAACTTTGGAGAAAAAATTAAATATGGAACAGCTTGCTGAGTTAGTGCCATGATTACAAATATAACATTAGTAATCTTTGTAGCGTTATCATTAGGGTTAACTTGAAAAACTGGAGAACCAGATTACTTCTTGGTAACTTACTACTCTGCAGACACTGGGATACTTTATGTATTTATTATTTACGCACTAATAATGGGTGGTGTTTTACATAATAGAAAAACAAAAAAAGTGGACGTTAAGCCATTTAAAAATACTTATTGAATTCAAGTTATAACACTTTCAGTTCTAATAATTATGGATGTTTGAATGTTATATGTAAGTATTATAGATGATGGGTTTGTAGCATTTGCCAGTTCAAAAGATGCAAGCGATTTAGTAATACCAATTCTATTTATAGGTTTTGGAGCTTTAATGGGTGGGACTTACTGATTAAATGAATATTTAATTACAAAAAACAATAAAATAAAAAACGTGAAATAAAAATTAAGAGGTAAAAAAATATGATTAATGTAAATAAAAAAAATAAGTCGAGGAACAGAATATTTGAATTCTTAGCAATATTTTCTATGGCTTTTGGACTGGTAGTAGGTTCAGGAATATATTTAAAAAATAGAAGTGAACCTGGGTCTGGTGGTGTTTTAGACGCTGCAAACAACAACCCCTATCTAGCAATTGTTGTGTGAATCTTTATAGGTTTAATTTGTACACTGATGATGATTTCGTTTTTAGAAATCTCATCTGCAATTGATAAAGATGATCACAATACAGTTCAGTCATGATCTGCAAAATTTATTAATAAAAAATCTGCATCAATGTTTTCAATTTTCTATGTGGCATTTTATATGCCAATACTTGGATCATTGGGAGCAATGTTCTTAGTTGATGTTTTATTCGAACAAGGAATGCAAACATTTGCTAGAGCAGCTTATGGAGTCGATAACTCATTGGCAATGTTTAAATCAAATCATTTAGGTTGATACATAACATTGAAAATAATATTGTCATCAATTTTATTAATTTCTTTTCAAGTGATGAATACATTCACTTCAAAGCCAAGTAAATTAATTCAAACTACTTTTACATTTGTAAAATTCATTCCTTTATTAGCTGTTATCATTGGGGGATTTGCAGTATTCTTCCTTGGAAATAAAAATGGAAACTCATTTGACGCTGCTCAAAGCGATTGAAAAGTTCCAACATTTTTCTCAACAGCTATTCCAATCTTATTTGCATTTGATGGTTTCATTTATGCAACAACTTTACAAAAAGATGTTGAACATAAACAAGTTGTAGAACCAGCAATGCTTGCTGCAATTATTGCAGTTACATTATTCTATATTATTATTACAGTCTCAATTTTTATAGGAGCAAATGACGGAGACATTTTCAATTTATTTGATACAGTCTTTAGTAAAGTTCCAGCTCTAAGTTTAATATTTAAACTTATAATAAGTTCAACCTTATTAACAATTGTAAATGGTTATACCACACTTATTCCAAAAACAATTGAATCAGCTTCACATGAAGGGTTTGTATACTTTGGTAAAAGATCAAAAACCCTATCACATAAAGAAGCGTCAATAATCGGAGCTATTATAACTCAGATTTTATTCTTCGTTACAATAGCAGCTTCACTTTCAATTCAGTCAATTACAGCTGAACCGAGTCACATGATAATTGCAGACTCACTTTCAAGCACAACGGTTCTTTATGCATTTGTTATTTATACTGTCTTAATATTTGGACAAGTTATAAATAGGAAAACTAAAAAAGTACAAGTAAAGGAAGTTAAAGGAGCATTTGTAACAGGGATAATAACTCTTTGTCTACTTTTAGTAATCATTCCTTATGTTTTATATCAATGTTTAATTGATGTATACATACAAAAAAATGTATCTGGAATGATAGTTTCAATTTCTTCGTTTGTTGTACTAATACCAATTGCTGTTTGATACTTTATTAACAAAAGCCTACTTCAAAAATATGGTGAATAACTTGCTTTGCAAGTTATTTTTTATTTAAAATAAATTTTACTAAACTTTTACTAGTAAAATTGGTAAAATAAATAAGGCGAACTCGCTTTTTTTGTTTGGAGGATACTATGTTAAATTGAAGTAATTTAGAGAGTTTAATTAAGGATTTTAACCAAGAAAAAAGACAGAATCTTGAAACCTATATGGAGTTACTTCAACAAGAGAACAAAAAATATAACTTAACAGCAATCGTTGAATCACAAGAAATTATAGATAAACATTTCTACGACTCAGTTATCTTTAGTGAGAGTATAGAAATTGAAAACCAAAGTATTATGGACATAGGAACTGGAGCTGGATTTCCAGGTTTGGTCATTAAAATTTTGTTTCCAGAAACTAAAGTTTATCTTGTAGAATCTAATAATAAAAAAATTAGTTTTTTAAATCTTGTTATAAATAAGTTAAATTTAAAAAATGTATTCACAAAAAATGAGAGAGCAGAAGATTTTAGTTTAGAAATGAAAGAAAAGTTTGACATCATCATTTCTAGGGCAATGGCACCATTAAATATATTACTTGAAGTGGGAGTTCAAGGACTTAAGGTTGGTGGGCAATTTATTTGCTTAAAATCAAAGAATGTAACAAATGAAATTTTAGATTTAAATAATAAAGAATCAGTAATTGGATTAAAATTATTAAAAGAACAAAAAATATCAATTGACAATATAGGCGAAAGAATAAATTTATTTTATTTAAAAGAAAAAAATACACCAAATTCTTATCCAAGAATGTATTCACAAATCAAAAAGAAACCACTGGGAAAATAGGACGGAGAAAAGTATATGGCAAAAGTAATTTCAGTATCAAACCAAAAAGGGGGAGTTGGTAAGACAACAACTTCAATCAATCTAGCATGTGGGCTTGCAATGGCAAATCAAAAAGTTTTATTAATAGATATGGACCCACAATTTAATGCAACAACAGGAGTGGGTTACGAAATAGATAATTCAACTCTAAGTATGTATCATGTTTTTGTTGGAGAAAAAGAATTATCTGAAGTAATAGTAAAAGATATTAAACCAAATGTAGATCTTGCACCAAGTTCTATTGATGTGGCAGCGGTAGACTTAATTTTATTAGAACAAAAAAATAATAATCAAAACGTTCTTAAAGAACAAATTGACAAAATAAAAGATAGCTATGACTTTGTAGTTATTGATTGTCCACCAAGTTTAGGATTAATAAACAGAAATGGTTTAGCGATATCTGACACTGTTTTAATTCCAATTCAAGCAGAGCACTATGCAATGCACGGGGTTGCACAACTTCTTAGAACAATAAAAAAAGTAAAAGAAACTTTAAACAGCAATTTAACTATCGAGGGTGTTCTTGTAACAATGTTTGACTCAAGAACCAGACTTGCACATGATGTGTTAGAAGAAATTATGAAAACTTTTGGACCAAAAGTTTACAAATCTGTTATTCCTAGAAACATTAAAGTTTCTGAATCATCAATTGAGGGTAAATCAATTTTTGAATATGACAGAAATGGACCCGGTTCAATTGCATACGTTGAATTTGTAAAAGAGGTGTTGAAAGAAAATGGCCGCAGCTAAAAAGAAATATAATTTTAAAGGACTAGATGACATCTTTGGAGAATCAGTAAGTGACGTTGTTGGAATTATTGAAAACGACAAAAAAGTCGCAACTGAATTATCTAAGACAATAGATGTAAATCTATTAAAACCAAATCCTTATCAACCAAGAAAAATATTTGAACAAGAAGAATTACAAGAACTTGCAGAATCAATTAAAATTCACGGACTAATTCAACCAATCATTATAAATGAGAAAAACGAAATAGTAGCAGGTGAAAGAAGAACACGAGCTTCTAAAATTGCAGGACTTAAAGAAGTTCCAGTTATTGTTTTAAATTTATCTAAACAGCAAATGGAAGAGTTTGCAATCATTGAAAACATCCAACGTGTTGACTTATCAGATATTGAAGAAGCTGTTGCCTATAAACAATTAGCTTCAAGTTTAAAACTGAAACAAGAAGAAATTGCTTCTAGAGTTGGTAAATCAAGATCTCATGTTGCAAATATAATGAGACTTTTAAATTTACCAGAAAATATTCAACAAGCAATGTTAGAAAAAAAAGTTACTATGGGTCAAACAAAACCTTTACTAACAATTTTAAATAATCCGATTCTATTGAATCAAATTTTTGAAAGAATATTAAGTGAAGATTTAACAGCGAGAGAAGTTGAAGCATTAATAAAAAATAAAGATGCTTTAAATGAAAAACCATCTAAACCAAACAAAAGACCAAACACAATTTATGTAGAAAACAAAATCATGAGAGTGTTAGGAACTAAAGTTTCTATAGATAACGGTAAACTTACAATTAGATATGCTGATGATTCTGACTTAAATAGAATTTTAGAAATCTTAGGATTGACTGATGAAGATTAATTTAAATGATATAGTCATTTTAAAAAAACCTCATCCAAGTAAAACCGAAAAATGAAAAGTAATAAGGGTTGGGGTAATTTATAAATTGCAATCAACAATAGATTCAAAAACTATTTTGGAATTTAAAAAAGAAAATTTAATCAAAGCTATCAAAGCTATAGAGAGTGAAAAATAATATGGGATTACAAGTTGGAATAGTTGGTTTACCAAACGTTGGTAAATCAACATTGTTTAATGCAATAACAAATTCAAAAGTTGAAGCTGCAAATTACCCATTTGCAACAATAGAACCAAACGTTGGAGTTGTTGAAGTACCTGACAAAAGATTAGATAAACTTGCACAAATTTTTGGAAGTAAAAAAACAATTTATACAACAATAGAATTTGTTGATATTGCAGGTTTAATTGCTGGAGCAAGTAAAGGTGAAGGATTAGGAAACGCTTTCCTTGCAAACATCAGAGAGACTGATGCAATTTGTGAAGTAGTTCGTTGTTTTGATGATAAAGACATCACACACGTTGATGGAAGTGTAGATCCAATTCGAGATGTTGAAACAATTGAATTAGAATTAATTTTGGCAGACGAAGCTTCAATTTTAAAAAGACTTCAAAAAGTTGAACCTAAGTTTAAATCATCAAAAGATAAAACAATTATTGCAGAATATAATCTACTTAAAAAATGTCAAGAACAATTAAGTGATGGAAAACTTTTAAACAAACTTGAGTTTGATGAAGATGAAAAATTATTAATTAAGTCTTTCCAATTACTTACAACTAAAAAATTTATTTATGTAGCAAACGTGTCTGAAAGTGAAATAGCATCAGACAATGAATATGTAACTAAATTAAAAAATCACGCTGCAGAAAACGGATGTGAAGTTGTAAAAATTTGTGCACGTATTGAAGAAGAATTAAGTGAACTTGATGCTGAAGAAAAAGAAGTATTTTTAAGTGATGCTGGTATTGAAGAACCAGGACTTGAAGTCTTAATTAGAGCAGCATACAAAACTTTAGGATTAAAAACTTATTTCACAGCAGGACCACAAGAAGCTAGAGGTTGACAATTTAAAGAAGGATTTACAGCTCCTCAATGTGCTGGAATAATTCATACTGATTTTGAAAAAGGTTTCATCAAAGCTGATGTTTACAAATGTGAAGATATCTTTGAAGCAGGATCAGAACAAGCACTTAAAGCATCTGGAAAAATGAGATTAGAAGGAAAAGCATACATTGTTCAAGATGGTGACGTTTGCTTCTTCAAATTTAATAACTAATAAATTATTGATTAACACACCTGTGTTGGTCAATAATTTTTCTTTTATCTATTTAAATGGGTTATAATCTTTTTGTTAGAGGTGAATCATGTTTAGGATAGGTTTTTCAAAAGACAGACACATTTTGACTCTGGGTAAAGGTTTAACATTAGGGGCTGTTAATGTTCCTAGTGTTTTTAAAGCAAAAGCTTATAGTGATGGTGATGTATTGTTGCACGCTATTTGTGAATCTTTATATGGAGCTATGGGTATGGATGATTTAGGGACGTATTTTAATAAAAATACAAAACCTAAAGGCTTTAGTTCAACAGAAATTGTAGAAGACGTTTTGAAAAATCTAAAAGAAAAAGAGTACAAAATAGAAAATATTGATACCCTAATAGTTTTGGATAAACCAAATCTAAAAGAGTATAAATCAACTATAAAAGAAAGTGTTTGTAACTTATTTAACCTAAAACTTGAACAAGTTTCAATCAAAGCTACAACATCAGAATATACTAATGAAAATATTTTAGATGTTTTTAGTAATGTATTAATTTCAAAAGGAGAATAATTATGAAAAATATTAGATTAAGATATGCACCTTCACCAACTGGTTACTTGCATATAGGAAATACAAGAACTGCATTAATGAACTATCTATTTGCAAAACATTATGATGGTGATTTTATTGTAAGAATAGAAGACACAGATATTGAAAGAAACGTTGAAGGTGCAATTGAATCTCAATTCAGTAATATGGAATGATTAGGAATTATTCCTGATGAATCTTTTTTAAAACCAAAAGATGGTTATGGTGAATATATGCAATCAAAGAAATTTGATAGATATAAAGAATTTGCAA
Source organism: Spiroplasma chinense (assembly GCF_008086545.1). Classification (NCBI taxonomy): domain Bacteria; kingdom Bacillati; phylum Mycoplasmatota; class Mollicutes; order Entomoplasmatales; family Spiroplasmataceae; genus Spiroplasma; species Spiroplasma chinense. Next base: position 1,339,451 of record NZ_CP043026.1, on the reverse strand, counting down.
ACGACTTACTTGAAAGAGGATTGGCTTACAAATGTTTTTGTACACCAGAAGAACTTGAAAAAGATAGAGAAGCACAAATTGCAAGAGGTATTGTTGCAACTCAATATTCAAGAAAATGTTTAAATAGGACTGACATTGCAGAAATGGAAGGAAAACCTTTCAATATTAGATTCAAAGTACCAGATAATAAAGATTACACAGTTAATGACATTGTTAGAGGTGAAGTTACTTTCAACTCAAAAGAAATTGGAGATTTTGTAATTCTTAAATCTAATGGAATTGCAACTTACAATTTTGCTGTTGTTATTGACGATTATGATATGAAAATTACTCATGTTGTTAGAGGTGAAGAACATATTTCAAACACTCCTAGACAATGTATGATTTTTGAAGCGTTTGGTTGAGAAGAACCGACATTTGGTCACATGACATTAATTGTTGATGAAACTAAAAAGAAACTTTCAAAAAGAAGTGGAAATGCTGTATTCTTTATTTCTCAATATAGAGAACAAGGTTATTTACCAGAAGCTATTTTTAACTACATTGCCTTATTGGGTTGAAGTCCAAAAGAAGAAAAAGAGATCTTTACAAAAGAAGAATTTGTAAAAATCTTTGATGAAACAAGATTTTCAAAATCACCAAGTACTTTTGATATGGTTAAAATGAAGTGAATAAACAGTCAATATATGAAAAAATTAACTGAAGAACAATATCTTGAATTTGTTAAACCATTTATTGATAAAGAAAGATTTTCAATTGACAACAAAGACCAAGAGTGATTAGACCAAGTACTTTTATTATTTAAAAAAGAACTTGAATTTGCTCAACAAATTAATGATCACTTAGATATTTTCTTTAATGAAATAGAAATAAGTGAAGCTACAAAAAAAGTTTTATCAGAATTAAACGATTACCAAGAATTAATTGGTGGATTAAAATCAAAATTTGAAAGTCTTTCAAATTTTGAAGAACAACCTATAAAAGATGTAATCAAAGAATTAGGTGTAGAGTTTTCTAAAAAAGGAAAAGACTTATTTATGCCTATAAGAATTTTTTCAACATTTTCAGAACATGGACCAGAGCTTGCAAAAACTATAGCTCTTATTGGTAAAGAAAAAGTGCTTAGAAATATCAACTCTTTAATCTAAGGAGACTTCTATGGATAAATATATAAGAGATAATGTACACGGAGACATTCATCTAAAAGATAAAGTGGCTATAGAACTAATTGATACAAAAGAATTTCAAAGATTAAGAAGAATAATTCAACTTGGGGGAGGACAATTTGTGTTTCCTGGAGCTAACCACACAAGGTTTTCGCATTGTGTTGGTGTGTATCATGTTGTTTCAAAATTCTTAGCAAATGAAAAAATTTCAAAAAATATATCTGAAAAAGACCAATTACTTGTAAGAATTGCAGGTCTACTTCACGATGTAGGACATGGACCTTTTTCTCACACTTTTGAGTCAGTATCAAGCCAAGCACATGAAAAATATACTGTTGATATAATTGTTGGAAATACAGAGATTAATCAAGTATTAAAAAAACACTCAATTGATCCACAAGAAGTGGCATCAATCATTGAGTCAAAACACCCTAATAAACTTGTTAACCAATTGGTTTCATCTCAACTAGATGCAGATAGACTTGATTATTTAGTGAGAGATTCACTAAATACAGGAGTTAATTATTCAAACTTAGATATAGATTGAATAATTAGAAATGCAGATAGTGTTGATGATAAAATGGTTTTTAAAGCAAAAACCTTAAACGCTTTAGAACATTATTTATTAGGACGATATTATATGTTTAAACAAATATATAATCATAAGGTATCTGTTGGTTTTGACAGAACATTTACAAGTTGATTTAGAAGGGCTAAAGACCTATACAATGAAGGTTATGTCTTTAAAAATATTTTTATGGCAGAAACTTTAAAGGAAATCTTTGAAGAAAAAGTTTGCAGTTTAGAAAACTACAATAAGCTTGATGATTACACAATGATCGAATTCATAAAAACTTGTATGTATGAAGATGATGAAATATTAAAAACATTATCAGAAATGATAATAAATAGAAAATTTTTAAAAGTAAAACACTTAAATTCTGAACAAGAATTTGAAGATCTTAAAAAAAATTATGCTAAAGAAACTCACAAATATTTCTTTAGTACTATAAATGATGAAAGATTTAAAATTTACAAAAAGAATAACGGTGGAAAGGATGAAAAAATACTATTACAACAAGGTGATAAATTAAGGGAAATAACTGAAATCTCTGAAATAATCAGAATTTCACCCGAAAATAATGAAAAAAACTTGTATGTTTTTATAAACAATAATGTAAAATAGTATTTATGGAGGAACTATCATGGAAAATAAACCTACAATAGAAATGGCTTTTGACTTTTTACATAATAGCAAAGGCGATGCTAGTTTCGAAGATATTTGAAACGCAATTTCTAAAGAAATCGCAGGTTCAAATGAAGACAAAAACTTCATAATAGCAGAATTGTATAGTGACTTAGTATTGGATAATAGATTTGCGCTAACAGCTGATGGTAAATGAGGATTAAGAGACTATCTAAAATTTGACGATGTAAAGAAACAATATGACTATGTTGACAAATTTGAAACAACAGAAGAGTTTGAAGATATAGATTATGTGAGTGCAGATCTTTATGGAGATTCAGACACTACTAGCAAAATAGGAAAAGTTAAAGACATTCTTGACGCAGATGACTTGGATGACGATGACGAAGACGAAGATGATGATCTAGATTCAGATGAAATTTCATTAGATCTTGATGACAGTTTTGACGACTAATAACTTATAATCAAGTAGTTTTTAACGACTACTTTTTATTTTTTTAATAAAGAAGGGAAATTACAATAATGGCAAAATTTATTTTTATTACAGGGGGAGTCGTTTCTGGTTTAGGTAAAGGAATCACAGGGAGTTCTCTAGGAGTACTTTTAAAACAATCTGGAGTTAAAGTTTTCATGCAAAAATTTGACCCATACCTAAATATTGATCCTGGAACTATGAACCCAATAGAACACGGTGAAGTGTTTGTAACTGATGATGGTGGTGAAACAGATTTAGATTTAGGACACTATGAAAGATTTATTGATGAAAAATTACTTAGAAACTCATCAACAAGTGCTGGTAAAATCTATTCTGAAGCTTTAGATAAAGAAAGAATGGGGCAATACCAAGGAAAAACTGTTCAAGTTATTCCTCATATTACAAATTTAATTAAAGAAAAAATATATAAAGCAGAAGAAGTTAGTGGAGCTGATGTAATTATTTCAGAAATTGGTGGAACTGTTGGTGATATTGAATCACAACCATTTGTAGAAGCAATTAGACAGGTAAGAATGGAAAAAGGTTATGATAATGTTATGTTTATTCATGTTGCATTATTACCTTATTTAAGAGTTTCTGCTGAATATAAAACAAAACCAATTCAACACTCTGTTAAAGAAATGTTGAGTTTAGGTATTCAACCAGATGTTATTGTTGCACGTACTGAAGGAGAAATTGAAGATAGACTAAAAGGAAAAATTTCACTATTTTGTAATATAGCAAAAGAAAATGTAATAGTTTGTCCTGATTCAGATTCAATCTACAAAGTTCCTTTAATAATTAAAGAAACTAATTTACACAAAATTGTTGCAAATCACTTAAACTTAAATCTAAAAGAATTAGATCTTTCTGGATGAGAAAAATTTGTATCAAACATTGATGAATCAAAAGAAGAAATAAAAATTCACTTGGTTGGAAAATATGTAGAATTAAGTGATGCATATTTATCTGTTATGGAATCATTAAAAATAGCAGGTTATGAAATCAAAAAGAAAGTAAAAATTGTATGAGTTAATGCAAGAACATTAACAAAAGATAATTTAGAAAAAGAGTTAGAAGGTACTAAAGGAATTTTAGTTCCTGGTGGTTTTGGAGAATCTGGAATTGAAGGAAAAATTCTTGCTGCAAATTATGCAAGAATTAATAATGTTCCATATCTTGGAATTTGTTTAGGAATGCAAATTGCATGTATTGAATTTGCAAGAAATGTTTTAGGTTTAGAAAATGCTCATACAACAGAGTTAAATCCAAAAACAAACTACCCAATAATTGATATTATTGAAGGAAAAGATAGAGAAAAAATTGGTGGAACTTTAAGACTTGGAAGATATGAAACAAGTTTAGTTGAAAACACTTTAGCTTCAAAACTATACAATTCTTCAACAGCTATTGAAAGACATAGACATAGATATGAATTCAATAATGAATTTAAAGATCAATTTGAAAAAGCTGGTATGGTATTTTCAGGAATGTATGATAAAGAAGATTTGGTGGAAATAATTGAAATACCAAGTCATAAATTCTTTATAGCATCTCAATATCACCCAGAATTTACATCAAGACCAAATAAACCCAATCCATTATTTATGGGATTTGTTCAAGCGGTTAACGATAATAAATAAAAACGTCTCAAAGAGACGTTTTTATTTTTGTTTTTTATATCATAAGTTGTTAATTTCAAAAAAAAGTAATACTTTTTTTTGACAAGATATAATTAAAGTATAAGAACAGAAAGGATTTGTAGAGCAAGAAATATTTATATTGTATTAATAAATATAATTAAAAACACTACAAATAACTTTATTAACTATAATAATAAAATCATTTTTTTGTAAATAAAACTATAAATATATTAATAAATTAGTCCAATCTAATATTTTTTACTTTTGTATAAATATTATTTAGAAATCTTAAAACTGTCTAATGCAGTTTAAAATAACGATTTTAAAGGTGGGGGGAAATCATGAAAAAAATCCTAACAATAATGGGTTTGACCTTATCTGTAAGTACAACAACTAATTTTGTAGTGGCTTGCAAAGAAAGTTCACAAACATCTTACAATTTATCAAATGTGTCAAAGTTTAAGTTTTTTGCAAATCAAAAAAGAGTCGACCTTGAAACTACTTTACATAAAAACTTGGTCGCCCTAACAGGGTTATCTTTAGAGTTAGTTCAAGAAGCGTTTGAAATTACATATGAAGATACAGGAAATGCCCAAGATTATTTAAAAGCAGAAGAAATTATTAAAATCCAATCTACAAAAAAAACAAAAAATATTAAAGGTAAAGGCGAGATAAAAGTATCAAAGTTTCAGATGAGAGATTTAGAAGGGTTTTCTCAAGATGACCCAGATTTTTTTGCAGGAAAAACTTGAAAATCAGTAAAAAAAGCTATAAAAAATAAACTAACTTTAGGGTTTCAAAGAGAGGTTGAATTAGGTGTAAACTACGAAATAGTTAAAGAAGAAGGAACTTTAATTGAATCAGAAACGGGAGAATTAATAATAACTGGTGATAAAACAATAACAATTAATAGTATTGAAAACGATCACAATTTTTTTACTGGAATGTTTGCAGTCAAAACACAAAAATATAATTTAGCAGATATTGATTTTGGTGAAATTAAAGCAGGTTTAAAAAAAGAAGTTGCAGAAAAGGAGATTATCAAGAAAATTGAACTTTTAGATTGGGGAGTTGAGTACAATGTTGATTATTCAATTAAATTTGGATGATCTGGAAAATACTTAGCCCCAAGAGAACAAATTACTATTGTAACCACAAATGAAAGTTATAAACTTAGAGGCCTGCAAATAATTGAAATTGAATGAGAAAAACTACCTTATGATTCATATGCATTTGATTTATCTTGGATTTTATTTCCTTTTCTTAGACATGAATATATTTATAGAGGTCAAAAAATGGATGAAGCTAGAAAATACTTAGTAGAACTTTTAAAAGAAAGTGAGCCAAATGCTATAGAAAACATAGATTTTGTAATAAGTCATAATGATTCTATTTATGGAGATGACTACTTGGGCAAGCGAGTAGAGATATATGCTATAAAGGGTTCAAAATTTATGTACGGTCAAAAAACGTTTAGTTCTGACTTGTCATTCATTCATGCAAATGATAGTCAAAGATATTTACCAGAAAAACTTACTTATGAAGAAATTGAAAAGAAAGTTATTGAATGAGTTCATAAAATTGTAGAAATTGCAGAAATAGATATTGATTTTTATATCGATGTTTGAAGTGCTGACATGCAGGGTGATCACTTTATGAAAGGAAGCCTTTTTATTGTACGCCCTACAGAGAACTCTCGTTTTTTCGATTCACGTAGTAATTTCAAAATAAATATTACTTAGTAAATCAGTACATATTAAAAATGTAACCTTAGGTCATTTGATATATAAAAGATATTGATAACAATAATAAAAAAACTAAAAGTATAAAAGTCTATTAATAAATATAAAGAAAGGAATGAAAATGTGATAATATTACCTATTTTGGGATCGCTAAGTTTAGTTGTGAGCCCAGCAACAACAGTTTTTACAAATATAAATACGAATAAAATAACTGTTCAAAACAGTGCACAAGACCTATCAAAATTAGAAATAGAAAGTTTTGATGTTAACATGTATGGGTTTGGTGTAAAAGATTTTGAAGAAAAAATTATAGATGGTTTATTTGAAAATAATAAAGATAATGAAATTATCAAAAAAATTTATATGAGTTATATAAGAGGGGCTGATTGGATTATTAGAGGGCTTCCATCTTATATGCCTGACAAAGATCATAGCTTTATAGAAGCAAATATAAAAATGATACCACCTTTTTCGTTAACTGAATATAGCGGAATTTTAACATTTAAAGTAAGGATTTTTAATGATTTCAATTTCGAGCCTCTATCGGAATTAATTATTAATAGGCATTTGGGAAGTTTTAGAAATCCAACAGAAGAACAAATAGAAGCAGCGATTTTAGAAAAAAACTCAGAGATAAAAAAAGGAGATTTTTATTTAGAGGATTTAGGGTATAGAAATGCAAAAGTACATTCTTTAAAATATAGTGGAGTTGTTACGGTTTACTATTATAATGGAATTGAAAAAATGCATGAAAAAACTACAATTACTAACAAAGAAATTTTGGTGGAAGCTTATAATTCAACACAGAAAAAAAGTGTTTCTCAATTTGTGACTTATGATGTACATTTAGGAAAAGAGGCGCTTTTGAAATCGTATAATGAAGTGTCTTTGTGATGAAAAGGTTTTACTTGAAATAATGCAAATGGAAATAGATGACACAATCAGGAACACCCATCAGGGAAAAAGGATGAGGCTCTTTACACAAGAATAACATTAGACTTAAAGTCAACCACTACTAAGGTTAGTATAATGGACAGGGTTTATACAGGAACAAATTGAACAAAAGTTTATGGACGTGCTGTTTTAGTGTGAATAAATAATTACAGATTTAGAGTAGGTTATGAAATAGATATTAGTGCTTATGCAACTGCTTGAAATGCTCAATGAGCAAGAACTTCTGCAAGTATGCATATGACAACATTTACCTTAAAGCCAGAATATGGACTTGGTTAGAATATTGGGTAATGAAAGGATAAATCATGAAGAAATTTTTAAAAATATCTGGACTTTCCTTAATTTTGGGTGTTTCAACAAATCTGGTTGAAGCTTGCCAAAGTAGCCTAAATTCAAATGTTTACGATCTTTCAAACTTATCAGATCTAGAATTATTTGCAAACGAAGAAGCAAGAGTTGTGGAAGAAAAAGTTACTTCCAGAATATGAGATGGAACTTTTGGTCTTACTTCAGAAGAAATAGAAAATTCATTCGAAGTCTTTTTTATAAATTATGTTGGTCAAAATGATTATTTAAATTCTGGTGATATTATAAAAATTAATTCAACAAATAGTTCAAAGCATGTTAAAGGAGAAGCGAGTCTTATAGTTTCTAAATTTGATATTTCAAAAATAGATATGAATTATTTTGATAATTACTCATTACATGCGAATGTGCCCTGGACCTTTTTTAAAGAAAGTATTATTAGCTTTTTAAATAGACAAATAAGAAGAGAACTTATATTAGAAAATAATTATAAATTTATTTTAGAGCCAGGAACACTTGTGCAAGAATTTGATAATGCACCTGAAAGATTGGTTGGAGAAAAAACAATAATTATCAGAAGTGTTGATAATTCTAGAAATTTCATAACCGGTTCAATATCTTTGAAAACAATAAAATATGATCTAAATGATTTTGAACTTGGAATGTTTAGGGTAGGTTTAGAAAAAGAAAAAATTAAAGAAATTCTTATAGGAAGAATTAAACTTTTGAATGGAGACTTTAAATATGGTAAGGATTATGGAATTGAATTTGAGCATACAGGAAATCATCTACAGGAAGGTGAAAAAATTACTATATATTCAGAAAACAGTTCTACCAAACTTAAAGGTATTAAAGTTTTAGACCCAAATTTAGTGTAAGTTGATTTGGTTTCATTAAATTTAACTTAATTTTTCTGAAATATACAACAAAATATGCTATTATATAAGTGTCTAGGTTGCATAAACCCAGATAAACTAAAAAAAAATCTATCCTCTAATTGGAATTTAAATTAGAGAGTTAATGCAAGAAAAATGAACCGATGTACTGGTTCATTTTTTTGGTTTTAAAAGAAATATTCACAATAAAGTTGTATAATTATTTCTAGGAGGATTATTTTATGTCAAAAATATATCATAACAAACTAGTTAACGCTAGAGAAATGGTTAAAGCTGCACATGAAGGAAAATATGCAATCGGGCACTTTAACATTAATAATCTTGAGTGAGCAAAAGCAATTTTAGAAGCTGCTCAAGAATCAAACACACCAACTATTATTGCAACATCAGAAGGAGCAATAAAATACATGGGAGGTTTAAAAACAATCGTAGGAATGGTTAATGGTCTTTTAGATGATCTAAACATTACAGTTCCTGTAGCATTACACTTAGACCACGGTCAATCATTAGAAATGGCTAAAAAATGTATAGAAGCTGGTTATTCATCAGTTATGTTTGATGGATCACACTTACCATACGAAGAAAATATCGCAAAAGTTAAAGAATTAATGGACTTTGCAAATGAACACGAAGTTTCTGTTGAAGCTGAAATTGGTTCAATCGGTGGGGAAGAAGATGGAGTTGTTGGAGAAGGTGAATTAGGAGACCCTAACCAAGCAGCTGAAATGTCAACTACTGGAATTTCAATGTTAGCAGCAGGAATCGGAAACATTCACGGTAAATACCCTGAATGATGAAAAACACTTTCTTTTGAAACTCTACAAGACTTACAAGCAGCATGTAACATGCCTATGGTATTACATGGTGGATCAGGAATTCCTCAAGACCAAGTGAAAAAAGCAATTGAACTAGGAATTTCAAAAATCAATGTTAATACTGAGTTACAATTAGCATTTAGAGATGCTACAAGAACTTATGTTGAAGCTAAAAAAGATTTAGACGACGAAGCAAAAGGTTTTGATCCACGTAAATTATTAGCACCAGGATTTAAAGCACTAAAAAACACATTTGTTGAATTAACACAAATGTTTGGATGCTACGGTAAAGCTAAGTAATTCGAACGGATTAAAATGCATTTAACTGCAGAAGAAAAGATAAAAATAATTGAGGAGTATAAAAAGTCAGGTGCTTCGGTAACCAACTTTGCTCCAACAAGAAATGTTAGTGTTGTTTCGCTAAGAAATTGAATTAAAAAGTACGAGAAGGGCGGTAAGGATGCCCTAAAAACAAAATATGAAAAGTAAACTGATGTAGTTTACTTTTTTTATTGCTCTTTTAAATGTTAAAATTAAAATAGTTAGAAATGAAAAGAGTAACATAAGGAAAAATATAAATTTATTGACATATAACAATGTGTGATTTAATTTTTCAGATTAGGGAGAATGAAATGATAGAAATATTAGATATATCAAAGACTTATAAAAGAAAATACGAAGCTTTGAATAATGTAAGTTTTGATTTTAAAAAGGAAGATATTATAGCTTTTGTTGGTGATAATGGTGCAGGTAAAACCACAACAATAAAGGCTATTTTTAATGAATTAAATTTGAATAACGGAAGTATTTTAATTGATGGAGAAAATATTTTTTCAAACAATAATCTAAGTAGAATTGCATTCTTCTCAGATATTGAAAATACAAATTTAAATATTAGAGTGGATAAATATTTACAACATTTTGGTTTAATTAAAAATCAAAAATTAAAAGATATAAATGAAAGAATTGATAAGAATTTAGAACTCTTAGATATCTCTGAATTAAAAACAAAAAGAATTAAAGAGTTATCTGGTGGACAAAAGAAAAGAGTTATTCTTGCAGGAGTTCTTATGCAATCTCCTGAATATATATTCTTTGATGAACCTACTGCAAACATGGACGTAGAATCAAAAATAGAGTTTTTAGAAATAATTTCAGATATTAACAAAAATGGAGTAGGAATACTTATAACAAGTCATAATATTGATGAACTTCAAAAAGTTGCAAATAAACTAATTTTATTAGAGCAAGGTAAAGTAATTTACAACAAGAAAATTGATAAAGAAAAAGAAAATATTTTAGAAATCTATTCATCACTAAAAACAACTAAAAGAAAAAAAGTGGATATTGATTCTCTAATGAATGAAAACATCAAGGAGAGCAGGGAATAATTATGAAAAAGCAAGCTGTAATAAATAATTTAAAAGTTTTTTGAGTAATTTTAAAAGTTAATACAAGATTATCTTTAATTAGTGTAAAAAATTGAATTTGTGTAGCACTTTTTGTAATGATAATTTTTGCTCTTAATCTTTTCATTTCATTAATTAAGTTCAATGATGATGGAATTGCAAGTTTAACAACTTGGGTTTTAATTAAGTTTATGGTTATAATTGCATTATCAATTATATTTGTTGTATTTATTTCAATAAATTTATTTACAGATCACAAAACCAATGGATATCTTAAGACAGAACAAAGAAATGGAATAAACTTATACACTTCATTCTTTACAAGAGTCTTGGCAATTAACTTTATAGTTATAATTGCAAATACCATTTTGGTTTTATTGACTCTTTTAACTTTTTTTACAAGTAACTTAGGTGATAATTGAAATGAATTTGTCTTATCACCAACATTATCATTATATTTCTTTTTAATATTTTTTACACCATTAGCTATTTTTGCAGTTTCTATGTTAAGTGATTTATTTTCGCTATTATTAATGGGCTTCTTGTCATTGATAATAGTTGCAAGTCCTTTATTAAGTATGGCTGCATTCTATAAAGATAACGGTTTAATTAGTAATAAAAATCTTGTTCTATCTCAAGGATATAGACAAGACATCAAAATGGGAAGTAACTTTTATAATTTGTTAAATGATGATACAAATTATAAAAATGTAATAGAAGAAAGTTTAAGTGCTTTTTGAGATGATTTAACGATAGAATCGCATACAGAACAAAAAATAGATTGAATTAACATTCTTGGTTGAACTAATAACGCAGCTGAAGCGCAAATTGTGGATTCTAATGAACCAAGTTTTTATAAACAATTAAATATTGGTTTATTATTTTTTCTTAATGTTTCTGGTGAAAATTCTCAAAATTTTGAAACTATATTTGGGGATTCAAAATTAGGAAAAATAATATCAGAACTTATTAGAGTGACAAGCGAACATCAAGATGAGTTTGTAAAATTTAAATATAATGCCAAAGATAGAGATAATCCTGCTTTAAATAATAAACTTGAATATTTTGTCCCAAATTCTTATACATATTCACGTAACTCCGAACCTTATGAATTCGAAGGTTATATAAAAACTTTGAAGAAATATTTGTCAAATGAAAATAAAAAATTTGCAGATTTAGTTTTAAACTCATATGCAAATTATAGTGTCCCAGATCAATTAGGAATTGACAGAGAAATATTAAGGGACTCAAAAAGTTTTTGAGATACTCAAATATCAAAATATAACCCAATAAAAGCAGAGTTTAAAGATTCAAATAAAACCGAAATTTTAAAAGAAAAAAACAAAGAGTTGGCAGAAATTTATACAAATTATCCAGGTCTTGCTATTTTTAATAACATACTAACAAATCTACTAGTGAGAAGTTATTATTTAGATACTGAGGGAGAGGTTAAAAACCCTGATGCTTCAGGAGAACAAAAATATATTATAAAAAACTCTTATGATTTTTTAGATTTACAAAAGAAATTAAATAAATTTAATAAAGTCAATTTATTAAATCATTTTTATCAAATCTTTAATAGTAATTTGAATAATGAAAGATTCTATATCTTAAATCTTTCATGAGGGATAATTAAAATGCCAGCTAATGAAAATGTGATCTATGATGCCAAAGAGCTTGAAAAAATGAATGATATTAATAATGAAATTAGTTATTACAAAGACAATAAGGTAAAATTTAGCAATAATTCAAGTGTTGGTTCATTAATATCTATATATTTAATATTATCGTTATTGACTTATTTAGTATCAAGTTTTATATTTGTAAAAAGAAGCAAGGTTTAAATAATGTTTCAAAAAGTAAACTGATGTAGTTTACTTTTTTTATACCCTTTTTGTGAGGGTTAAGATGTTAAAATTAAGAAGTATTAATTATCAAAAATTTTGAAGGAGTGATGTATATGGCTTCAAAATTTTGAAAGCCACAAAATAATCCAACCAATTGAAAAGATGTTGATTTGGATAAAAAAATATTAAACAGTGACGGATTTACAGTTTTTCTTAGAGGAATGATAAGTTTCTTTACAACCCAAATAATAGTAGCTATAGCAATTCTGGCAATGTATTTTATTGTTAGAAGTATGGATTGATGAATTTTTTTAGCAGCATATGGTTTTTTATTTCTATTTTTAACCTTTCTTGTTACAAAAGGTTCAATAGAATATTTAGAACTAATGCAAATACTTGTTAAACGTCTTGATAATGGTGAAAAGTGAAATAAATCGATTAAAGTAACAAAGTTCTTTTGTTTCTTACCACTCATTAGAGTGTTATTAATATTTAATTTGTACAGAAAAATCAAGATGGATTTTGCCAAACAAGGTTATAAACTTATTAATAATAAGTTATTACAGTATGAAGGGGAAAGACCAAAAATACAATGATTTCCAGATAAAGGTTCATAAAAAGGGCATATATTTTTTTTAACAAAAACAAAAATTAATTGTTTTTGTTAAAAATATGGTATTATTAGTTTTGTATTGAACTATATGTTATTTTTTAGAAATCAGGAGGTAATAATTATGCCAAAAACAGATATCCATCCAAAAAGTTTCGAAGCAAAATTTGTATGTACAACATGTAGCAACGAATTTATGTCAGGATCAACAAAAGGAGAAGAAGTAAGAGTAGATACTTGCTCAAACTGTCATCCATACTACACTGGAAAACAATCTTTTGCAAATGCAGAAGGAAGAGTTGAAAAATTCAAAGAAAAATTTGTTAAAAAAGATGCTAAGGTTGCCGAAAAACAAGCAGCAAGTGAAGCACAAAAAGCTGAAAATGCAAAAAAAACAAAAAAATAACAAACAGTCTATATTAATAAGCGACCAGGAAACTGGTTTTTTTATTTTCTTAGCATTTTCATATACAATAATAAGAGTTGGAGGTATAACATGAGTTTTCAAATAAAGAATGCAACATTCGTAAATAAGAAGGTTACACCTCAAAATGTTAATTTTGAAGTAAATAAAAGTGAGGTTGCAACTGTAATTGGTGCAGAAGACAAAACTTTAAGACACTTTAAGAACATTTTAATGGGAAGAAACTTAGTTAAAAACGGAGTTTTTAAAATTGATGGTTTTGATAAAGTTAATGCACAATGAACAAGAAGAAAGGTAGCTTTAATAGACTCAAGAAATAGTCTTATTAGAAGATGACCAGAAAAGTTTTGATTATACTGATCATTACTTTTAAATAAGAATTTTTACTCAGAGGCTAAAATAAATTATATTAACTCTAAATATTCTTATCTTTCTTTTGTTACATCAAAGAATAATCAAAGTGATTTAGACATGAGAGCAAAAGTGGAATCAATGGTTGAACAATTCATTGAAAGTTCAGTTGCTATTGAAATGCAATGACTAGATGAGTTTTTGGATAAAATGGTAACTTTTAACGATAATAAACTTCAAGAAAAATATGGAAATATTGAAGAACATATTCGTATTATAGTTAAAGATTATTATTACCTTATTGAAAAAAATGCTAACCTTGAATTTTTACAAACTTTTTTACAAAGTTTGTGAGATAAAGTTTATTCATTCATAGACTTAAATTCTTTATGTACTTGTGAATACAATGCAAGAAAATCTAAAAATAGAGAAACAAGAAAAAAAGCTAAAGAACTTAAGTTTACTCAACAAAACTTTGTTATCAGAAAACAATTAAAAATCATTGATTTAAAAATAGCAAACATTAAAAGAAAAATTTCAAAAAACAAATTTATTATTAAGAACCTTTCAAAACAAATCATCTTTGAATTGAAAAAAACTGATGCTAAAAAATTCAAAAGATTAAAAGAAATAGATGAACTTTTTAAATGAAGACAACTTGCAAAAGATCAAAGATTTGAATTTAAACAAAAACAAGACAACATGGCTTTTGAAGCTCTAGCAGATGAGGCGACAATTATCAGAGGAAAAATTGTTGAGGTTATGCATAAGTATCATAAAGAAGTTTTGGAAGGAAAAGTTTTTGAAGGAGATTTAAAAACTTTTAGAATTACAAAACAAGAATACAAAGATAATATAAAAACAATTAATGCACAAGCATGAGATTGAATTAATAAAACTGTTGAAGATTTAGGAATGAAAATGAACTTTGTAAAAACTACTTTTAAAGTTAGTGTTACAAATAACATTTATTTTAAAATCTTAAATAGTATTTATCTAAAAAAATATAACTTCGTATTTTACAATATACTTTCAAGACTTTCTAAAGAAGAATGTGAAGAACTATTTAATATTGTAGAAAATTTAAAATCTATTAATCCAAAATTTAGTGCAGTCTTTTTAGAAAAAGGAATTGAAAACTCTTATAGACTTTCAAAAAACATTTATGTAGTTGATGAAGAAAAAACTTATGAAACAGATTTTGAATCACTAATGAAAGAAAATTGAAACACTTACGGGAGCTCAATTTTTGCAAATAAAAATAGAGTAGCTTACAGCTATGATGGAAAAACTGTAGAAGTGTTAGGTCAAAAAGTTAAACTTGAAAACACAAGACTTGATGAAAAAGGACAGTTCTTAATTAATCCATTTAAAATTTATTTATCTAAAAAAGAACTAAAAGGAAAGTATATTGAACTAACTGGAAAAATTCGTCAGACAGAAGAATTTAAAGATCCAAATATTTTTGAAATTATTTTAAATAGTGGTGTAAGAATTTTCTTCTACACAACTTTAAGATTTGAACACAAAGCAAGAACAACTATATACTTGTCAGAAGACTCAATATTGAGAACCATCTAGGAGAAAAGAAATGAAAATTAGCGAACAACAAAATGATTTGATTGAAAAAATTTCACAATATGAAAATATAATAATTGCAAAACATATTAATCCTGATTGAGATGCACAAGGTAGTGCTTTAGGTTTAAAAGAAATAATTTTAGATAACTTTGAAAATAAAAAGGTTTTTGTAGTAGGACATAAATTTAATGAAGACAAACTTTTTGAAGATGAACAATTATTAACAGAAGAAATAATTTCAAATTCATTAATGATTACAGTTGATGTTGCAAACTTTGAAAGAATAGATTTTATTGCAAAAGATAATGTAAAAGAAATTTTCAAAGTTGACCATCACATTGAAGTTGACAACTACGGAGATTTTAAATTAGTTGATGAAAGTGCAATAGCTTGTACTCAAGTTGTTACACTTTTTGCTCATGAAAAAAATTTAAAAATTTCAAGCAGTGCTGCAACTTATCTTTACTATGGTTTAATTACAGATTCTGGAAGATTCTTGTACACAAAAACAAATCAAGAAACTTTTAAAACAGCATCTATTTTATTTTCTTGTGGAGCTAAAATGGAAGAAGTTTATAACGATCTTTACACACAAGATTTAAAAATAAAAAAATGAATGAACAAAGGTTTTTCAATGGCAACTTACATTGAAGGTTATCCTATGGCATACATTAAAGTTAAAAAAACAGACCACAGTGAATTTGAACTGACAGAAGAAGAAGTTAAACTAGCTCTAAATGCTTTGGCAGGAATCAAAGAGATTTTAGTTTGATTTATTGCTTATGAAAGTGAAACTACAGATAAAATTAAAGTTTCAATACGTTCAAGAGCATATGACATTAATAAAGTTGCACAGATGTATAATGGTGGAGGACACAAATTAGCATCTGGTGCAAAGTTAAATAACTTTGAAGAAGTTGAAAATATTGTAAATGATTTAAAAAAATTAATCGATAATGAACTATAATAAGTCTTAGAGTGAATTAATACAGGAGAAACAAAATGAGTTACAGAATAAATCCAAAATCTAAAAGAGGTTGAATAGAGTTAATTACTGGTTGTATGTTTGCAGGTAAAACTGAAGAGTTTATAAGAAGGTTGCAAAGATACAAATATGCAAAACAAGATGTACTTGTCTTTAAACCAAAAATTGATGACAGATATTCAAAGAATGATGTTCAATCACATTCAGGTATGAGTATAAAATCAATCCCAGTAGCTTCAAGTGAAGAGTTAAGAGAATATGTTTTTGCTCAAGAGCATGTTGATATTATTGGTGTAGATGAAGTGCAATTTATGGATACAGGAATAGTTGATATTCTTTCAGAAATAGCAGACCAAGGAATAATAGTTATTGCAAACGGTTTAGACAAAGATTACAGAAATAACCCTTTTAGAAATGTGGATAAACTTTTAGTTCAAGCAGAGTATGTTGACAAGTTAACTTCAATATGTCACTCTTGTGGTGGAAATGCAAATAGAACTCAAAGAATAGTTGATGGAGTTCCTGCAAAATTAAATGAACCTTTAGTTGTAATTTCTGCAAATGAAAAGTATGAAGCAAGGTGTAGACATTGTTATATAGAACCAAGTTAGGAGATTTTTTATGAATAAAAAAACTATAGAGGCATTAGAGGTTATCTTAAAACGTTTCCAAACAATTGATTTGGAACTACAAAAAGAAGAAAACCTAACAGACATAAAACTAATGACAGAATTAAATAGAGAAAGAGCTCAATTAGAAGAAACTGCTTTAAAGTATGTTGAATATAAAAGAGTTCAAACAGATATAAGTGACGCTAAAGAAATTTTAGAAGCTGAAAAAGATGCTGATATGAGAGAACTTGCAAAAGCACAACTTGATGAAGGTCACGAACAAGAAGAAAAAATTGAAGAGGAACTTGAATTATTACTTCTTCCAAAAGATCCAAATGATGACAAAAACGTTATTTTTGAAATCAGAGGAGCTGCTGGTGGGGATGAAGCTAACATCTTTGCAGGTGATTTGTTTAGAATGTATTCAAGATATGCAGAAAGAACTGGATGAAAAATTGAAGTTCTAGATCAAAACGAATCTGCAGCTGGTGGATTCAGTTTAATATCATTTATGCTAAAAGGTGACAAAGTATATTCAAAAATGAAATTTGAATCTGGAAGTCACAGGGTACAACGTGTACCAAAAACTGAATCAAAAGGAAGAATTCAAACATCAACTGCAACTGTTGCTGTATTGCCAGAAGTAAGTGATGTTGAAGTTGAAATTAAATCAGTAGATTTAAGAATTGACACTTACAGATCAAGTGGAGCTGGTGGACAACACGTTAATACAACAGATTCTGCTGTAAGAATTACACATATCCCAACAGGAGTTGTTGCGGCATCACAAGATGGTAGAAGTCAACATGACAACAAAGAAAAAGCAATGACAATGTTAAGGGCAAGAATTTATGAAGCTGAACTTGAAAAACAACAAGCAGAATCTGCAAGTATGAGAAAGTCTGCTGTAGGTACTGGTGCTAGAAGTGAAAAAATTAGAACTTACAACTATGCACAAAATAGGGTAACAGACCACAGAGTTAATTTAACTTTAAACAAGTTAGACCAAGTTATGGATGGAAACATTGATGAAATTCTTACAGAACTTGTAAATAATGAACAAAAAGAATTAATTGCACAACAAATTGAAAGTAACTCATAATGAAATCTAGAGATTTATTTGATAAGTTTAAAACAATAATTGATGTAAATACTTTTAACGAAATAATTTATCATATAAAAAAAACATCTACCAATTTATTTCCGTTAGAAATTAATTTAACGGATGAAGAGGTAGATTGTTTTTTTAATATAGTTAATAAATTAGAACAAGGATTACCCTTGGCTTATGTAATTAATTCAAAATACTTTTTTGAAAATACTTTTTATGTTAATGAAAATGTTTTAATTCCTAGACTTGAGACTGAACTAATTGTAGAAGAAGTATTGAATTTAGATTTAAAAAATAAAACCCTATTTGATATTTGTACAGGATCGGGTTGCATTGGAATTAGTTTAAAGTTGAAAGAATCAACTTTAAACTTAATCTTGTCAGACATTTCAAACGAAAGTTTAGAAGTTTGTAAAAGAAACTTAAAATCATTTGGTCTAGAAGCACAAATTTTTCAAGCAGATTATTTAGAGGTTTTTGATAAATCAAATCAAAAACCTGACATTATAACAATTAACCCTCCCTATATTGACAAGGAAGATGAAAATGTTGACATGCAAACCTTAAAAAATGAACCACATTTGGCTTTGTTTGCAGAAAATAAAGGCCTATATTTTTACGAAACTTTATTTTCTAAATTAGAATATTTGTTTAATCTAAACGATGATTTAAAAATAGTTTGTGAATTTGGTTTTGAACAAAAAGATATTCTAGAAAGACAATTTAAAAATTTAGGAGTAAAATATAAAATAGATTTTAAAAAAGATTATTTTAATAATTGAAGGTATTTTGTAATAAGCAATTAAGGAGTGCAAGAAATGAAACTTAAAAATTCATCTTTCAAAGCGATTAAAAGCATAAGGGTATCAATATTATCTAAGTCAATTAAAGCTTGTCTTATTTTTGCTTTCATTTTTATTCCTTCAATTGCTTTCATTGGAATAGTTTATGCAAACCCAAACTTTAAACTGTATGTAAATAACTTTTCAACTTTTAGAGAAGTCTTTGATAAAAGTATTGTGCCAAGTAAAAACCTAATTTTCACATTAATTTGAGTAGGACTTGGTTTGGTATTGTTAGCTCTTATAATAATTATCTTTACAAAACAATTACTTGTTTTAATTGATAAAAGTATATTTTGAAAAAATGTGCACTTCGTATTAATTGTAACTTTATTGGTTTGTGCAAGTATTTGTTTTGCTTTTGCAGCTTATTCTTACTCACTGTTTTATGATCTATACGTATATTTAGCAAATGTAAGTCAAGGAGACCATGTTTTAGATAATGAAAAAATGGCTCAAATTGCTCAAAAGTTTAGTGTTAATTTTGCAAAGACTAAAAACTTTAAATGAAGTGATGAAAATTTAACTTGATGAGTATGTTTATTCCAAATATTAATGGTTATAATTTACTTCTCTGCATTCTATAGTAACTTGGACAGAAAACAAGATGATGAAATTGAGTCTCTTGCAAGTGTTAAAAAGAATTTAGATCAAAGTAAAGTTGCAAAATTAATTGGAAGATTATCAATAAATAACAATAAGAATGTAAGTATTTGATTAATTATTTCAACCATGATAGTTTTTATTCCACAATTCATATTTGTGATTAAACTATCAATGCAGAACTCGTATATTCATTCGTTACTTGATTGAACTTTTAAAGCACCTTACTTATTACAAGTTGAAGATTTAAATGAATTTGATAGATTTAAAAGTCTTAGATTTACAGTTTCTCACTTACCAATTATAGCTACAGGGTTCTTGTTGGCTACAATGTGCATCTTTGGTCTCGTATATTTTAAAGGGATCAAAGCTACAAAAGGATTCTTTATAACTCAGTTCGTAATTCTATTTATTGAATTAATATGTGTTATAAGTGTAAACACTTATGTAATGTATGAAATAAATTCAATAGTTAAATTTTGAAATGATAATGGTTTAATTGAAAAACTAAGTAAATATCAAGATAATTTTGCAAACATTGAAGATGTTAGAAACAACATTTTTGAACAAGAAGTTGTTAAATATCCTTGATTAAGAGGACAACAATACGTCTCACAAGTATTAATTTCAGTAACTTTTGTAATTGTTACTTATACAATTTTAGGAAGTAAAATGAAAAAATTATATAAATTTCCTTTAAACCCCATAAAATAGGGGTTTTTTGTTTGTCTAAATTTTAAAAAAAGTTGCATTGTAATAACAACTAGTGTATTATATATTACTTTTTTGTGTTATAATAGTTATGTGTTAGAGGGGTACTTATGAAATACATGACTAATCTTGAAACAAAAAGGGCAATAGAGTTAATAAATAACAATGAAATTGTTATATTACCAACTGATACGATTTATGGTATCAGTGCAAAAGTGTCTGAAGAAAATAGGTTAAAGATCAATCGCTTAAAAGAAAGCGAATTGGATAAACCATTAATTATTCTAGTTTCAAGTTTAGAGCAAGCTGAAAAGTTTATTGAACTTTCAGATAAAGCTATTGAATTTCTAAATAAAACTTATCCCACTACAGTTATTGAATATAACAAAGAAAAAACAAAAAAAAATGCTGTAAGGCTTGTTAAGAGAGAAGATTTGGTTGAAGTTATAAATCAAACTGGACCAATTTTCTCAACAAGCGTAAACAAAACAGGTCAAAATTTCTTGAGTTCGTTAGATGAATTCAAGAAATTTTTAAACCAAGATGGCATATTTTGATCGGGAGAATTGTCAAAAAACCCATCAAATATTGTGGATTTAACTACTAACGAGAAAAAAAGGTAGCATATATATTACCAAAGAACATTTGTCAATGCAACAATAAATGAGATATTTTTCAAATTTTTATGGTATAATAAGTATGTATTAAAGGGGTGAAACAAAATGTATGTAAATCCGTTCGAACGTATGAAAAAGAAACGTGAAGAGGCTGAGAAATTAAAACAAGAAGCTGAAAAAGAGCGTGAAAAATATGCAAGACTAGGTGCACAAATGGGTTTCACTCAAGATAAGGGCGTAATGCCTTCTTTTATTAAGAGTTTGATAGGTGAAACAAACCAAACTAATGTACCTCCGTTCGGAATGGGAGCTGGATCTCCTGATTCTAGTGGACCTGCATTTATGCCTTCATCAACTCCAAGTTTTGGAGCACCTGACATGGGTAGCACACCAAGTTTTGGCTCACCTGATATGGGTGGCTCACCAAGTTTTGGTTCACCAATGGAACAAACCTCAACAATAACACCAAGCTTTGGAGCACCTGATATGGGTGGCTCACCAAGTTTTGGTTCAATGCCAGCAAATAATATGGCACCAAGTTTTGGCTCACCAATGGAACAAACCTCAACAATAGCACCAAGCTTTGGAGCACCTGACATGGGTAGCACACCAAGCTTTGGAGCACCAATGCAAGAAACAGCACCTGCTGCACCAAGCTTTGGTTCACCAATGGAACAACAAACTCCAGCTGCACCAAGCTTTGGAGCACCTGACATGGGTAGCACACCAAGCTTTGGTTCACCAATGGAACAACAAACTCCAGCTGCACCAAGTTTTGGTTCACCAATGGAACAACAAACTACAGCTGCACCAAGTTTTGGTTCACCAATGGAACAACAAACTACAGCTGCACCAAGCTTTGGAGCACCTGACATGGGCAGCACACCAAGTTTTGGTTCAATGCCAGCAAATAATATGGCACCAAGTTTTGGTTCACCAATGGAACAACAAGTTTCAATGACACAAAATATGGGTATGGGATCACAACAGAATAATGTTGTAATGAACCAACCTAGAGGTCAAAAGATTGGTATTAATAATTTTATTAATGAAATAAATAACAATTCACAACAAGGACAAATATTTGCCCTTGTTGGTGGTGACACTCACCTAAATGAATTAACAAAACAATTCATTAATCTATTGCCACAAAATAAAAAAGTGGAAATCGAAATGAAAGAAGTTCATATGTATGCAGCTCCTTTCTTATTTTTATTGAAACAAATAGTAAACAATGTTCCGCTAGTTTCATTAGATGATAAGAGAGCTCTATGAGAAAGAACTTCATTATTATTGGCTGCAACAGAATATGGTAAAACGGGTTCTGAAGTTGATTTAATAATGGATGGTTTAGGATTAGCAGACCCAATAGAAAATATAAGAAGCGAATTTAAGCAATTATCATTTGATTATAATTTAGACCAAACAACAAGTTTAATGGTTTTAACAGGATTTAATCAGTTAGAAATAACTCAATCAACTAAAACAGTTCAATTTATTAATACTATTTTCCACGATATGCATGAATTTAAATTTGTATTTGAATTTAGTGAATCATTTATGTCACTTGCGCAAACAACTGATACAGTTGCTCAAATCGTTGGATTAATTGATAGTTATATAGTAGCGGGAGATGTTCCTATAACTAATAATAATCAAATGCAAAATCAAACACCTCAAGCTCAAAATTTTGAAGCACCTGACATGGGTGGGGGACCTGGATTTGGTTCACCGATGCAAGAAACGGCACCTGTAGCACCAAACTTTGGAGCACCTGACATGGGTAGCACACCAAGTTTTGGTTCACCAATGGATCAAACGGGAGCACCACAGTTTGGAGGTATGCCTTCAAATTTTCAAGAAGTGGCAACTCAACCTAGTTTTGAGGCACCATTAACGCCGCAACAGCCACAAGAAATGAATAATTTTAATGTACCAATGTCGGAGAACGCACCTCCGCCACAAAGTACGGGCCAAATGCCGCAACAAACATTTGGGGAAGGCCCAGTATCGTCTGCTTCATTTGAAGCACCTGGGGGCTTTACATCCCCTTCAAACAGCACACCATCAAGTGTGGGGTTCGGACTTCCAAGTAGTTTAATACAAGAAGAGGAAGAACCCGAAGAAGAATATGACCCTGGTTTGGATGGGAATATTAGAATTCGCGTTGACTTGAATTTACAAAGAAGAGCTGAAGAAGCTCTTGAGCGCGAAAGACAAGAAGAGCAAGCTCGACTTGAAAGGACTGGACAGGCCGGATTTAATCCGGCAATACTTGCAAAATCAAATGCACCAGTGCAATCAAATGCACCGGGTCAAAAAGTCTTTGAAAATATGAGTATGCACTCAAACAATTCATTAGAGTCTACAAGAGTTGAAGATCCGAGAGGATATGATGCTGTACATGCACAATTGCAAGGTATGGCAAATGCTTTTGAAAATAGACCAAACATTAGCATTGCAGAAGCAACAGCTAATGAAGCAAGAAAAAAAACAGGTGAAAACCTGATTAAAGTAACAGGTAACTGAAAAGACCTTAACAAATAGAAAGAACAAGGAGGAATAGTTATGTTTATACTACTTATAGCTCTAGCTTGATCAACAGTAATTGTTGGAGCAATATTCTTATTAACATTCTCAGTATTAACATTAACAGCATCAATGTGAATGACAACTACAATGTTTGCATCCACTGCTGGTAAGGGTAATTTCTTATATAAATTATTCTTATTCTTATCAAACAACCCAATTCGTACACCTATTTTTAAAATGGGAAATGAATCATTAGCAACAGCAACTTCTGGTGGACTTTTCACTGGAGGAATCAACCCATGAATCATTAATCCAGGAGCTTTAATGGCTCTTAAAAATGGTGGTGGAGCTGAAGGAGCTTTCGGATTCCACCAATGAAAAGTGATCTTAATGGCAGGTTTATTATTATCAACTGCTATTGGAATGATTACAATTTCAGTAATTGAACTAATTAGATTGAAAAAAAGACAAAAAATATCAAGACCTTACGTTAAAGCAATCTTAGTTGTTTTACCAGTATTATTATTAATTTACGGACAAATGGTTACAATTATTGCAGCTGTTTGTTTATTAGAAGCTTGATTATTATTAGAAGCAGTTCTATTTGATTCTGAAGCTCTAAACAACTACGCTGAAGAAAGAAACTTAATCTCTATTTACAAAGAAGAAAGAAAATTCGAAAGAGAGGTAAATAAAGAGGGAAAGTTAACTGGCAACGTAGATTTGGAAATTTTAAATCAGGAAAATCAAAAAAATATGCTGGACCAAAATGGGAAAGCAAAAGCAAATGATAATTCTGCGTTGCCAAAGAAACCAAATAAAGAAAAACAAGCAAAATACTTAGCGCATAGAGAAGAATTAGCTAAGTTAAGAGAAGAACTTTTAGCAAAAGAGTCTGAGTTGGAAGACAAAGACAAAAAAAGACTAAAGGCAGACTTTGACAAAAAAATTAGAAACCTTAACTTTTATGCAAAAACTGCAGGAGGGATCTCAACAGTTGTTGAACCTCTTAAATGAGCAAACTATGTTGAAGAAGAAAAAGTGGAAAAACTAAATACCACTGTTGTAGAAAATCCAAAACACAGAAAAGCTTATGAACAGTGAAAAGAATATAGACAAAAACTAGAAATGATGAGAGCTGGAGTTATGCAAAAAGCTCCATCAATGTCTGCTGGTGAAAAAGATAAAATAAGTAAAAAATTCAACGGAAAAGTTATGAGAGTAAATGCATTGGGTAAAAAATTAAAATTACCAGATGAATATCAAATTCCTTTCCTTGTATTGGATGGTTCAGGACAAACAGCAACTCTAAATGGAGAAGCTTCAAGATTTGAAAGCGCACCAACAAGCGCACCTTCAACTCAAAGTTTTGAACAACCTAATTTATCACAACCAAATGGAGCACCTTTACCAAAAAGTGCTCCAAAAGAATCTGGTTTTGTTCAAAATGCAAACTTCCAAACAGGTTCAATAGATGAAGCAACTGCTGCATTTGGTGGTATTTCATCAACAGCTATTGATCCAAATATTGAAGATTTACATACAAAATATTCTGCAGGTTCTAAACCAGAAACATTTGTATTACCACAAACAACAGTTCATGGAGTAGGCCAATCTAAAGCTGAACTTGAAGCATTAATGAAAGCTAGAATGGCATATGCTGTAAACATGAATATGACTCAAATACCAGTTTCAAAAGAGAATCCAAATGCTGATGAAAAATCAATTATGGAAGACTTTAACTTCAAACAACCTGACTTAATGTTCCAAGTTGTTGCAAAAGAAGCTGCAAAAATTAAAGCTCTTGAAGAAAGAGCTGCTGCAAATGGTACAACAGCAACTGGTACAATTACTGCACCACCAATGTTTGGAACTATTGAAGACTTTGGAAGTGAAGAGCCAGCTGCATTTGTAGCACCAGGAACTGAACAATTAGGAACATTTGTTGCTCCTCAAACCAAAACTCATGGAGTAGGCCAATCTAAAGCTGAACTTGAAGCATTAATGAAAGCTAGAATGGCATATGCTGTAAACATGAATATGACTCAAATACCAGTTTCAAAAGAGAATCCAAATGCTGATGAAAAATCAATTATGGAAGACTTTAACTTCAAACAACCTGACTTAATGTTCCAGGTTGTAGCAAAAGAAGCTGCAAAAATTAAAGCTCTTGAAGAAAGAGCTGCTGCAAATGGTACAACAGCAACTGGTACAATTACTGCACCACCAATGTTTGGAACTATTGAAGACTTTGGAAGTGAAGAACCAGCTGCTTTTGTAGCACCAGGAACTGAACAATTAGGAACATTTGTTGCTCCTCAAACCAAAACTCATGGAGTAGGCCAATCTAAAGCTGAACTTGAAGCATTAATGAAAGCTAGAATGGCATATGCTGTAAACATGAATATGACTCAAATACCAGTTTCAAATGAAAAACCAAATGCTGATGAAAAATCAGTTATGGAAGATCTAAACTTCAAACAACCTGACTTAATGTTCCAAGTTGTTGCAAAAGAAGCTGCAAAAATTAAAGCTCTTGAAGAAAGAGCTGCTGCAAATGGTACAACAGCAACTGGTACAATTACTGCACCACCAATGTTTGGAACTATTGAAGACTTTGGAAGTGAAGAACCAGCTGCTTTTGTAGCACCAGGAACTGAACAAATAGGAACATTTGTCGCTCCCCAAACAAAAGTTCATGGAGCAAATAATTCTAAAGCAGAAATTGAAGCATTAATGAAAGCTAAAATGGCTTACGCTATTAACATGGATTTAAATCAATTACCTGTTTCAGGTGAAAAACCAAATGCTGATGAAAAATCAATTATGGTGGAATTAGACTTCAAACAACCTGACTTAATGTTCCAAGTTGTTGCAAAAGAAGCTGCAAAAATCAAAGCTCTTGAAGAAAGAGCTGCTGCAAATGGTACAACAACAGGTACTATTTCAGCACCACCAATGTTTGGATCAATGGACGATGTTCAACCAAGTGCACCAGCACCAAGCTTTGAACCTTCTCAACCAAGTGCACCAGCACCAAGCTTTGAACCTTCTCAACCAAGTGCACCAGCACCAAGTTTTGCTCAACCTACAACACCAACAGTTAGTGCAATTAGTGATAACAAAGTTGGAGAAATAGAACAAAGAATGGCAAGACTAGAAGCTGCATTGAGTTCATTTGAAGGAGATCAATTAAGAATGATTCAAGAACAATTTACAATGATTAAAAATCAACTTGAAGTTGTTTCAAAAAACATTGAATCAATGAAAACAAGTGATCCAATGTCAATAATTGATTCTTTAACTAGAAGACATGCTTATAATCAAAAATAATAGTTAGACTATTATTTTTTTTTGTTTAATATATAGTTATGAAACAAATTGGAATAAATGATATATCAAAATATCTGGAATGAGATTTTGAAAATCTTGAATATATAGTAAAAAAACAAATAAAGGAAAAGAATATTTATACAGAAATACTTGAAAATAACATTGTCGATGATAAATTGTTATTAAAAAATACTTTTGATATCACTTTAGAGCAATATCCCCACATAAACACAGTTGGTGACAATGTTATAAAACAGTCTATCAAACAATCAGAGTGTATTAAAGATATGGTATTTAAAAGCATTGAAAATAGAAATGGATTTAAAATAAACTTTGTAGAAAATGAATGTGAAAACATTAATCACATAAATTTAGCTAAAAGATATGTAAAAGAATTTAACAATTTAATTTACAAATATAAAGTGAGTGATATTTATTGTAATCGAGTATTAATTTATTCTGACAATAATTATAGTTTTATTGGTCATATTGATGTACTTGTAAAAACAAATCAAGGATATATACAAGTAGAGATAAAAACTAGTCGAATTAACTATGTTGAGAAGTATAATGCTCAATTATACTTGAATAAAAAACTAATTGAAGTTAACAAAGATATAAAAATTAAAGAGTCTTTTATACTTAATATTAGAGAACAACAAGTTTTTTTAGCATCAACTGAATTGAGTAAAAAAGAACAATTCACTTTATTGCAAAGTGCAAGACATTATTGATAAAATGATAGAAATATGAAAGTGAAAAGATAGAAATGAGCCATTTAGGACCTTATGAAATAACATTTATAGTTTTTTTAATTTGCTTGGGTATAACAATTTTTATGTGACCTACACAATATTTCTTAATTAAGAGTTGAAACAATTTAGTCGACAGAAAAAAAAGAAACAAGTTGAAAAAAATTTTATGACCAACAGCTATAATAACTTTGTTTTTTGGCTCAGTTTTTATTTTACTATTTGCTTTTATTTTCAACTTCGTAGGTTCAGAACAATTGTTCAGACCCTTTGCAAACCTTTGTCCAGTAGATTAAAAAAAGTCTTATTTTTAAAAAACTTTCAACCAAATAATTAACTTGACTAAAAATGAAAAATGTTTAAACTTATATGTATAGGAAACCTATAAGGAGAAAACTATGACAAAAGAAGAATACAAAGAAAAAGTTGCTCAACTTAAAACAAAAAAAGTTGAAAAAGAAGTTGAAATTGAAAAAGCAAAAGAAACAATCAAATCAGCTAAAATTGATCTAAAAAACAAAAAAAGTGAAATTAAAATTATTGTTGGTGAATTCAAAATTTTAAAAAGCCAATGAAAAAAACAAGAAATGTAGAATTTAATCATTATATATAATCTTTACAGTTTATATATAATGATTTTTTTGTCCTTTAAAATGAAAACTACTTTTAGTTTATAAAAATCCTTTTACTAGTTTCAATGCTACTATTAATTTAAGGAGGCGAAAGCAATGAATAAAAGCTTACAACATCCATGATAGTTATTTAAATAATTAGATTATTTAAATAACTAAATTGGAGCTATCTGGAAAAGATATAGCATATTCATATGTGATAAGTTATAGCAAAAATATACAACAATTTTGAATTATAGTGTTCTTCCGAAAATGTCATTTTAAAAAGTGTTGTTAAAATCCGATAAACTTCAGATTACAATTGATTTGCACGTTTGCATACCTATCACATCTCCAAATTACAAAAAAATGAATGAATGAAAGAAGGAAGGGAAAGAAAGAAATTTTATAAAAGACGTATTCTTCTTGATAAACAAAATAAGTGATGAAAAACACCTCTAAATTAGAGGTGTTTTTATTTATTAAAATTCTACAATTCTTGGGTGACGATCTTTTAACTCTGTTTTCATGACGTCATATCCAATACTTTTCAATCTGGAGTTATAATCTTTGAAAGCTTTTTTTCTAACTTTGTTTTTGGTTACTGCTCCAATAAATAATAGACCTACAACCAATAAACAACTTAATCCAAATAAAATTTTTAATCCTATATTCATAGAATCTTTATTTTTAATATAAATAATATCTGCTCTTACCTTAACAATATCTCTTGTAATTGTAATTTTTTCAACATCTTGAGTTTCTTTATGTGAAGCATCTCTCAAGAATGCTTCCAAGTAATAAAGATCATATGCACTCAATCCATAAAATACTTTCTCTTCAATTTCTACTTCAACTCTTGAAGGTTCTGGACGGAACTCTAAGTTTAAAGTCATTGTTGGTTGTTCAACAATTTTTTCTTCAATTACAGGTTCTGGTTTTGGGATTTGAATGTAAGTTAAGTTTTCGTTAATCATTTCTTTGATTGGTTTACTTGGTGTTGTTACGGTAATTGGTTCAATTTTTGGTATTTCAATTTTTTGTCTGACATCAATTACTGGTTTAACAGCAGGTTTATTAATAGTTGGTTGTGGATTTCTTTTTAGGTTTATATTTAAATTATCTCTTTTTGGAGGTTCTTTTTTGTCGAAATCTAAGCGTCTACCTGTAGCTCTTCAATCATTATCAATCAAGTCTTCTATATTTGATTGCTTTCTACTTGGCGCATCAGGTCTTGGTGCTCTTTGAGGTGGAGGTGAAGCTTTTTTTACAAATACAAGAACAAAGTTAGTTTCTCTATCACTTGTATTTGAAGATTGTGATTGTATTTGTAAATTATCTTCATAATACAATTGTAAAAGTACATTTTTTAGAGTTGGGTTTTCAACTAAGTTACTTGGAAGTGTGTTGTAAAGTTGTTGAACGCTAATTGTTCTGCTTTTTTGAATGTGATTTAAAACTTGTTCTTTTACCATTCTATATTCTGCACTACTTTTATCAGCAGAAAAATTAGGTCCACCACTTCTAGTTATACCTCTTGATTGCATTGCTTTATTTCTACAAAAATCTGCTCAATCTAAAAACTCACGAGAGTTTGATTCTCCTCAAACCATATTTCCACTCCTTTTCAATACTTCTCTTATTATAATAAAAATATTGTCTATTTAATAACTTATAGTATTAATTAAGGAAATATTGGTATAAAATGACTAATCTTGTTAAAAATTAGGTATTATTATTTTAGATAGAGGTTAAGGAAAATGAAACAAATTAAGCCAATAGAATATGAAAGAATAGTTGTTTCAATGATTAATGAAGTTTATGAAAACTTTGCAAAAAATCACAAAATTGATTTCAAAGCTCCAGAAAACATTGAAGAGTTCTTTAAAAATAACAAGTCATTAGATGTAAGAAAAGACATCGAAAACTTTGGTATAGAATTAGATAAAACATTTGGTGATTGAAAACCATTAGATGAAAACATGGACAGAATGATAGTTATAAATCACTTATTAGCAATTTTACAAAACTCAATTATCGTTTTAATGTCAATTGATAAAAATCTTGAAAGTGAAAAATTAGAAAACGAAAAAATAGTTGAGATGGGCGGAGTAGATATTTTAATAGCAACTGGTGTACAAGCTCTTGGAGTTAAAGCAAACGAATTAACAGAACTGTTTGATGAATTAAAACTTAAAAACGATCCTTTAATTGTCTTTGAACAATTAAACAAACATTTTATAGCAATAAAAAACCTTGAAGCAGAACAAGCTTTTAGTTTATTTATGCAAAACGTTTTAGAATTCATAACTTCATATAGAAATACTTATGAAAAATTATCTCAAGTTAAAGAAGATGAGTTTAGTCAAAATAGAATACAAATGTTTATGGAATACATGAATGCATATTACCTTTTAGTAATATTATTAAAATTAACATTAGTATATCCATACCAAGAAGGTTTGATTGAACAACAAGCATATGAAAATATAGTACCCAATATCAAACTTTATAAGTAATAAATCTTGCTAAAGCAAGATTTTTTTTATCAAACAATTTTTATTTGATAAAACTAGTTTTAGATTTATTGGTATTACCCATAATGAGTGTAAAATAATTGAGTGTATTAATGGCATGGCGTGTTAAGTAAAGAAATATAATTTAATAATATATCAATCAAATGAAAGGAAATTATGACAAAATTAACGAATAAATATTGATATTTAATATTAATATTTGCATTAATTTCTGCAGTTTCAAATGCAGGAATGGTTTACGGTGGATATAGGTTATCTAGCGTACTACAAGGAGTTTTTGAAAGTGATATCAAAGCTGTTACAAGAGACACAATTATTATTGGGTGTTCTTTTATAATATCTTTTTTCACTCACTATATTGCAAGCTTAGTGCAAGTAGTAACAACTAAAAAATTAACAATTGAATTAAAAATGCTAATATGTGCAAAAATTAATTCTTTAACAGATAAAGAATATGATGAATATAAAAAAGGAGACTTTATTTCTTGATTAACAAAAGATGTAGATACAATTGGAAATCTTTGTTTCTCAAGTTTATTTAATGTAACTAAAAGTTTATCAGCTGTAGTTTTAGCAACTTATGCTGTATTTACTTTCCATTGAATAATTGGTCTATCAATGTTTGGAATCACTTTATTAATGATAATTTTACCTTCTTTATTTCAAGGTTATGTTTCAAAGAAAGTGAAGAACATGTCCAAACAAAATGAAGAGTTTTCACAAAGAATTGAAAACCTTCTTAACGGATATAGAATTTTTTCATACAGTAATGAAAAAAGAATATTTGAAAAACTTATTAAAGTTGCAAACGTAAGAGAACAAAAAGCTGTTGCATCTTACGGAAAAGCTTCAGCATTACAAGAGTTTGTACTTTATGGTTTATTCATATCTAGTCAAATGATAATGTTATTTGTTTCTATCTTTTTATCTTTAAATGGACAGACAGAAATGGGAGCAATGTTGGCAGTAACCAACATTGCAGGAACTTTCTTTAATGGTGTAAATGGATTATTTGGATCTGCATTTACTATTAAAGCAGGATCTGTAATATTTAAAAAATTTGAATTTGCAAAAATAGATCTAGATTCTCAACCAAGACAAATAGATTTTCAAAGTTTACAAATTGAAAATGTAAACTATGCAGTTGAGGAAAAACAAATCTTTAGCAACTTAAATTTAAAAATTGATGCAAACAAAAAATACTTAATTGTTGGAGAATCTGGAAAAGGTAAAACTACACTGTTTAAACTAATCTTTGGATTGATTGACAATTATGAAGGGGATTTAAAAATTAACGGTGAACTTGATTACAAATCAATTGAATCGAAAGATTTAAAAAACCTAATGGCTTACTTGCCTCAAGAAACAATTATTTTTAATGACACATTAAGAAATAATATTTCATTATTCAATGAAGATATTTCTGATGACAAAATAATTAAAGCTATTGAACAAGTAAATTTAACAGAGTGGTTTAAAAAACATAATTTAGATTCAGAAATTAATAGTGAATCTAAAAATGTTTCGGGTGGAGAAATGCAAAGAATTGCAATAGCAAGAGCAATTGTCCAAGACAAACCGATAATGATATTAGATGAGGTTACTGCAAATTTAGATAAAGAAAATAGAGAGATTATTGAAAATCTAGTGGGTAAACTAGATAAAACAGTTCTTTACATTTCTCACACAACTAGTGCAGAAAATAACCAAAACTTTAATGAAGTTATTAAACTTTAATAGAAAGAATAATTATAAATTATGAATTCAAATTTAGCTATCTCGTTTAAAGATCTTGAAAAGAGCTTTAATGATAAAAAAATTTTAAAAACCATTAATATAAATTTGCTTAGCAAAAATTTTACTGCAATCATGGGACCATCAGGAAGCGGAAAAACTACTTTGCTAAATGTAGCTTCTGGTTTAGAAGAACCTACAAGAGGTTCTGTTTGAATAGAAAATACAAATATGAGTCTTTTAAAGGAACCTGAATTAACAAAATTCAGAAGAAAAAATATTAGTTATATTTTTCAAGATTATAATTTAATACCTTATTTAAATGTATGAGATAACATAACTATTGTTAATAAACTTTCAAAGCAAAAGATAGATGAACAACAAGTGTTTAAAATTATTGAAAAAGTAGGACTGAAAGATTTTGAAAAAATTAATGTAGAAAAACTTTCAGGAGGTCAAAAACAAAGAGTTGCAGTAGCAAGAGCTTTGGCAAGTCATAGTAAAATTATTTTTGCTGATGAACCAACAGGAGCATTAGATATAAAAACAAGAAATGAAGTTATAGAATTATTAAAAACAAATGCAAAAGAGTTTGGTAAAACATTATTTGTTGTAACTCATGACCCTTTTGTTGCAAGTCAAGCAGATGAAGTAATTTTTTTAGTTGATGGTCAAGTCAAAAAAGTTGTTGAAAGACCAAGAGTTGAAGAAGTTATGAGAAATATTTTAGAATTAGAAAAAAATGTTTAAAGTTATATTTCTACAGTTCAAGTCTAATTGAAAAAATCATCTAATAACTTTTATAACTTTAATGTTATCAACACTATTACTTGCAACTTTTAGTTTGTTATTGATAAATACCTTGTATGTCATTGCAAACAATGAATTTAACAATAAATTAGAAGGTATACAACTTTTATCTACCTTTTCTTCACTTTGTGGAATAGTATTTTTTATGTCTTATTTTAGTTTATTTGGGAGTATAAAACTGTCAGTTAAATTGAGATTAAAACAACACAGACAGTTAAGAATTATTGGATTTACAAGTGGTAATATTAAAAACCAAATTTTTGTTGAAAATTTGGTTATGTCTTGTTTTACGACTTTAATTTCATTATTTTTAGCAATACCAATAGCAAACCTAATTATAAGTATTTTTAAAAACCAAGGGTTAGTAAATGAGCAATTTTATTTAAAGAGAAATTTTAGTTTTCAATGAATATATATTGTAATGACTATAGGTTTTACAATCCTAATAGGATTTATATCTACTCTTGATATAAAAAAACTTGTTAATATAAAAGAATTTAGTTTAGCAAAAGAAAATAATCAAAAAGCTGAAAAAGTAAAAATTACTTTTGGAGTTATTACATTGTTAATGTCTACAGCACTTATTTCCAATAAAGCTACAATGATTGATGGATTAGGACAAAACATTTCAATATTATCTGTCATGTTATTTTTGGTTTCTTTTGCATTGATAGGTAAATGATTTTTCTTAGGATTTGTATTATTTAATCTAAAGTTATTTAAAGGTATTATTTTTCAAAATACCTTTAAATCTCTAAAATTTAATATCGAAAAGATCATAGGTCCAATTACTCTATTGATGTCTTTGTTGTTATTTTCAAATTTTTCAATAACAACAGTTTTGATGGGTGTTGAAGAAAAACATAACCTAATAAATGCTGTTAGTTTAGCGTTAATTGTTGGAAGTTTTAACCTTCTAATCGGTATTAATTTAATTTTTCTATATTTTTCAAATAAAAATATAGAAAATGAAGCACTAATAAAAATTGGTTATACAAAGAAACAAGTCAAAATTTCAACTTTATTAGAATATTTTAGTGCTGTATTATTTGCGATTCTAACTTCAATCCCCTTTATTTTAATTATTAACATTATCATTTGTGCCTATAACAATTGAACAATAAAACCAATAAGTGATCTAATTCTGTTTGGTCAAGTTAATGGGGCTTTACTGGGTATTTTGATTTTAGTGGGTATATGTTTAATAATTAAAAAAACTAAATAATAAGGAAATAAAATCAATATAAAAGACAAAATTTGCCAAAAATTTTGTTTTTTTTGAAAATTATTTCCATAAACAAAAACAATACCTACTGTTGGGTGTTATAATTTAGATAGAATTATATTTTTATATTTAAAAGTCGGGTGTAAGTTATGAACTTTATAAGTTTTAATTTTAAAAGAATTTTATTTTCGAAATACTTTGTTTTTTCAACAATTTCTATTTTGCTATTGAGTCTTATACTATGAACTATTTGACTGCTTGTAAAAATAGAAATTTATATGGTTTGGATAGTTTTTGCAACTTGTATTATTTGACTGACTTCGATTGATATATATACAATTTCAAACATAATGATTGATGATGTTAAAAATGGTGTCTTTGGCT
The DNA here is from genome assembly GCF_008086545.1 of Spiroplasma chinense. Taxonomy (NCBI): domain Bacteria; kingdom Bacillati; phylum Mycoplasmatota; class Mollicutes; order Entomoplasmatales; family Spiroplasmataceae; genus Spiroplasma; species Spiroplasma chinense. Next base: position 1,304,627 of record NZ_CP043026.1, on the reverse strand, counting down.
TAGAAGTAAGAAAAGGAAAGAAACCAAATTTGTTAATTTGACAAAAATTGTTAATTTCAAAAGTAATAATATGAAGCACTATTGCTTTTGCCATGTTAATATTTTATTGTTTAACTTTAATTTTTAAACCGCTTCGTATCGATATGTTTTTGGATGGATATATTCCGGGGTATACAGTCTTTTATACGCTTGATATTTTATTGACTGGTTTATGCCTATTGTTTGGTAGTGGTTTGAGTTCCAAACTAATGTCCTTTGTAATTTCTTTTTTCTCAGCTATTTTGGTTTTTTCTCCGCTTATTGGTGTCTTACAAACAATTACAATAAAAGAATTGTTCATTCAAGAACAAACCTTGAATAGGGTACCTTTAGAAATACAAAAAATGGCTAGAAAAAACCAAAATGGTCTTGTTAGTTTCTTATATAAAAATCTTTTAACTTTAAATGAAAAAAATAATATTGAAATTTCTTTAATGGAAGATGCTGATTCTCAAGAAATAGAAACGTATGAGCAAGTAAAACTAAAGTTGAATGACAATAATTTATTAGAAAGAATTTTAATATATTACACATCTGTTGGACAACCTATAGATGTGGATAATTATTTAAATTCAAATTCAAATTACAATAAATATTTAAAATTCTCTATTACCGACAATTATAAAAATAGTGACTTGTTTAATTTTTTTAATGATACAAAAATTGAACAAGAAGAATTTAAACCTAACAATATTTTTATTTCAGATAAAAGTATGGAACAATTGAAGGGTAAAAATCAACTGTTCGACTATATGGATTTTTTAACTACAGAAAGTATGATTAAAAATTTAGAGGACAATTATTCTATAAAAAATCTAAAAACAGAAATTAAAACTTTAAAAGATTTATTTCTTGATTATTGAAACTATCAAAGATTTGGAATAAAAGCTGAATCAGGTTCTAGAGTTTATAATGTTGGTTACTTTGAAAAAAGTTTTGATTTTTATGATGTGTCAGAATTTGCTAACTATTTTTTTAGTTCAATAAATGATGATTATGGACTTAAAGATGGAAATCAACTTTTTATAATACTTATGTCTAACTTTATATTTCAAACAAGTGTTTTAGTTCCCAATACTGGAGAAAACGTTAAAAAAGATTTTGCATATAATTTTGTTTATAACGATTGAAAGAAAAGAAGACAAATATTTCTAACCAATCCCGTTCTTAGCCTTCCATATATGTATTTGTTTACAAAGATTTCAAAAAAACCCGAAGTAAACAATGCCTTGATGGAAACTTTGATGCCGGGACCTGCAATTCAAGACCTGGCTATGTTTGAAAATGAAGATTATATTGAAAGAGATAAATGATCCTTTAAAGACAAGGATGAATTACCAATTCAAAGTTTTGAAAATACAAAATTAGCTTTTAATCCTATTTATTATTACATGAGCTATTTAATCCTTGGTTTTAGCTTCATCTTTATAGGGTATTTGATTTATATTAGAAAGTTAAGACCTTAAAAATGGAGGGCAAGATGTATGATAGAAGTAAAGAAACTCACAAAGACATTTTTTAACGGGAATGGTGTACGAAATATTTCTTTTACAATAAAAAGAGGAGATATTGTTGGGATGGTTGGAGATAATGGAGCTGGAAAATCAACCATTATTAAATCAATATTCAATGAATATAAAAAAGACTCAGGTGAATTATTTTATGATGGTGTACCAATGAAAAAAACTCTTTTTAAAGAAGCGTCTTTCTTCCCGGATCAAAGTTTGTATCCAAACAATATAACTGTTAAAAATTTTTGTCTATATTCTGGTATTCTTTCTGGTTTAAAAAATAAAGAATCAAAAGTAAGAACAGATCAATTGTTAAAATACCTAGGATTGGTTGAATATAGAAATAAGACATTTAAAAAATTATCTGCAGGTATGCAAAAGAGAGCTTTGCTTGCAATTACTATGGTTTCAGACCCAAATATTATAATTTTTGATGAACCTACTGCAAATTTAGATGTTTCTACACGAGTTGAATTTATGGAGTTGATCAAAAAACTTGCAAGACAAGATAAAATAATTTTGATAACTAGTCATATCATTAACGAACTACAAGGTTTAATTAATAAATTGATTATTATAAAAGAAGGAGAATTGGTTTTTGGGCAATATCTTGCTCAAAATGACAATATTCTAGATATTTATAAGAAATTTACAAAAGCAAATGGTGAGCAAAAGGGTATGAAAAATATATTAGATGTATTTTCTAGTTAATTTACAAATACAATAAAATCAATATTTTTAAAAAATATTGATTTTTTTTGCACTAATTCTATATAATATATATTGTGTGAACACAATACACTCGGTATTGTGGAAAGGAGGAAACTGACATGGCAACAATTAACCAATTGGTTAGAAAACCAAGAAAAGCAAAAACTTGAAAAACTAAAGCACCCGCTTTAAACAGAGGAGTTAACACTTTATTAAAAAAAGTTACTAAAATTTCTTCACCTCAAAAAAGAGGAGTTTGTACAAGGGTTGCAACTATGACACCTAAAAAACCTAACTCTGCGCTACGTAAATATGCAAGGGTTAGATTAACAAACGGAATGGAAGTTACAGCTTATATTCCAGGAGAAGGTCACAACCTACAAGAACATAGTGTTGTTTTAATCCGTGGGGGAAGGGTAAAAGATTTACCTGGGGTACGTTACCACATTATTCGTGGAACACTTGATACTACTGGAGTTAACGGTAGAATGCAATCTCGTTCATTATACGGAACAAAAAGACCTAAAGAAAAAAAATAAGAGTGTAATATCACATTAAAACAAGTATCAATTAAATAAAAGAAAGGAGCAATAACAATGCGTAAACATCAAGCAGAAAAAAGAGATGTGCTTCCAGATCCAGTTTATAACTCAAAATTAGTTACTAAAGCTGTTAACAAAATTATGTTAGACGGAAGACGTGGAACTGCACAACACATCTTATATAAAGCTTTTGAAAAAATTCAAGAAAAAACTGGAACTAGTCCAATTGAAGTTTTCAACAAAGCTATAGAAAACATTAAACCTCACTTAGAACTTAAAGTTCGTCGTATTGGGGGAGCTAACTATCAAGTACCAATTGAAGTTTCAACAGATAGAAAAGTTACTTTAGCATTAAGATGATTAATTAACTATTCAAGATTAAGAAACGAAAAAGAAATGATAGATAGATTAGCAAACGAAATTATTGATGCATCAAACGGTATTGGTGGATCTGTTAAAAAACGTGAAGATACTCACAAAATGGCAGAAGCTAATAAAGCGTTTGCACATTATCGTTGATAATAGAAAGATTTATAGGAGAAATAGAATATGCCAAGAGAATTTAGTTTAGATATGACTCGTAACTTTGGTATCATGGCTCATATTGATGCTGGTAAAACAACAACAACAGAACGTATTTTATTCCATACTGGTAAAATTCATAAAATTGGTGAAACTCACGAAGGTGAATCACAAATGGACTGAATGGCACAAGAACAAGAACGTGGAATTACAATTACTTCTGCTGCTACAACAGCATTCTGAGCAGACCACCGTTTCAACATTATCGATACTCCAGGTCACGTTGACTTCACAGTTGAAGTTGAAAGATCACTTAGAGTTTTAGATGGTGCTGTTGCTGTTCTTGATGGACAAAGTGGAGTTGAACCTCAAACAGAAACTGTTTGAAGACAAGCTACAACATATAAAGTACCAAGAATCGTATTCGTTAACAAAATGGATAAAACTGGGGCAGACTTTATATACTCAGTTAAATCAATTGGAGATAGATTGGGAGCAAAAGCTTCACCAATTCAATTACCAATTGGTGCAGAAGATCAATTCTCAGGAATCATTGACTTAGTAGAAATGCAAGCATGAGGATTTGATGGAGCAGCTGATGAAATTGCAAAAGAAATTGAAATTCCTGCTGACTTAAAAGATTTAGCAGAAGAATTAAGAATGCAATTAATCGAAAGTGCGGTTGAATATGACGAAGAATTAATGATGAAATTCTTAGATGGTGGAGAAATCACTGTTGAAGAATTAAAAAGAGCTATCCGTAAAGGTGTTCTTTCAGCAGAATTCTTCCCAGTATTAGCTGGATCTGCTTTCAAAAACAAAGGTGTTAAATTATTACTTAACGCAGTTGTTGATTACTTACCTTCACCATTAGACGTTCCAGCTATTAAAGGAACTTTAGAAGATGGTAGTGAAGATGTAAGAAAAGCTGATGATAGTGAACCTTTCTCAGCTTTAGCTTTCAAAATTATGACAGACCCATTTGTTGGTAAATTAACATTCTTTAGAGTTTACTCTGGAGTATTAAACAAAGGTAGTTATGTTTTAAATGCTACAAAAGACAAAAAAGAAAGAGTTGGACGTCTTCTAAAAATGCACGCAAATAACCGTGAAGAAATTGAAGAAGTTTATGCTGGAGATATCGCAGCAGCTGTTGGATTAAAAGATACAACAACTGGAGATACTTTAACTGATGAAAAACACCCAATTGTTCTTGAATCAATGGTGTTCCCAGAACCAGTTATCCACTTAGCTCTTGAACCAAAAACAAAAGCTGACCAAGAAAAACTTGGAATTGCTTTAAACAAACTTTCAGACGAGGATCCAACTTTCAGAACATATACTGATGAAGAAACTGGACAAACAATCATCGCTGGTATGGGTGAACTTCACTTAGATATCATTGTTGACCGTTTAAAACGTGAATTCAAAGTTGAATCTAACGTAGGGGCACCTCAAGTTTCATACCGTGAAACAATTCGTGCTGCTGCAAAAGTTGAAGGAAAATACGTTAAACAATCAGGGGGACGTGGACAATATGGTCACGTTGTGATTGAATTCGAACCAAACCCAGACAAAGGGTTTGAATGAGTTGACAAAATTGTTGGGGGTAAAATCTCAAAAGAATACATCAACGCTGCAAGAGTTGGGCTGGAAAATGCCCTACAAAACGGAGTTGTTGCAGGGTTCCCAATGATAGATGTTAAAGCAACTATCGTTGATGGATCATACCATGATGTCGACTCAAACGAAATGGCATATAAAATTGCCGCTTCAATGGCATTGAAAGAAGCTGCTAAAAAAACTAACCCAGTTTTATTAGAACCAATTATGTCAGTTGAAGTTACTGTACCAGATGAATACTACGGAGATGTAATGGGTAACATTTCATCAAAACGTGGACTAATCGAAGGTTCAGAACAAAGAGGAAATGCTCAAACAGTTAAAGCAAAAGTTCCATTATCAGAAATGTTTGGATACGCTACTGAATTAAGATCATTTACTCAAGGACGTGGAAATTACACTATGATTTTCAGTCACTACAACGAAGCTCCAAAAAGCATCGCTGAAGAAATTATCAAAAAAGCAGGTAAATAGGGGTTTATTATTTACCTAACAATTAAAAAAAACTATTGTATTTTTGACAAAATGTAATTAAAATTATTATGACATTTTGTCCGAGACACAAAATGAAAGGAATGAAAAAACATGGCAAAAGAATCATTTGACCGTAGTTTACCTCACGTTAATATTGGAACAATAGGACACGTTGACCACGGTAAAACTACATTAACAGCTGCTATTACTAAAGTTTTAGCTGAAAAAGGAGGAGCAACTTTTACAGATTACGCAAACATCGATAACGCTCCTGAAGAAAGAGAACGTGGTATTACAATTAATACATCACACGTTGAATACAAAACAGAAAACAGACACTACGCACACGTAGACTGTCCAGGTCACGCCGATTATGTTAAAAACATGATTACTGGTGCTGCACAAATGGATGGTGGGATCTTAGTTGTTGCTGCAACTGATGGACCTATGCCTCAAACAAGAGAACACATCTTACTTTCAAGACAAGTTGGAGTTCCAGCTATCGTTGTTTTCTTAAACAAATGTGACATGGTTGATGATGAAGAATTAATCGACCTTGTTGAAATGGAAGTAAGAGACTTACTTTCAGCATACGACTTTGATGGAGACGGAGCACCTGTAATTAGAGGTTCAGCTCTAGGAGCATTAAACGGTGATGCAAAATGAGTTGAAAAAATCGAAGAATTAATGGCTGCAGTTGATGCATACATTCCTGAACCAACTCGTGATACAGACAAAACTTTCTTAATGCCAGTAGAAGACGTTTTCACAATTACAGGACGTGGAACTGTTGCTACAGGTAGAGTTGAAAGAGGAATCGTTAAAGTTAACGAAGAAGTTGAAATCGTTGGATTAGTAGAAGAAAGCAAAAAAGTTGTTGTTACAGGATTAGAAATGTTTAGAAAATTACTAGACTTTGCTGAAGCTGGAGATAACGTTGGAGCATTATTAAGAGGGGTTAACAGAGAAGACATCGAACGTGGTCAAGTTCTTGCAAAACCAGGAACAATCAAACCTCATACAAAATTAAACGCTTCAGTTTATGCTTTAACTCAAGAAGAAGGTGGACGTCACAAACCATTCTTTAACAAATACCGTCCACAATTCTACTTCCGTACAACTGACGTAACTGGTGAAGTACACTTACCTGAAGGAACAGACATGGTTATGCCTGGAGATAACGTTGAATTAGTTGTTGAATTAATTAAACCTATCGCTGTTGAACAAGGTACAAAATTCTCAATCCGTGAAGGTGGAAGAACTATTGGTGCTGGAACAGTTGTTTCAATTATCGAATAATTAAAGTTATAAATTTATTTATGACAAACAAAAACTCATAACGCAAGTTATGAGTTTTTTTATATTTAATTAAAAAAAGCTCGAATTAAATTCAAGCTTTTTTCTTTAAAATTCAAATACCATATTGTATCATGTATGTCCTGCAAATTTAGATTCAGAAACACCGTGATTTTTGAAATTGAATTTTTCATAATAAGTGACCAATTCCTTAACACAAGTTAATGAAACAGCTTTTTTGCCTTCACTCTTGGCTTGTTCTAAGAAATTTTGTATAAGTCTAGAACCAATTTTAAATTTTTGACATTCTTTGTCAACGGCTAAAGTTACTACTCAATAATAAGGATCGCTATCAATATTTTCTTTTGTAATCGTAAAAACTTCATCCTCAAGATAAAGTGATGATGAACTTTTTCCAACTATAAATCCCATAACTTTACCTAGCTCATCACGAGCAACTATAAATGAAGAAGATATCTTTTCTATTCTCTCTTTGTAAGTCTCTCTTGAAAGTACTTCTTGGGGAACAAAATTTTCAACCTCTATTTGGTATATCTTATCCAAATCTGATAAAACAGCTTTGTCAAATTTTATATACATATAAATCTCCTTTCGTATATATGAATTATACACAAAATAAGATAAAAAAGTCTGGTTGCTCTGTTTCAAATTGGTGCAATATAATATATAATTTCTTTATAGAAAGGTATTAAAGATTTACAAGTATAAACAGTACGGGAATACTGTTTAAAAATAAAAAAAGATAAGTAAGTAATTAATAATAATTACTCAAAACATGTGTCAAATGTTTATTTATTAAACAAATTACCAATTATCAGTAGCAATAAAACTAGATAAGGGGTTGCGGGATGAAAAAATTATTAAGTTTAGTGGGAGCTATATCAATGTTTGGTTCAAGTGCAACAGTTGTTGCTTGTGGAGGAGTAACTGTAACAAATGATTATCTTCCTTCAGATAAAAATATATCATATATAGAATTTAGTCTTAGACTTGAAGCAACACAAAAAGAAGTGTTAGAAGACTTAGAAAATGCAGTTGAAATTTTTTCAACACGTCTAAGGGTTAAAGACTTATTTATACAAATTGTTAGAAATGAACAATTTGTATCCTTTGATGAAAACTATATAGTTCAAGAAAATGATGAAATAGTTGTAATGGCAAAAAAAGAAGCAGATCCTTATAAAGGTGTTTTAAGAAGAACTGCTGAAGAATTAAGAGAAGACCTTAAAGATTTAAGACAAAGTCTTTTCCTTACAACATCAAATATTCACTTTTCAACAACATACAAAGATATATATAATGATATGAATACAAGAATTTCTGGAAACTTGAAAGAAGAAGGTTTCAAAATAACAATTAATGATAAAGAAGTTACACAAGAAAATGAAAATACATTAATAGGAAATGAAGCGATTATTAGAATTGATGCTCCAGAAAATTCAAAAAAATATAAAGGTTATAAAGAAATAAAACACAAGTTTGAAAAAATGGATTCAGATTTTCAACCCCCTTCTTTTAAAGATATGGGAGGTAATTCAAAACAAGATTTTGAAAATTGATTAAGTGCTACTGTTAATCAAAGAGCATCATCGTTCTATTTTGGACAAATAAATTTGGTTCAAGGTATTGATTGAGTTATTAAAGGTCTTGAAGAATATAAAGATCCAGAGAATATTATAGTTAATTGAGATGAAGTAGAAACAATACCAGATATGGCTTTTATAAGTGTGGACTTTAAAGGAGAAACACTTCAATCTAATGAAACTATTTTTGTAATTATAGAACAATAAGGAGGTTTGGACATGAAAAAATTATTAAAACTAACACTGTCTCTCACCGCTTTAACCAGTACAGCAACTAGTGTTGTTGCTTGTAAAACAACTTCTGAAGGTAGTTCAATTTCATTGCCTGAATTTAATAGTATTAAAATATTTGATACAGGAGCACAAGTAAAGTACAAAATTTGAAATGAGTTTTTAAATAACAGAATTTATTTAACATTAGATGATTATGAAGTTTATTTACAAACTCAAAATGAAAAGATTTTATTGAAAGATGATTATGTCATTCAACCAGAAGATACTTTGTTTATAAAAATATTGGACAAATCTGTTAATCGTTATAGAGATATGTCTTTTGTAGTAAAAGATAACAGAAAAAAATTAGACAAATTAAAAATAACACTTGATAGAGAATTAACAGTTAAAGAAGTTTTTGAAAAAGTTTCAAAAACCATAACAGATTTAGCGCCAATGGCAATTTTTAAAACTGATTATGAAGTATTAATTGATGGAAAAAACTATGAAGAATATGATTCAAGCTATATTGTAGAAGAATACTCACATGTAGAAATTAAAGCATTAGAGTTTTCTCAAATTTTAAAAGGATCTATAAATCTGGAAGTTATTTTACCAAGATTTAACATTTCACTTCTTTATTTAGAACTTAATAGTTTTAGTCTTTATGACGAAGTGTTAAGTGAAATAAATAATAAATTATCATATTGAGAAGGCAATGCTGAAATTTCTATAACAAGAGATGGTAAAAAAATAGAATTTGATAGCAATTACATTGTTGAACAGAATGATAAATTTGTAATTAAATCTATTGAGGGTAACAAAGTTCTTAAAGGAGAACTTCAGGCAACAATTGTTAAACGAAGAGTTAACTTTGCAAATCTTTATTTAACTTTAACTTTAGGAAAAAAAACATCAGATTCATTGCAAGCTCTTGCAAATAAAATGAACGCCTACTTTGAAAAGGAAAAAATTGGTATAACAGTTAGTGAAAAAGATCTTCAAATAACTGGTTTAAAAAATGATACATATATAACAAAAGATTCTACAAATGTTTATTGTAGTTACATAAACAACGGTTTAACTTCTAATGTAAATGCAAGAGTAAGTATAATTGATGTTTCGCTTGGTGAATTAAGTTTAAGTTCTGGTTTTATTTGAAGTGATTACGAAACTTTAATCCAAGAAATTGAAACTACAATTAAAGGTAATTTTCCTGATTTTGAAATGGATAGAGAATATGAAATAACAAATAAAAAAGATGAGAAAATTACAGCAGATTATACTCCAGACTTTGGAGAAAAAGGTCAAGATTATTTAATACTTAAAACTCTAACGAGTTCTAAATATATAATTGAAGGCAAAAAATGCCAATTGTAATAAAACAAAATAAATAAAAAGGGGGAATATTTATGAAAAAAATATTAATGACTTTAGCAAGTATTTCACTTGTAAGTTCTTCAACAGCTACTGTTTCTTGTTTTTCACAAAACTACTATGAAGACTATATAAAAGATCATAATGATATAACATCAATTAACTACAAGTTCTTAATTGGTAAAACCGGAAAGACTATAAAAACAGAATTAGATACATTAATGAAAAATTTTAATATTGACCTGTCTATAGATTCATTAGATATTTCGATATTAAGAAATTATGACTTTGTAAACTTTACAGATAACTATATTGTTCGAGAAGGTGATTACTTAGTGGCTACTTTAAAATTTGATTATTATCCACTTGGAGGAACTATCACTGCATTAGCCGAAGAAGGAAGAGATGATATTGGAAGGCTGGGATGAGATAGAGTTTTTGATGGTAAAATTTTAGCTCCAGATAGTACTTATTCAGATGTAAAAAGTTCAATAGATAATTTCTTAGGTCAAAAATATAAAGGAAGTAAATTTTCAATTTACATAAACAAAAATAAAATAGGACAAGAAAATTTAGACACAATTTTAAAAGACAAAGATGTCATAAAAATTGAAACAACTCAAGATTCGTTTGAAATTACAGGAAACTTAGAATATACATACCATTCAAAAAAAGTTGATGTTATGAAAATGCCAAAAGTTTCTTTCTTCAATCTTGGACTTGGAAAAGATAAAGAGGCTTTTGAAAACTTCTTATCAGAAAAATTAAATGAATTTGTTTCAAAGAAATATTTGAACGATATAAATGTTTCATTAGACCAAGATTGAACTATTGAAAAGATGAGCTTTAATGGTGAAGACAAACCTTGAAGTGAAGTTGACCAATTAACTATTAAAGATAAAATCACTGTTAATTTCATGGGAAACTTCTTTAACAAAGAAACACAAGAAATAGAAATATCAGGTTAGGGGGAATTAAAATGAGAAAATTGTTAAGACTTATTGGTTCATTGACTGTTGTAGCGTCAACCGCAGCTACAACTGTATCTTGTCAAGATACATTCTATAATAGAAATTTTTATAACTCAGGAAAAATTAGAATAGGTCATACTGGTCTTGAAGCAAAAATAATTCTTTGACAAGACCAAACAGCTATATCTGCTCACTTTGCATTTTCTGCTTTAGAATTTTTCCTAGAAGTTAATGAAGAGAGAGTGGAGTTAAAAGATGATTACATAATTAAAGCAAATGATGTAATCATAATGACACCAAAAGATAAAGAATTAAGAAAGTATGAAGATTTAAGGATAGTGGTTTCTGAAAAAAGAACAAAAATAGGAAACATTCGTTTAACTTATAAAAAATTATATTCAGTTGAAAAAATTTTAGAAATAGCTATAGAAAGATTGAACAGATCTTATCCTTCTAGTTATATAAAAGAAGATTTTGAAATTTTTATAAATAATAAAAATATTTTAGACTTAAATGGTAAAGACTTCGTTAAAGAAGGAGACACTGTAAAGATTGAAGCTGTGCCAACTTCAACTAGATTAGTTGGAAGTTATGAAACAAAAGTTATTTTAGGAGTAGAAGACCTTAAGGACTTTAAAGCTACAATCTTTAAAAATCAAACGCACCAAGGAATAGCAGAAGAATTAAACTTTTTATTCCCAGGATGAGAAGATAACATTGATATTACTGTTAAAAGAAATGGAACTTTAGTTGAATTTAATGAAGAGTACGAATCAGTTGAAGGAGACATAATTAGTTTTGATGCAAAACCTAACAGTAATTTATATAAAGGATCTTTACAAAGAAATGTTCTTGGAATGGATACTACGTTTGTAAATTATTCAACTTTTAAAATTAATGCAGGTCAGACTGTTGGTGAAGCTAAAAAAATGATAGTAGAAACTTTCAATTCATATTTTAAAAATAATAATTACAATATTACTTTTAAAACTAGTGATATTGTAATCAGATACTATGCAGATGAAACTGGATTTGAGGATGATTATACAGTTAAAGCAAATGATGGTCTTTTTGCGTTTATAAATAATGAGTACACAAACGGAAAAAACTTGGAACAAAGATTATATATACAAAGAATCGATTTACCATTTAAGAACTATGTACTTTATTGATATGATTATGAAACTTTTATGAAACAATTTGAAGAATTAATACATGCAGATTTCCCATTCTTTGATATTACAAAAGAATTGGAATTCCTAAATGAAGAAGGAAGACGTTTGCTAGAACCAACAGATTTTACAAATCTTTCTGGCAAAACAATTTATTTTGATAGTGCATATGGTGCAGAATTTCTTGCATACAACGTGAAACAATCTAAAATAACTTTTATTTAAAAAAGAGTATGAATGAGAGAGAGGACAAATAAATGAAAAAAATATTGAGTTTATTGGGTGCAGTAAGTATTATTGCAACGCCAGCATTAACAACTGCTTGCGGTACATTTACCTCGGTGGGTGAGCAATTCCCGGGAAAAAATATAAGTCAAATAAATTTTAAAATGTATGTTAATGAAACAAAAGAAGAGATTTTAGAAAACCTAGACAAAGCTTTAAGTGATTTTGGAAGAAGACTTTCTATACGAAGTGTTGATGTCTACATGGTAAGAAATGAAGTGATGATAGATTTTAATGATGATTATATAGCTGAATACGACGATAAAATTCTTGTTGCTGCAAAAAGAAGTGCAGATCCTTATGGAGGTTATTTCACAACATGAGCAAGAGCGAAAGGTACTGATCTAGGAATGTCTAATTTTTCTTATATATTGGATGGCAAGAGAATGTTTTTTACAAACACATATAAGACTTTAAAAGAAGAGGTTATTAAAGAAATAGAAAGATACAGTGACGGTCCAGATCCAAAAGTAGATGTTTATGCCGAAACAAAACAAGGTTTTGTTTTAATTGACGACACTAATCTAACTACACAAATTGGTGCTGGTAATAGAATTAAAATGGTTGCACAAAAAGGTGCAGAAATGTTTTCAGGATCTAAAATTTTGGAAAATGAATTTAGAAAATATAATTTAAAACCATTTGTAATAGAAATGGCTAACATGACTGGTCAAAACGATAAAGAATTATTTGTAGACCGTTTTGAATATGGATTACAAAATTTATTAGAGTCTTATTATTTTCAAGTATCTTCAACTATAGAAAATGAAGATTGAAAAGTCAAAGAAGTTATTAGAACCCACAAAGATGGAAGTACAGAAATTTTAGCATGAGATGACAATTTAAATGCTCTGCAAACTGGAGACCAGGTTGTTGTTAAAACAATGGGAAACATTTTTGAAGAAGCAGAAGTTGCAATTAAAATGGTAAGGTATTAGGTGATGATGAAATGAAAAAAATTTTACAATTATTAGGATCTTTTACAATTGCTGCAAGTTCATCTTCGTTAGCGGTTTCTTGTGGTGAACCAAAAATGGGTTTTGCCACACTTCCAGAAGTTTCAAATATTTTTGTTGGGGATAATGGTAAACAAGTTAAATATAAAATCTGAGATTCTTATGCTAGCACAAATTATTTCTTATTAATGAGTGAGTACGAAGTTTACATTAAAAAAGATTCTAAAGAAACTAAACTAACTGATGATTACATTATTAAGAATGGTGATGTAATTCATATTAAAGTATTAGATACAGAATTTAGAAGATTTGCAGATACTGAATTTCAAATTTTTGATACAAGAGCAGATCTTTCAAAACTTAAATTATCATTTGATGAAGAGATTAGATATACTGATTTAAAAAGAATGATATCTGACAAAATTTATGATTTAAATCCAAGGTTCTTCTCAGAAAGTGATTTTATAGTTTTAGTTGATGGAGAAAATTCAGACAGATTTAACTATATGTCTGGTTATATTGTTGATGGAGCTGTAATAGAAGTAAAAGCTTCTGAGGATTCAAGAGCACTAACAGGTAGTTATAAAACTACTTACACAATTAAAAAATTAGATATTTCAAATATCAATATTAAAATTAAAGCCTTTCTTGATATAGAAAGAGTTAGAATAGCTATCAAAAATGAACTACCAAATTACTACGGAAACGTTTCAATAATTGTTTACAGAGGTAATGATCAAGTTGTTTTTGATTCTAAATACGTTTCAAAACCAGGGGATGAGTTTTTAATAGAAGCAATTAGTGGAAATACTCTTTATGAAAATAAAGTTAAAACTACTGTGATGCCAGGAGATTTAAGTGAATTTAAATTAAGTCCAACAATTATGGCAGGAACTAAAAAACAAGATGTTAAGGCAGAACTTTTAAAAAGCTTAAATGAACAATTAAAAAAAGCTGATGTAGATTTAATTTTAAATGATTCTGATATCAATATTGATTTAACTAATGCTCCAGATTACATTAAAAAAACTCAAGCATTAAATAAATTAATTGTTAAAAATGAAAACATAGAAACATTAGAACTAGATGTTAACATTACATCTTTTGATGATTACAATGCTTTTAATATTAAAATTGGAAGTTACAAAGAAGTTTTAGATGCCGCAAATGTGCAATTAAAAAATGAAGTTCCATTTTTAGATATCTACAAAGACTTTGATGTTTTTAGAGAAGTGTCAAAAAACAATCAATTAGTTTTAGAACCTTTATTGCCAACAGATACACTTGAACTGGCAGATACTTTACAACTGTTAGGAAAAAGAAATTCAGATTATGTGGATGAAGGTAAAGCTCTTTATTTGATAGCAATTTTAGATTATTAAAATACACGTCACTGACGTGTTTTTATTTTCTAACATAGATATTTAAAAAAAGATATAATTACATTTAGAGGTAATCATGAATAAAGATTTTGAAAAGCAATATAAATATATTTGAAAAACAAAAACAAGTAGAGATGTAAAATACAAACAAACGAGTAGTGAATATTGCACTAAATTTGTTACTGAACTTGAAAAAACAAGGCAAGTCTATAATGTTGACACCATTAAAGACTTGCCTGAAAAAATATCTGGAGTTTATTTAATATATTCTTTTAAAAAAGATAAAACCTTAAAATTTTCTTATATTGGTGAATCTATAAATATATTGCAAAGATGAAAAACTCATATTTATAATTTTAAAAAAGAAAATAAAGAGTCTTCAAAATTCAGAAAAAAAGAAAAGAAACTAGAAAACTTAAGATTTTTAGTTTTAAGTGAAATTGAAGACCAAAACTTAAGACTTAAAAAAGAAACTTATTATATTTATGCTTTAAGATCTAAGTTCACAAATACAAATACTAAATTAGCAAATAGAAAAATGAGATGTGAAAATGGTCATGGAGTTAAACGAACATTTTTAACTTACCATAAAGATAAACCATATTTTGAAATGTACATATATGGAACATGTAGAAATAAAATTTGT
The DNA here is from genome assembly GCF_008086545.1 of Spiroplasma chinense. Classification (NCBI taxonomy): domain Bacteria; kingdom Bacillati; phylum Mycoplasmatota; class Mollicutes; order Entomoplasmatales; family Spiroplasmataceae; genus Spiroplasma; species Spiroplasma chinense. The sequence goes on along the minus strand of NZ_CP043026.1, from coordinate 1,289,303 downwards.
GATAATAAATTTTTAATTAATTAATAAAGTGGTAAGATACTTATATATATAGAGGAGATGACACAAAAAATGATTACAAGTAATAAAAATACTTATGAATTAACTTTGAAAGCTTGTACTAAAGATTCAAACGTTAACTCTGTTGTTTTAAAAGAAGCAGGAGTTTCAACTTTAGTAGCTGAAGAAAAAACAATCTACTTATGTGTAGATGCAAAAGCTGACTTAGAAGCTTTAAAAAAATTAGTTGAGGGATTCGTAGCAAATAATAAATATGATTTAAACGTAGACTTAAACTCATTTGTTGAAGTTTTTGAAAACAAAGAAGAAGTTTTCCAAGTTTTAACTGAAAGTTTTATGTTCTGATCACACCAAGTGTTCGAAATGAAAAAAGAAGTTAAAAAACAAAAAAATTATGACTTAATTTTTGATGCAAAATTTGAAACAATCTTCAAAGACTCAGAAATTAAAATGGAATTTGTAAACTTTGCAAGAGACTTACAAGACTTACCACCAAACGTTGGTACATCAGTTGAAATTGCAAAAAGAATTGAAGAAAAAGCAAAAACAGTAAATGGTGTAAAAATTACAATTTACGATAAAAAACAAATTGAAGACATGAAAATGGGATTACTTTTAGGAGTTAATGCTGGAAGTTATGTTGACCCAAGAGTTGTTGTTTTAGAATACGTTGGAGATCCAAGTGCTAAAAGAACTGCTTTAGTAGGAAAAGGAATTACTTTCGACTCAGGAGGATATAACTTAAAACCTGCTAACTTCTTAGAAAACATGAAATTTGATATGTCAGGAGCTGCAATTGTTTCTTCAACAGTTATGGCTTTAGCTAAAAAAGGTGCAAAATGTAATGTAGTTTCAGTTGGTCTATTAACTGATAACAGAATTGGTGGAAAAGCAACTTTAACAGAATCTGTTTTAACATCAATGAACGGACAAACAGTTGAAATTACAAACACTGATGCTGAAGGTAGATTAGTATTGGCTGATGGAATTACTTACGCTGTAAGAAATGAAAAAGCTGAAAGAGTTATTACTGTAGCTACTTTAACAGGAGCTATTGCTGTTGCATTAGGAAGATGATTTACTGGAACATTTGCTTCAGACAACCAATTCTACTCAGAATTTGAAAGTGCTGCAGATTCAGCACAAGAACCAGTTTGAAGACAACCAATGATAGCAGATCATTTAAAAGCAATGCAATGTTCACAAGTTGCAGATCTTGTTAACTCAGAACCAGGAAGAGAAGCTGGTTCATCAACTGCAGCTGCATTCTTAAATTCATTTGCAGAAGAAAAATCATACATTCACTTGGATATTGCAGCAACTGCTGACAGAAATAGACGTGGTAGAGCACCAATGACAAGAACAATGTTTGAATTATTAAATAAATAAAAAATTTAAAAACACCCTTAAAGGGTGTTTTTACTTTGTTTTAGCAAATCAAAATATGCTAATATAAATATATGAAAAGAACACAAGCACAAAATGAATATAAATGGGATTTTTCCCACCTATATGAAAATACTGAGCAATGAAAGAAAGACCTTGAAGAATTTGAAAATATCATAACAAAAATTTCAGATTTAAAAGGAAAGCTAGGAGAAGAAAAAAACTTTCAAAATTACTTAGACCTAGATGTTGAAGCTGACTTTAAAATGGCAAAATTAAATCAGTACATACATCTTTATGATATAAACCAAACTGATAGTGAACTTCAAGAATTAGATTCACTATTTACAAATGTATTACAAGAAACTGGAGTTAAAACAAGTTTTGTAATTCCTGAAGTTTTAAAAATAGGTAAAGAAAAAATATTTTCTTTTATAAATAATAAAGATTATGAACAATTTAAATATAGATTTGAAAGTATTTTTGAGAAAGAAAAACATATACTTGAAAATCACAAAGAAGAGTTATTAAGCAAAGTTGATAGAAGTAGAGTTGCAACAGCTATGTTGTATGACAGTTTATCATATGCAGATAAACTAGAAAGTACAGTAATGGTTGATGGAAAAGAAGAAGTGGTTGACACAACTTTCTTTAAAAATACATTAGAAGATAGTCGACCACTTGAAGATCAAAACTTTAGAAAAGAAGTTTGAGATAAATATTTTAACAATGTAACTCAAAGAAAATATAGTTTTGCAAAAATATATGAATCAATTATTTTAAAACAAGTTGAAGACAAAAAAGTTAGAAACTATGATTCAGTACTTGAACAAGCATTATTTAATGATGGAGTTAGTGTTGATATCTATAAAAAATTATTAGAAGTTGGAAAGAAACATATTCAACCTTTAAAAGATTATTATTTATTAATTAAGAAAAAAAATAAACTAGATAATTTTTATACAACAGATAGAGAATTAAAGTTAGTTTCAGAATATAATGAAAAGTTTGATGTTGAAACTGGAATCGATACTGTAAAAACTGCTTTATCAGAACTTGGACCAGAGTATTTTAAAAAATTACACATAGCTTTTTCTGATAATAGAATTGATTACTTTGAAGATACCAATAAAGTAAGTGGAGCATATTCTTCTGGGGGAACTGGAGTAGAACCTATAATTTTAATGAACTGAGATGATAAACTTTCATCTCTAAGTACATTAGCTCATGAAGTTGGACACTCAGTACATACTTTATTTTCTGAAGAAGAACAAAAATATCCTTTAAGTGATTATCCAATTATCTTAGCTGAAGTTGCATCAACTTTTAATGAACATGTATTATTTGATTTCTTATACAGTACAACAAATGACAAAAATAAAAAAATCTATTTACTACAACAAAGAATTTTTGATTTAATATCAACATTTTACAGACAAATTCAATTTGCAGATTTTGAATATAGAGCACATAAACTTGTAGAAGATAAAGAACCATTAACAAGTGAAATTTTAATGGAATTATTTAGAGAAGTTGAAAATGAATATGGATATGACGTGTTTGATGATAAAGATAGAGAAGTGTATCATTGACCATACATTTCTCACTTTTTCCACTCACCATTTTATGTATATAAATATGCAGTTGATTTAGTTGCAAGTTTCAAATTATTTGATGACTTTAAAAGTGGAGATAATTTAGCAATTATAAATTTCTTAAAAAAAGGAGGTTCAAAAAAACCTCTTGAAATCCTAAAAGAATGTGGTGTTGACTTTGAAAAAGAAGACACTTACATGCCTTTAATAAATGAAATTAAAAGACTTAATAGCGAATTGGAAAGTTTGTTATAAAATAAAAAGCCCCGAAAGGGGCTTTTTAAATATTCTATTGAGAAAGGATTATCATCCTTTGTTTACAGTCTTTAGAATTTAGTTGGGTTTTCCTTAATAGTTTTCAAAACATCATCAATGTGATGTGTTGGATGTACATTTTGAAAATCAAACACAGGTTCTAAGTCAGTGTTTAAAATAAAAGTACATCTTCTAACTCCGTCAGTTATGCTTCCGTCGGGTCAATTAACTTTTCCTCAAACATCAAGTTTGTGTACTAAGTCTTTTTCAGTATCTGCTATTAAAGGAAAATCTAGTGAAAAATCACATGCAAATTCATTTTGATCTTCACTTGTATCATCACTGATTCCAACAACTGTGAATTCAAGTTCTTCAAATTCATTTAATCTCTTTGTGTACTCTTTAACTTCTTCAGTACATCAAGGAGTATTTGCTCTTGGATAAAAAAACAATACCATTCCACGTGGTCCCAATAATGATGAGAGGTGAACTTTTTCACCTGTATCTAAAAAATATAAGTGGTCAACTAGTTTCATAATTTTCCTCCTAGACAAATTCTAACATATTATGAAAAATAAAAAAATGAAACTTAGCAAGATAAGAAATAAACTATAAAATTTATTTAACTATAATTAAAGTATAACAATTAAAAAAAGTACAATATCTATCTGATGTAATTATAATAAAATAACAATTATAAATTTTAAAAACCAAATTAGAAATGGGGTTTAAAATGATTGAAATAATACAATTGTCAAAGGTTTTTAAAAACGGAGCAGGAATTAAAAAAATAGACCTATCAATAAAAGAAGGTCAAATTTTTGCTATTCTTGGACCAAATGGAGCTGGAAAATCAACTCTCTTAAAAACCATATTCAAAGAGTACCTACCCGATGAAGGAAAAATAACTTTTAATGGTGAAACAGAAGGTTTTTTAAAAAAATTTAGTTTCTACACAGACCAAAGTTTATTTCCTAAGGGAATAGGTATCGGTTTTTTCTGCAGGTACACTGCAGAGTTGGTGGGGATAAGTGCTTCTAAGGCTAAAGAAAGAACGAAACATTTGTTAAAGACCTTAGAATTAGAAAAATATACTAAAAAAACATTTGCTTCATTATCTGCTGGAATGCAAAAAAAAGCTATGCTAGCTGCCACATTAATAAATGAGCCAGAGTGTATTTTTTTAGATGAACCCACTGCAAATCTAGATGTTGAATCTAGAAGAGCATTGCTAAATTTATTAAAACAGTTAAAAGACCAAGGAAAAACTATAATCATAACAAGTCATATAATAGATGAGTTACAAAATATAGTAGATCATGTTGCAATTATAAAAGACGGTGTTTTTGTCTATGATAAACCTTTTGATAAAGACAAAGAACAATTAGAAAATTTGTACTTTAATTATATAGATTCAAAAGGTTTAGAACAAAAATACGGTGATTTAACAAATTTTGAGGGGGAAATAAATTAATGAGAAGTTTTTTGGTATGTACAAAATATTCTGCAAAAACTGTATTATTTTCTAAACCCTTTTGAATTGCAAATCTAGTAGCTTTTTCTTTCTTTACAATATTTAATACCGTTGCTAACTCATTAATATTAAAAAATAATTTAACTGATTTTAGTTTTGCTCAAATTCATACTGTAAATTATTGTATGTTATGAGTTCATTTCGGAATAATTGGGATAATCTTTATGTACGACTTTTTTTGAACACAAAGAACTAATGGAATAAAAATGATGGAAATAAAAAGTGGTCTGAAACCCTATCAAATATTTTTAGCAAAAATATTTGTAGTTACAGCTCTTATTGTTACAATTATTTTATTTTACGCAACTTATATAGTAGTATTAACTTCAATTTACTTTAGTTCAAATAATAACATTGTAAACACTTTTACAATAAATCTTTACAGTTTGCTTTATTTATCTTTAATTGTCCCTTCAATAGCTCTACTTCTGTCAGTCTTAAACTTGAAAAAAGCAGTATTGATAGTATGTTCAATAATAATTTCTTTATTGGCTTTGTCTCCAACTTTGGCTGAAATGTTTTTCAGCCCAGTGCGACTTAAGGCTAAAAATTCAAATTCAGGAGGAAGCGATTTCAATTTGAGTGGTGGTGCAAACAGCATTTATTTCCATTATTTATATAAAAAACTTAAAACAGATTCAAGTCTCGAGGTGATTTTCAATGAAATTGAAAATATAACTAAAAATATAGATATGATGAAAGAAACAATACACCTTGAGAATGAAGAGGGTCTAAATGATTTTCAACAGAATTATTATAGAAAAACTATTGATTACTTAAAAAGAATAGATTTTTATAAGGTTGGTGTGGATGTTGAAATTATTGACTTTATAAACAAAATTAATTTTAAATTGTTGCCAAGTGCTTATAAAGAAATTAAGTATACAAAACCAAATTTAACAACAGTTCAAGAGCAATTATTAAATACAAAACAATCTAAAAGAAATCAAAAAAATATTGGTGCATATAATTACTTTAATAGTCATGATGTAGTAAAAGAAGTGGAAGAATTTGCAAATTTATTTGAAAATAATTTAGATTCAAATAAAAAAGAATGAAAAAAAGTCAACAAAAAAATAGTTGATACATTTAAAAAAGACTTCTATTTCAAAGGTACTTCATGGCATATAAACTCAATGGGTTTATTTTTCCCTATTGATTGATCTATAGTAAACGAAAACTCAGGCATATTGCCAAAATATAATGATCCATTTGAATTAGATTTGTTAATTAGAGATGATTGAGTTGATTCTGTTGGTAAGAAAAAATATCAATCTGCACTCTTTAAAATGATGAATCAAAAATCTATTATGTCCAAACAAAATACTCCTGAAACATATTATGCAACCAAACCTGAAAGAATGGGTATTTATTTAAATCCCGTTATGTGGTTCGATGTATCAAGAGCATTTGGATTTATTAGCCTAGATTTTGAAACGGTTGTTTTGGCTCAAACTCACGGATTGTTCAACACATATAATTTTTATAAAGTTGATTATGAATTTGTTGAGGATATAGAATCTTTGATACAAGAGATCAAAATATTAAGTTATAACTATACAGGTCCAAGTAGAGGAGTTTTATATTCCATAACTTTGTTTATACCATTTTTAATAATCGCGGGAAGTTATTTTATTTATAGAAAAAATATTTATAAATAAGAATGGGAGATAAAAAAATGACATTGAAGTTGAAAAATATTCAAATTATTTACAACTTTATTTTACTGATGTATATCAAAGAACAATTCTATCCAGATATCCTGGTAAAATTGGAAAGCCAAAAGATTTTAAGGAGTCATTAGACGTATTTGAAGAAATCTCAAAAGAGCAGAGAGAAAAACTATTTGGAATAGATAGACCAATGAGTAGAGTTTATATTAGAGATTATGGAGCAAATGATAAATTGGAATTTCTGAACAAATATAGATACGCATATTTTAGATATAGTTATGGATATAATTTTGCAAATAATGGTAATAATTCATGAACTCACAGTAAAGATGGGGTCAACATGGGGACACCAGGCTATGACGCAGATATGATAACCCTAACTTCAGGAGATTCTAATAATACTGTTATTGATGGTTATTTCCAACACACATCAGCTTCTAGACATGTTGCTAGAATTCAATTTAATATCAATTGAATAACTAGAGATGTATTTGATTTTGGATTAAAAGTAGTTGCTTCACTAAATTATGGAAATAATTCTTCATATGTTCATGCAGCTTATGTTGGTATAAAATTACATTATGCATATTTCTTTTAGAGAACAAAAAAATAGAGTTATATAACTCTATTTTTTAAACTTCTTTTCCTTCAAGCAAGGCTTCTAAGTAATAACCAAGACCACCTTCATCGTTAGAAAGTTGTGTAATACCTGCAGCAACACTTTTTAAGTCATCACTACCATTTTGCATAGCTACACCATAACCAACTCTCTTAATCATTTCATAATCGTTCATTTGATCTCCAAATGCAATTACGTCACGAATATCTGTGTTATAGTATTGAGCTAAAATATCAGAAACAAAACCTTTGTTTACGATTTTGTTAGTTAAAGTAATCATAGAAACTGCCTCTTGGCTCATGTTTCCATATACATTTCCTGATTGAATTTTAATTGAGTTTTTGAATTTTTCAAGTTGTCTGAAAATTTCATCCTTTTGTTTATCATCTTTCAAAAATAAAACAACGTTAGTAGATGGACCTTCTCAAGCTTCATAGACATTAGAGATAAAGTAATCATCATCTTCAACATCATCTAAATGAAAGAATTTCTCAATAAATTCATCTTTTTTACTTACAACAGCTTTGTTATAGTTTTCAATTAAGATGTTTTGACAAGCATCTTTAATTATTGGATTATGAATAATACCTTGAACAATGTCTTCGCTTATTGGTAAAACTATTCTTTTAAAACGTCTTTTTAATGGATCATGAATATGTGCCCCATCAAAGTTAGTTAATAAAGTAGTTAAACCTAATTCTTTGTAAAAACGAATACTTGCTCTATGTGGACGTCCTGTGATTATACAAACATGATGTCCATCTTCTCTTGCTTTAATCAAAACTTCTTTTGTTTTTTGGTGAATTTCTTCACCATTTGCTTTTAAAGCAGTTCCATCCAAGTCAATTAGTATTAATCTTTTTTTATCTAAATGTTGTAATTTCATTGATACCACTTCCTTTTTATCGATAGTTTTATTTTAAAGTAAATTGCCAATAAATGCTAGTTTTTAAAAATATAGTGCTTTTAAACTTAAAATAGCAATAAATTGTACAAATCTTATTTCTTTTTTTTTTTTTTTTCATATAATTAGTGTATTACTACGGGGAGGTAATTATTATGAAAAAATTATTATCAATGTTAGCAATCACAGGAATGGTTACAAGTGTTGGTTCAACGGTTGTAGCTTGTAATTCAACTCCTTCAACAGGGAGTGGAAATGGAGAAGAACAACAAGTAGACCAAAGTAAAGCTTTGGATTTGGCAAGTCTACCAAAAGATTGAGATTTTCTAGAACCAGGAATTACAATTACAAATTTACAAAAAGAAGTAGCAAAATATTTATCACAAGATGTTGATAATGATATCAACTATACTGATGGTACTTATTATATAAAGGTGTATGAAAATAATAGTAAAGATGCAATGTTAAGTAAAGATATCATAAGAGCAGGTCAAAGCTATAAAATTGAATCATTCAAAGCAAATAAATATTTTAAAGGAAGTTATCAATTTGAGTTTGAAAAAGTAAGTCTTAACGAGGTTTATCTTGGAGATACAGCTAATGAATGAGCATTTGTAGCTGCAACAAACTTTGAGTCTGCAAAAGATGTAATAGTGTCTTCACTATTTAAAGGGGCATTTACATCTGATTTTAAAGAAATTAGTGCAACAAACCTGGATGAAAAAGGCAATATTCAAGTTGGTAGTGAAATTAAGCTTGTTGTTGATCCAAACACAAGTTCATATAAAGATAGTGAAATTACAATTAAAATGGAAAATAAAGCTGATGCTTTCTATTTATTTAAACAGTATGCAAGTAATTTATTCACATCTAACGGAGCGGATTCATTCTTTAATAATTTAAAATGATATAGTGAAAATCAAAAGAGAGGACCATTGGTAGATATTTTTACCACCGAAACTGTAAAATTTGATAAATTGGAAAGTAATGCATTCAAACCTGAATCCGAAGTTACTGTAAATTATGCTGAAAATAACTACTTTGAAAACCAAGGAAATGAAAAGAAAACAGTTAAAGAAATTAAAGAACTAGTTTAATTAGAAAACTGTAAAATAAGTGATTTCACTTATTTTTTTTTTTTTTTTGCGTAAACAGGGCACTCACATTGATTGTGTGTAGTATACATTATTTATAAGAATATAATTAATTTAAGAATTTTAATTAAAAAAATTCTGTGCGAAAGAAATGATTTAGGAAAGGTGATGTGTTGAAAACTAATGAGGCAAAGTCTGTTTTAGACAGAGAAAAAAGAATTTGCTTTATAGAAAAAATACAAAAAGTTTTAAGTGAATATGAAATAGAATATAGAAAAATTCGTTTTGAACAACTAGATGATAATAAACAAATTGCATATTTAAACAAACTGAAAAGAATAGCAAATTCAAATAATGTACCTTTATGTTGAAAAAGTATGGTTAAAAGCTATGAATTTAGAAATATAGTTAACAACAAATAATGTAAATTGGTGGACGGTTGGGTTGTTGATGAAGGATGTATGAATGATTAAATTATTAAGTTTATTGGCAAGTGCAACAATGGGAGTAACTCCAATTGCTGCAAATGTTCAAGGGATTCAAAGTGTTCAAGCAAAAGAATCTATAGATATTTCAATGATTGATGGGTTTGAAAAAGACTTTCAAAGTAGTTTTGCAACTCACAATTACAATAGTTTCATATCAATTGCAGAATTATTTGCAATTGAAGCCTTTGAAAATGAAGGTGTACAAGTAGAATCAAGTTGATTATCACTTAGTGATGTAGTAAGTGATGTTGATGGAAGAGAAATTTCAAACCAAGATATTTCTGGAATGGCAAATGGAGCGGGTTCAGAAGTTTGAAATATTAAAGTAAGTGCAACACAAGAAGGATTGGAAAATGGTTTAGTAGGTCAAGCAACTATTAAAGTTAATCTAATCTTTAAAGCTGGAGATCTGTCAACTTTAAGTGCTCAGACTTTAGAATTACCAACTTATTACACAACAGTAATTGGAATAAATAATTATGCAAGAGAAGTTTTGATGGACACTGTAGTTTATACAGTAGATAATGCTATTTTCTTTGCATACATGGGTGGAGCAGATTGAACTGCAATTCAAAAATTCGATGAAGAATCAAATGAATATGTAGCGTTAACTCAAACAGATGTAAATGATTTGGTTGTTAGTGGTGAAACTTTACCTGTAACAATAGTTCTTTACTCAAATGTATATGGTAATTCAAAAGGACTTACTGGTTATGCTGTATTTAATATAAACTTATCTATTAGTATTTTAGGATAATAACAAAAAAGAGCGAAAGCTCTTTTTTGTTATTCTTTTTGCCATTATTATTATTATTATTTAGAAATGTTAAAATAATTGGGTAAAAATAAATAGAGAGGTTATAAATATATGATAGAAATCAAAGACTTATCAAAGGTTTTCAAAAATGGAGCAGGTATCAAAAATATTAACCTATCAATTAATCCAGGTGAAATTTGTGCCATTTTAGGGCCAAATGGAGCAGGGAAATCCACATTATTAAAAACAATATTTAAAGAATATATACCTAATTTTGGGGAAATAACTTTTAATAATCAAACTGATAATTATTTAAATAATTTTAGTTTTTTTACTGACCAAAGTTTATTCCCAAAAGGTGTTGCAATTGAATTCTTTTGTAGATATACTGCAGAATTGGTTGGTGTTAAACCAAATGAAGCTAAAAAGAGAACAAAGTATTTACTTGATAAATTAGAATTAAGCAAGTATGCAAAAAAAACTTTTGCATCTCTTTCTGCTGGAATGCAAAAAAAAGCAATGCTAGCAGCTTCATTAATAAATGAACCTGAATGTATTTTTTTAGATGAACCAACAGCTAATCTAGATATAGAGTCTAGAAGAGCTATGATTAATTTATTACAACAAATGAAAAATGAAGGAAAAACAATTGTAATAACAAGTCATATAATTGATGAGTTACAAAACATTGTAGATCATGCTGTTGTTTTAAAAGAGGGCAAAATTGTTTATGATAAAAAATTTGATAATAAAAAAGAAAAACTAGAAGATATATACTTTATGCACACTGACTCTAAAAAAGCAGAAGATAAGTTTGGTAATTTAACTAATTTTGGAGAGGAAGTAAAATAATGAATAAGTTTTATATATGTGCAAAGTATTCAGCTAAATCTATTTTATTTACTAAACAATTTATTATTTCAAACATTGTAGCGTTTGCTTTCTTTGTGTTATTTAACACAATTTCATATGCAGCTTTGAGAGCTAAAAATTATTCATCATTCAGCTTTGCTGAAATTCATACTGTAAACTACTGTATGTTATGAGCTTTTTTCACTGTAATTTCTGCTGTGTTTATTTATGATTTTCTAGGTACACAAAGAAATAATGGTATTAAAATGATGGAAATAAAAAGTGGGTTAAAACCATACCAAATTTATTTAGCTAAAGTTTTGGTTGTATTAGTATTCACTTTTATATTGATTTTAGCTTATGCAACTTTAATATTAATTATCACTACTTTATTTTTCTTGGATAATACAAGAATTATACAAATTTACACAGTAAATTTGTATGGGTTACTATATATTTCACTAATTGTACCTTCAATAGCAGCTGTTTTAACTTCATTTAATCTTAAAAAAACTGTTTTAATTACTTGTTCTATTATAATTTCAGTTCTTGGGTTAAGTCCTACATTGGTAGAAACATTTTTTTCAACTATGGATGAAACAAAAGAAGATGGAGACGGTGAAACAATTGGAACATGATCATCAGATAAAGTTTACTATTATTACTTGAATCAAAAAATTTCAAAAGACAAAGATTTTGATGTTATATTTAATGAAATTAAATCATTAAAAGAAAATACTGATGAAGTTTTAGCAACTTTATTTGTTGAGGAAGATAATTTGTCAAAGGAATCCAAATCATATTATGCAGAAGTAATTAAAAATCTACAAGAGAAAAACTTATTTAAATTTGGTGAAGGTTTAGAACTTATAAATTGAATAAATGCTTTTAATAAGAATTGAGGAAGTAACAAATTTGAAGTAGATTTTAGAGAAATTAAATATGACCAAACTAAATTATCAAGTTTTCAAAAAATATTATTAAATGTAGATATAGAATTTAATAATGAAAAATATAATTTAAGTAGTTCTTTTGATCTAAACAGTTTTAATACCACAAAAAATATTTCAAATTTCTCAACTTCATTTATAAATAGTTTAGAATCAAATAAAAAATCATGAAAAAAAATGAGTGATGTTATTTTGAATTACTTTAAAAATGATTTCTATATGAGTAACTATTATTCTGTTGAACCAACAATTTATAATGAGATTATTCCCAAATATTTAAAACCAGATAATACTGATCATGAACTTATGGAATCAATTGACATCAATAGACAAATGTCATATGAGAAATTATTGTATAAGGCTGTATTATTTCGCATAATTCAGCAAGAATCAATAATTTTAGGGGAGAACAAACCTACAAATAGAGTTTCTAGAAAAAAACAAAGAATTGAAATGTATCTAAACCCGTTCCTTTGATTTGATGTAACAAGAGCTTTTGGAACAATAAAACTTGACTTTGAAACTGTTGTTGCAGCACAATCTAATGGTTTGTTTATGACTTATCAGTTTTATGAAGTAACTTATACTAAACTTGAGAACAACAAAGTAGAATTACAAGATTATAATTATGTAGGCCCAAATAGAGGTATTATGTATTCAATAGCCTTATTATTACCCATTCTAATCATGGTGGGTGCCTATTTTGTTTATAAAACAAAAATGTATAAATAGGAATTTTATAAAGACAAAAAAACTCTAAATAAAGAGTTTTTTTGTCTTTATATTGTAAATAAAGTGGTTTTGTATATGTTAAAATAACTTTGTTAATTTTAAAGAGGAGATAAAACTATGAAAAAACTAAGTTCAAATCAAATAAGAAATATGTGATTAGACTTTTTTAAGTCTAAACAACACTATTTCTTGGAACCTGCAAGTTTAGTACCAATTGATGACCCAAGTTTACTTTGAATAAATTCTGGTGTTGCTACACTAAAACCTTACTTTGATGGAAGAATGAATCCACCAGCTCCAAGACTTACAAACTCTCAAAAATCTATTAGAACAAATGATATTGAAAATGTTGGAGTTACTGCGCGTCACCAAACAATGTTTGAAATGCTGGGTAACTTTTCAATCGGAGATTACTTTAAAAAAGAAGCAATTCACATGGCATGAGAATTGCTAACAAGTAAAGAATGATTCGATATGGACCCAAACCTTTTATATATCACTGTTTTTGAAGAAGATGTTGACGCTTATGATATTTGAACTAAAGAAATAGGTATCAAAGAAGATCATATTTTCAAAGGGACAAGAGATACAAACTTTTGAGATGTAGGACAAGGACCTTGTGGACCAAATACTGAAATCTTTTTTGACCGTGGAGAAAAATGAGATCTAGAAAATATCGGACCAAGATTGTTAAAAGATGATATTGAAAATGATAGATACATAGAAATTTGAAATATAGTTTTTTCTCAATTCAATAACGATGGAAACAATAATTATGCAGAATTGCCAAGAAAGAATATAGATACGGGTGCTGGATTAGAAAGAATGGTGTCAATTTTTCAAGAAACACCAACAAACTTTGAAACAGACTTATTTATGCCAACAATTCAAAAAATTGAACAAATGTGTGATTCTAAATTTAAGTATTCTATTGATAATTACTTTAATGAAAATCCAGAACAAACAAAAATCAATACTGCTTTTAAAGTTATTGCAGATCACATAAGAGCTGTAACTTTTGCAATAAGTGATGGTGTATTTCCTGGAAATAAAGATAGAGGATATATTATTAGAAGATTGATCAGAAGAAGTTCAGTGTATGGAAGAAAACTTGGTATCAATAAAGCGTTCTTATTTGAGTTAGTAGACAATGTAATTGAAGCTATGAGCCAATTTTATCCTTACATTATTGATAAAAAAGATACTGTAAAAGAAGTTATTCAAATTGAAGAAAACAGATTTTTACAAACCCTATCAAAAGGATATGAACACTTAGAAAATATAATACAAAAAGAAAAAACAGTTAGTGGTAAAAATGCTTTACTATTATTTGAATCTTTTGGTTTCCCAATTGAATTAACTAAAGAAATTGCAGAAGACTTAAATGTTGAAGTAGATGTTAAAGCATATGAGCAATTATTAGAACAAGCAAAAGAAGTTGCTAGAAATTCTAGAAAAGATGATAAAGCTTGAAATAAACAATCTGCAATTTTAACAAGTTTATCTGTTGAAAGTGAATTTACAGGATATGAAACTGAAGAAAATGAAACTGAAATTAACTTTATGTTTAAAGATGATAAAGAAATTTCAACTTCAAGTGATGAAATTGTATTTTTAACTTTAAAACAAACACCTTTCTATGCAGAAAAAGGTGGACAAGCTGCAGATAATGGAGTACTTGTTGATGAAAACGGAGTTAACCACCAAGTTTTAGATGTACAACAAGGACCAAATAAACAACATATTCACAAAGTTCATGTAAATGGAACATTGTCAGTAGGACAAAAAGTTAGTGCAAAAATAAATAGTGAAAAAAGATATTACACTATGAAAAACCACTCAGGAACTCACTTATTACAAGCTGGAATTAGAGAAGTTCTTGGAGAAAATGCAGTACAAGCAGGAAGTTATAATGATGAAAACGGTTTAAGAATTGATATTTCATTTAATAGAATGCCAGTACAAGAAGAAGTTGATGCAATTCACGCATCTGTTAAAAGAGAAATCGAAAATGCTATTCCAAGAGAAATAATTTATTGTACTCTTGAAGAAGCTATTGAAGTTCACAACGCTTTAGCTTTATTTACTGAAAAATATGGAGAATTGGTTAGAATTATAAAATTTGGAACTTATTCTTGTGAACTTTGTGGAGGAACACACGTTGCAAGTTCAAAAGATGTAGAAGATATTTATATTACAGAAATTGAATCTAAAGGAAGTGGAGTTTATCGTTTCCATGCAGTTACAAGTCACAAAGAAGTGTCTTCATTCTTGCAAGAGCAATTTGCAAAACAAAAACATGAAATACAACCAGCAATAGATAAATTTAACAAAGCTAAATTTATTATTGAAAATAAAGAAATTGAAAATGCTATTGGTGAAATTATGAATATGCCAGTTTTAAGAGAGAATTTACCTAAAATTAAAATTAAAGTAAATGAATTTAAAAATGCATTTAAGTTATATCAAAAAGCAACTGAAGAAGTAATGGTTGAAGAAAAATTAAAAAATTACAAAAATTATGAACCAGTTGAACAAGACGGAGTTAAAGTTTTAGAAATTAAAACAACAGATCTTGAAATGAAAGAAATGAAAGCTCTTTCAGATTACTATCAAAATAAATTTGACAGTCTTGTGGTAAAACTAATTAACACAGAACTGAAAATTTATATTGTAAGCAGTTCTGAAAATATTTCAAAAACACATAGTGCAATTGAAATATTTAAATCAACAAGCGAATTCTCTGTAAAAGGTGGGGGTAATCCAACTTTTGCTCAAGGGAAAATATTGTAAAATACCTTCAAAAGGTATTTTTAATTTCTACAACAAATCAATGTTTTAGGCATTTTTAGCAATAATCTCACTTTTATTTTGGTGTTAGTTTTGATAAAATCAATAAGTTAGGGGAATAAAAAATGAAGAAAAAAAGTAGGGAGTATACATTTTTATTTTTACCAGCTCTAGTAGTTCTGGTTTTAACTTGCGCAACCTTTATTGTCGCATCATTTTATGATAGACAAATACAAGAGTATTTTGCTCAGGGGTTCTACTACAAGTGAGTAAAAATATGAATTGTCTTTATGGATGAACTTGGATTATTTCAATTTCTTCCTGCAATCTTTGTATTTTGTGCAGTTATTTGAGAAAGTTTCATTCATTATCAAATCAAATTTGGTAAAAAAGATGTTATTAGAGATTATTCTTGAATAGGTATTTTTTATTATATTGTAGCTTATGGATTTTTCTTTTGAATAGTTATTTATCAAGGGTATATGAGAGTTTATGAAGACACAGGTTTTGGTCAAGGAATTGATGCAAAACTTATGGAAACTACTACATATAGAATTGTTGCATATTGAATTATTAAATCAACAGAATTTGCAATAATGTTATATGCAACAATATACCTAAGAGTGCTTTTCCATAAGAGAAGCGATGTTTTAGAACAAGAATATTGAGTAGATTCTTTAAAAGGTTTAGTTTATATTGGTTATTGTTATACAATGATCTTTGTTTTAAAATGAGGAATGGGAAGACCATTCTATTACAGTACTATTTTTAATCAAATTATAGAAAATGAAGCAACTCCTAGAGGTTGAGAATATTCTGGAGCTGTAATGTGAGGTACTGGTGACGGTACTCAAAATATGCCATATTACGAATGATGGCAACCCAACCACTTTTTAGATAACCTAAAAGAGTGAGGTTCAGTAAGTGGAGCTAAAGATACCAATACTACAGGGTGATGAAATAGAGCCTTTCCTTCAGGACATACATCAGGAACATTTTGTACTATTACAATAATGTACTTATTTATAAACCCCCAAAAAGGAAGAGTATTGACAAACAAAAAAATTGTAATTATTGCATTGTGATTCTTACACTTAAATTCAATGAAGTTTGCATTAATTGTTTATCGTTTCCATTGATGAACAGATCTGGACTTTTCAACAATCTTTTGTATAGCGATTTTCCCACTAGTTCCAAAATTTGTGGATAAACACTTACGTTGATGAACAAACCTAATTAAAGCTAAAATGTTCAAAAAAGCTTTAACTGGATTTGTTGTTGAAAAAAAATTAGGATTTGATTTATATACAAATTCTGAAAAATATCCAGTTAAAGTTGATTTCTTCCTATATGGAAAAAATAAACAAGAAAAAATGGATAAGAAAATGAAGCATTACTTCCATGTTAAAAGTGAACCAAAAGAAGTGATAAAATGACAAGAACAACCTAATTAGGTTGTTCTTTTTTGTCGGTGTTTGGATTGTTTTTTAAGTGATTTTAAATTACTATATAGTTATTATGAAAAAAGAAACAATAGAGAATATAAAACTTGGGTTTAAATATTTCTTTGCAATTACCCCTTTAATCGGGATAGTGGTATTTGCAATTGGTCAAAGTATTGACCTATTTTCAAACCCAGATACTTTTTGAGTAAAAAGTGTTTTAGACAGAAAGGATTTATTTGAAGATAATTTTTTTGAAAAGCTTACAAGTTGAAATGTTGGGGAAAAATTATTATTTTTGTTTTGTAGAAACTTTTTAACATTTACCACAATGATAAATGTTGCTTCATCATGCTTTTGAATTTATTCAATTAAAAATCATAGTAAAGAAGGAAGCGGAAGATTTGATAACTATAGATATGGAATCATGATTATGGGAGGAATACTTTGAATAGCATTCTTCTATAACTTATCACTATCAGTAACTGGAGCTATAAAAGTTATGAAATGATATACATATGTAAGTTGATTGACAGAGCATTCAATACCGCAATTTTCTATGGTAATTTACTTTTTAGTATTTTACAAAAAAGTAAATGTTACAAGAGACAAAAAACAAATAGCAATTTTGTGAGCAGAAACTGTAGCTGTAGTTAGTGGTTACTTAGTTTTTTTCACAATAACAGGAGCAATTAGTCAAGCGACTAATTCATTTCCGTTTTTTGCAGATATGTCATCAACAGGTCACTACGTTTATGACTTTTTAGACATGACAAAGGCAAATACAAGAGTTAATTTAGGATTTTTAAATCCATTATCACAATGATTTTTAGCAATTATTTTATTTTCAACAACCCAAACCCTATATTTCATAGGTACTTATTTTTTAGCAAGAAAGCAGAGTGTACAAAATGTTTAGTAAAAATAAAGTATCAATATGATACCTGTATGGTCCGATAATTACGGTTTTCTTTATATATTTAGCTTTCTTTATTGCAACTTCAATTTATAATGTTGATTTAAAAATAGCTGAAGTTGCAGACGATGCACTAAATTATGAAATTTGAAAATACTGAAGTCAATTTTATGCAGTTGCTGGAAATACAGAGCTGATTATAACTTTTTACATTTTATTACTTTTAACAATTCAATCATTAAAATATAGAGGAATAGAAAATAAAAAAACCGGTTTCTTTTATACCAATAAATATTTAATTCAAGTTTGCGTTATTATTTTTTGTGCAATTTGAACAGGTATTCATATTTTTCAGTTAGTTAAACTAAAATATGGTAGTTCAGGATTTGGACCTGGATTTGATGCAGAACTATTAGACAGTTATAAATACAAATTTGTAGGAAAAATATTGGTTATTTGTTATCAAATCCCAATTGTTTATTATGCTTCATGATTTTTAGTTGTTAAGTTGCCAAAAGCAGACAAAGAATTTCACTACAAATATATGTCTGGAGCTATTAAAGGGATGAGTTTTACACTCCTAACCTATGCGTATGTTGTCTTTATTAAGGTTTTTGGAGCAAGACCTTACTACTACAACGTGATATTTGGTGATCTTTTTGAAAAGATTCCAGAAGAAAGACAAAAATATTACATAGAACATAGAGAATTCTTCTTTGGAAATAATGATGGAAATGGTAATTTTACTCAAAATGTTGAAGGGGTTTGACCTTGATGAACTGTAAATAACGTCTGAATGAGGGGGGAAGGATATACAAATAAAACCTTCCTAGATTACGCTTTTCCTTCAGGGCATGTAAATGCATGTTTGTGTACAGCTTCAATTTATTATGTTTTTTATGATAAAAAATTAAATAGAGAATTAGATCTAAAAAGATATCTAATACTAATTTGATTGCTATTTTCAACACTAAGTATGAGCTTTGCAGTGGTAGTTATGCGTTGACATTGACTGTCAGATACATCATTTTCAATAGTTGTTGGAATTATTATGTTTTATGCAACACACAAGTTAATTGATGCAATTATCAATAAAAGAGAAAACAAAATTAATGTAGCTAAAAGTGCAAAATAACTTTAAAATATATGAAAATAAACCCCTATTTATGGGGTTTATTTTTTTTATAAAAAAACTGTAAATAACTTGTATTGCTCTATTGATTATGACATAATTGAAAGGCATGTATATTTTGTGTTCAATAAGACAACACACTAAGAGGGGTTGTCAATGTGTAAGGAGGACCAAATGGCTCAACAAAAAATTAAAATCAAACTTAAAGGTTACGATCACGCCATTGTTGACCAATCAATTGCTAAAATTATTGAAGCGGCTGAGTCAACAGGAGCTAAAGTACGTGGACCAATTCCATTACCAACAGAAAAACAAATTATTACAGTATTAAGAGCTACTCATAAATACAAAGATAGTAGAGAGCAGTTCGAAATGAGAACACACAAAAGAATACTTGAAATCGTTGAACCAACACCAAAAACAATGGACTCATTAACTAGAGTTCAATTGCCAAGTGGTGTTAATATCGAAATCAAATTATAAGAATTTAGCAAAGTATACATGATTATCATAATTCAGGAGGAAATATCACATGAAAGGAATCTTAGGACGCAAGTTAGAGATGACACAAGTTTTTAGTGAAACTGGAAAACTTATCCCTGTAACTGTTATTGCTGTTGAAACTAACACAGTTTTACAAGTAAAAACAGTTGAAAAAGACGGATATTCAGCATTAAAACTAGGAACTATCAACAAAAGAGCTAACTTAGTAAACAAACCAGAAATGGGTAACTTTAAAAAAGCTAACTCAGAACCTAAGCGCTTCGTTAAAGAAATCAGAGATATGGAAGGATACGAAACTGGAGCTGAAATTAAAGCTGCAGACGTATTCAACGCTGGTGAATTTGTCGATGTAACTGGTATATCAAAAGGTAAAGGTTTCGCTGGAGCAATCAAACGTCATAACTATTCAAGAGGACCAATGGGTCATGGATCAGGTTATCACCGTGGGATTGGTTCAATGGGAGCTATTATTAACAGGATTTTTAAATCAAAAAAAATGGCTGGACATATGGGTCATGAACAAGTAACTATCCAAAACTTAGAGGTAATCAAAGTTGATAGCGAAAGAAACTTAGTTTTAGTTAAAGGATCAGTTCCAGGTCCAAGAAAAGGTTTTGTAATCATTAAGCAAAATGCTAAAGGTGTCAAAACAACTGAAGCTGCAAACTTATTAAGTAGAAATGCAAAAGCAGCACCAGCTGCTGCTGTAAAAGAAGTAGAACAAGCAGCACCAGCTGCAGAATAATTGGAGGTATATTAACATGAAAGCACAAGTGTTAGATGTTAACGGTTCATCGGTAAAAGAAATTACAATTAGTGATAACGTTTGAGGAATTGAACCACACCAACAAGCAATCTACGATACAGTAATTTCTCAACAAGCAGCATTAAGACAAGGAACTAAAAAAACTAAAACAAGAGCCGAAGTAAGAGGTGGAGGTAGAAAACCTTGAAGACAAAAAGGTACAGGACGTGCCCGTCAAGGATCTATTAGAGCTCCACAATGAAGAGGTGGAGGGATCGCATTTGGTCCAACACCAAACATTAACTACAAAAAAGCAGTTAATAGAAAAGTTAGACAATTAGCAATTAGAAGTGCATTAAGCTTAAAAGCTAAAGAGTCAAACCTAGTAATATTAGACAAATTCGCATTTTCAAAACCATCAACAAAAGAAATGTTGACAGTAATGAAAAATGTTAAAATTGATAATCAAAAAACATTAATCGTGACAAGAAATCACGAAGAAGTTGTTGTTAAATCAGCAGGAAACATTCCTGGAGTAAAAACATTAGATTTCCAAAAAATGAATATTTTTGACTTATTAAACGCAACTAAATTAGTTGTAACTGAAGACGCAGTAAATCGTATTGAGGAGGTGTATGCATAATGCATTTAACAGAAGTTATTAAAAAACCATTGTTAACTGAAAAAACTTACTTAGGTCAACAAAATGGTGCATACACATTCATCGTTGATAAAAAAGCGAACAAAACTCAAATTAAAAAAACATTTGAAGAAATTTTCCAAGCTAAAGTAGAAACAGTAAGAACAATGAACTACGACGGAAAAGATAAAAGAATGGGTAAATTTGTTGGTAAAACAAATTCATTCAAGAAAGCAATCATCGTTTTAAAAGATGGTGAAACACTAGATATCCTATCAGACTTATAGAATAGAACTTAACTATATATAAGGTTATGGGATAAGGCGATACAAGGAGGATAATTATGCCAATCAAGAAATATAAGCCTACGACTAATGGTCGTAGAAACATGACTAGCTTAGATTACAGTATCCTTACAACATCAAAACCAGAACAATCATTATTATCAAAAATTAATGAAAAAGCTGGTAGAAATAATCACGGTCAAATTACTACTCGCCATAAAGGTGGAGGACACAAAAGAAAGTACCGTATAATTGATTTCAAACGTAACAAAAGAGACATTGTTGGAAAAATAGCAACAATTGAATACGATCCAAACAGAAACGCATTCATTTCTTTAATTAACTACGTTGATGGAGAAAAAAGATACATCTTATTTGCAAAAGGAATGCAAGTAGGACAAGAAATTATAGCATCAGAAAACGCTGATATCAAAATTGGAAATTCAGCACCATTAAAAAACATACCTGAAGGAACATTAGTTCACAACGTTGAATTAAGACCTGGTAAAGGTGGACAAATTGCACGTAGTGCAGGAAGCAAAGTTCAAATCTTAGGTAAAGAAGATGACGGAAAATACGTTATCCTAAGACTTGGATCTGGAGAAGTTAGAAAAGTACTTGCTGATTGTTATGCAACAATCGGTGAAGTTGGAAATGAAGAATATAGCTTAGTAAACTGAGGAAAAGCTGGAAGAAACCGTTGAAGAGGAATTAGACCAACAGTTCGTGGGTCAGTTATGAACCCTATCGATCACCCTCACGGAGGGGGAGAAGGTCGTGCTCCAATTGGGCGTAAAGCGCCATTAACACCATGAGGTAAAAAAGCTCTTGGGGTTAAAACACGTGACAAGAAAAAGGCTTCTACTAAATTAATAGTAAGAAGAAGAAATTCAAAATAGGAGGAATTAGATAATGGCAAGATCACTTAAAAAAGGTCCTTTCATTGATGACCACTTAGCAAAAAAAGTGGAAGCAATGGATGGAAAAAAAGAAACAATTAAAACTTGATCTCGTAGATCAACAATTTTCCCTAATTTCGTAGGTCACACATTTGGAGTTTACAACGGAAAAGACTTTATACCAGTATACGTTACAGAAGATATGGTTGGACACAAACTTGGAGAATTTTCACCGACACGTAAGTTCGGTGGACATGGTGATGATAAGAAAAAGAAAAAATAGTCATTAAGAGGAGTTTTTAAAACAATATGGAAGCAAAAGCAAAATTAACAATGATTAGAATATCACCAAGAAAAGTTAGATTAGTAGTCGACTCAATCAGAAGTAAAAAAATCTCAGAAGCTGTAGCAATATTACAAAACCAAGACAAAAGATCTTCAGAACCAGTATTAAAATTATTAAACTCAGCAGTTGCTAACGCAGTTAACAACAATGGTATGGAAGCTGACCAACTTATCGTTAAATCAATTTATGTTAACGAAGGACCAACATTAAAACGTTTTAGACCTAGAGCTCACGGTAGAGCATACGAAATCTTGAAAAGAACAAGTCACATTACTATCGTTGTAAGTGACGAAAGATAAGAAAGGAATTATAGAATATGGGACAAAAAGTATCTCCTAATGCGTTACGTATAGGAATCATTAGAACTTGAGACAACAGATGATATGCTGAAAAAGGTGAATACGTAAAGTGATTACACCAAGATATCAAAATTAGAAACGCAGTATTAAAATTATTAAAAAATGCAGCAGTTTCAAAAATTGAAATTGAAAGAACTAAAAAAGAAATTATCTTAATTATTCGTTCAGCACGTCCAGCTATAGTTCTTGGACAAGAAGGTAAAAACGTTGAAAATATCGCATTAACAGTTAAAAAAACTATCAAAGATAGAAACGCAACTGTTAAAGTAAATGTAATTGAAATTAAAAACCCTGATGTTGATGCAAGATTAGTTGCTCAATTCATCGGAGAACAAATTACAAACCGTGCAAGTTTTAGAACAGTTCAAAAACTTGCAATTAGAAAAGCATTAAAAGCTGGAGCAAAAGGAATTAAAACTTCTGTTTCAGGAAGACTTGGTGGAGTTGAAATGGCTCGTACTGAGGGATATTTAGAAGGTTCAGTACCACTATCAACATTGAGAAGTGATATTGATTACGCTTTATATGAAGCAAGAACAACTTATGGTCAAATCGGAGTTAAAGTTTGAATTAACCATGGGGAAATTTTAGGGAGACCTACTCAACAAAACCAAAACAAAATGATCGCTGATAAAAAAGTAGAAAAAGTTTCAAAGGGGGCTAAATAATTATGTTAATGCCTAAAAGAGTAAAATACCGTCGTCCTCACAGAGTGAGTTACGAAGGAAAAGCAAAAGGTGGAAGTTTCATCGCATTTGGTGAATATGGATTAATGTCATTAGACGGTGCTTGAATCACTGCAAGACAAATCGAATCTGCTCGTATTGCTATGACTCGTTACATGAAACGTTTTGGTAAAGTTTGAATTAGAATCTTCCCACATATGGCAAAAACAAAAAAACCATTGGAAGTACGTATGGGGTCTGGGAAAGGATCACCAGAAGAATGAGTGGCAGTAGTTAAAACTGGTCAATTCATGTTTGAGATTGCAGGAGTATCTGAAGAAGTTGCTCGTGAAGCTCTACGTCTTGCAATGCATAAATTGCCAGTACGTTGCAAAATCGTTAAGAGAGGTGATGAATAATGTCTAAAACAGTAGACTTAATGATGGATTTAAGAGTTAAATCTGTAGAAGACTTAATCAAATTAGGTGAAGATCGTAGAGCAGAATTATTTGCTTTAAAATTCCAAGCTGCCGTAGGTAGTTTAGAACAAACTCACAGAATTAGATCACTAAAAAGGGAAATTGCACGTATAGAATTATTATTAAATGAGAAAAAAATCGCAGGTGAAAACGTTAATAAAGCTATTAAAGCTGATTACGCAAAAGCTGTGGAAAACGCTGAAAAAGCTGGTAAAGAAGTTCGTCAAAAACAAAGAGAAATGATTGAACAATTACAAGCTGAACAATTCGGAGCAGGATCAAGTGTTGATGATGATGCAATAGCAGCAGCTATGGCAGCAGCAACAGCTGATGAAGAAGCACCAGAAGTAGTTGAAGTAGAAGCAAAACCAGCTGCAAAAAAAGCAGCTCCAAAAGCTGAAGCAACTACTGAAGAAAAACCTGCAGCTAAAAAAGAAGCAGCTCCTAAAAAAGAAGCAGCTCCTAAAGCTGAAAAACCTGCAGAAGAAAAACCTGCAGCTAAAAAAGCAACTACTACTAAAAAAGCAGCAGCACCAAAAGCTGATGCTGAAGTAGAAGCAAAACCAGCTGCAAAGAAAACTACTGCTAAAAAAGCTGAAGTTGAAGTTGAAGCAATAATGGATGCAAAACCTGCAACTAAAAAAGCTACAACTAAAAAAACTGAA
Source organism: Spiroplasma chinense (assembly GCF_008086545.1). Lineage (NCBI taxonomy): Bacteria > Bacillati > Mycoplasmatota > Mollicutes > Entomoplasmatales > Spiroplasmataceae > Spiroplasma > Spiroplasma chinense. The sequence continues at coordinate 1,264,580 of NZ_CP043026.1, read as the reverse complement.
GAACCTAAACCAGTTGCTCTAGGTAAAACAACAGCTCAAGTTAAAAAACCAGAAGCTGTTAAAGAAGTTGAAGTACCTAACATTGAAGTTGGGGAAGCAAAAGCAACAGGTAAAGGAAAAGCTGCATTAGGTGAAACTAAAGTTAAAGCTTTAAAAGTTGATGCAGTTAAAGGTGAAAATGTTGAAGGTATTGATTTAAAACTTTCAAAAAAACCAAAAGAAGCTAAAACTTATGTATTTGGATCAAATGCAGAAGAAGCTAAAAAACAAATCGATGAAGCTAACAAAAAGCAAGCTGCTAAAAAAACAACTAAAAAAACTGAAGAAGGAGCTAAATAATTATGGAAAGAAATTTAAGAAAAACATATACTGGTAGAGTTGTTTCAGATAAAATGGACAAAACTATCACTGTATTAGTTGAAACTTACAAAAATCACCCAACTTACAAAAAACGTGTTAAGTATTCTAAAAAATACAAAGCACATGATGAAAACGGTCAAGCAGCAATGGGAGACAAAGTTGAAATCATGGAAACACGTCCACTAAGTAAAACTAAAAACTTTAGACTAGTTAGAGTTGTTGAAAAATCAATTATTTAATTAGTTAGAGAGTTAAGAGGAATAGATCATGATACAAACAGAATCAAGATTAAAAGTCGCAGATAACTCTGGTGCTAAAGAAATTTTAGTTATTAGAAATTTAGGTGGAAGTGTAAGAAAATTCACAAATATTGGTGACATAGTTGTAGCTACAGTTAAATCAGCAGCACCTGGTGGTGCAGTTAAAAAAGGTCAAGTTGTTAAAGCAGTAATCGTAAGAACAGTTAGAGGTTTAAGAAGAGCTGATGGTACATACATCAAGTTCTCAGAAAACGCAGCTGTAATCGTAAAAGATGACAAGTCTCCAAGAGGAACTCGTATCTTTGGCCCAATTGCAAGAGAAGTTAAGGATGCAGGATTTGCAAAAATCGCATCACTTGCTCCAGAAGTGTTATAGGAGGAACTTTTATGAATAAATCTAAAATTTTAAAAGGTGACGTTGTAAAAGTTATCGCCGGAAGCCACAAAGGAACAATTGGACCAGTATCAAAATTATCAAAAGATAAAAAAAGAGTTTGAGTTGAAGGTGTTACTGGAACTAAACACTTCAAACCAAGTCAAACTGATCAAGAAGGTGGAATTAGAGTAATTCCAGTTTCAGTTGATGCATCAAATGTTGCAATTCAAGATCCTAAAAATAAAGATGCAGGATCAAGAATTGGATTTAAAATTACTGACGGACAAAAAGTAAGATTTGCTAAAAAATCAAAAGCAGATCTTAAATAGGAAAGGAAATAGTTTATTATGGCAAAAGCAAACGTTAATAGATTAGAAAAACTTTACAAAGATAAAATTGTCCCAGAATTGTTTAAAGAAAAACAATTCAAATCAGTAATGGAAGTTCCAAAAATCACAAAAATCGTAGTTAATCAAGGAATCGGGGACGCAGTTCAAGATTCTAAAAGATTAGATGACGCAGTAGCAGAGTTAGCTTTGATTACTGGTCAAAAACCTCTTGTAACAAAAGCTAAAAAATCTTTAGCAGCATTCAAATTGCGTGAAGGTATGCCAATTGGTGCAAAAGTTACTTTAAGAGGTAAAAAAATGTATGAATTCTTAGATAAATTAATCTCAGTTGCATTACCACGTGTACGTGACTTTAGAGGGGTATCTAAAACAAGCTTTGACAAACAAGGTAACTATACAATGGGTGTTAAAGAACAAATCATCTTCCCAGAAATCGATTACGACAAAGTAAAAAAAGTTCGTGGGATGGACATAACAATCGTTACAACAGCAAAAAACAAGGACGACGCATTCTCACTAATCCAAAAATTAGGAATGCCTTTCGTTAAGTAGGGAGTTAGAATAATGGCAAAAAAATCATTAAAAGTAAAACAAGCTAAAGTTCAAAAATTTAAGGTTAGAGAATACACACGTTGTGGAAATTGTGGTAGACCACATTCAGTTTTAAGAAAATTCAATTTATGCCGTGTATGCTTCAGAGATTTAGCATACAAAGGACAAATCCCAGGTATTAAAAAAGCATCATGATAGTGAAAGGAAATAGATAAATATGACAACAGACGTAATAGCAGATATGCTTACAAGAATTAGAAATGCCAACCAAAGATTCCATAAAGAAGTTATGATCCCAGGAAGCAAAACTAAACTTGAAATAGCAAAAATCTTGAAAAAAGAAGGATTCATCGAAGACTTCAAAGTATCTGATGACTTTAGAAAAGACATCACAATCAGCTTAAAATACAAAGGGAAAATTAGAGTTATTAAAGGCTTAAAAAGAATTTCAAAACCTGGATTGAGAGTTTACTCTCCTGCAAGCGAAATCCCAAATGTTCTTAATGGGTTAGGAATTGCTATCGTATCTACATCAACAGGAATTATGACAGATAAAGAAGCTCGTCACCAAAACACTGGTGGAGAAGTTCTTGCATTTGTTTGATAATAGGAGGTTTTAATATATGTCACGTATAGGAAACAGAATATTAACAATTCCAGCTGGAGTAGAAATTAAGAACAATTCAAACGTTGTAACAGTTAAAGGTCCAAAAGGTGAATTAACTCAAAAATTTTCACCATTAATCGATATTATCGTTGAAGGTAGTGAATTAAAAACTACTAGAAAAAATGAAGTTAAACATACAAAACAATTACACGGAACAACAAATTCATTATTACAAGGAATGCTAACTGGTGTTAGTGAAGGATTTGTAAAAGAACTTGAAATCGTTGGGGTTGGTTACCGTGCTGCATTAGCAGGAAACAAAATCAACCTATCACTTGGGTTCTCACACCCAGTAGAATACATTGTTCCTCAAGGAATAACTGTAGAAATCCCAAAACCAACAGAAATTAAAATTTCTGGAATCGACAAACAATTAGTTGGTGAAGTTGCTGCAAACATTAGAGGATATAGAAGACCTGAACCTTACAAAGGTAAAGGGGTTAAATACAAAAACGAAAAAATCATTAGAAAAGAAGGTAAAGCAGCTGGTAAGTAGGCTGTTGCTAAGACGAGGTAATTATGAAATACACTAAAGCAGAAGCAAGAAAAAGAAGACACTATAGAGTTAGAACTAAAGTATCTGGAACTAGCGCTAAACCAAGATTGAACGTTTTTAAATCAAACACATACTTCTATGCACAAATCATCGATGACACAAATGGAGTTACATTAGTATCATCATCATCAATTAAAATGGGATTAAAAAGTGGATGTAATATTGAAGCTGCTAAAGCAGTAGCTAAAGACATTGCTGAAAAAGCTAAAGCAAAAAAAATCGAAAATGTAGTATTTGATCGTGGTGGGTATTTATTCCATGGAAAAGTTAAAGCATTTGCAGACACTGCAAAAGAAAACGGATTGAAATTCTAATTAAAGGAGAATAAGAAAAATGGCAGAAGAAAAAAAAGTAGTTGCTACTGAAAAAGTTGCAACACCAGAAGCAAAAAAAGATCAATCAGCACCAAAAACTCAAGGTAAAAGAGATTTTAAACCTAACTCAGACCGTCCAAAAAGAGATAACAACAGATTTAACAGAAACAAAGAAGAAAATCCATTTGAAGAAAAAGTTGTAACAATTAACCGTGTTACAAAAGTTACAAAAGGTGGACGTAGATTCAGATTTGCAGCTGTTGTAGTTATCGGAGACAAAAAAGGAAGAGTTGGATTAGGAACTGGAAAAGCAAATGAAGTTCCAGATGCTATTAAAAAAGCTATCAAAGAAGCTAGAAAATCTTTAGTAAGAGTACCATTAGCAGGAACTACTGTTCCACATGACGTTATCGGACACTTCGGGTCAGGTAGAGTTCTAATTAAACCGGCTAAAAAAGGTACAGGAGTTATTGCTGGGGGACCTGCTCGTGCTGTTATCGAATTAGCTGGAATTTCAGATGTTTATACAAAATCACTTGGATCAAATACACCAATCAATATGATTAGAGCTACATTAGAAGGATTAAAAGAAATGCAAACCCCTGAACAAATCGCAAGATTAAGAGGAACTTCTCAAGTTGAAAAGAAAGTTGAAGCAAAACAAGCTTAATTGGAGGTACTAGTTTATGAAATTACATGAATTAAAATATACACCAGGAAGTAAGAAAGAAGTTACACGTGTTGGACGTGGTATGGCTTCTGGAAAAGGGAAAACTTCAACTAGAGGACACAAAGGACAAAACTCACGTTCAGGAGGAGGGGTAAGACCTGGATTCGAAGGGGGACAAACACCTTTATTCAGAAGATTACCAAAAATTGGATTTACAAGCTTAAACAGAAAAGAATTTACAATATTAAATCTAGACACAATTGAAAAATTGGGATTAACAGATGTTAATCACAAAACTTTAATTGAGAAAAAAGTAATTAAATCAGAAAAAACACTAGTAAAAGTACTAGGAAATGGTAAAATTACAAAAGCTGTTAATGTTAAAGTTAACAAAGTATCAAACAGCGCCCAAGAAGCAATTAAAGCTGTCGGAGGGACAATAGAGGTGATTTAGGTGGCTGCTAAAATTAAAAAAATTAAAGGTGCCAACCGAAAAACTAAAGAGAAAAACGAATTCGCTAAAGGTAATTTCTTTATTAGAAATAAAGACCTTGTAAAACGAATCGTTTTTACTTTAATAGTACTAATATTAATTAGGGTTGGTTCACTACTAACAGTGCCGGGTATACAATTAAATCCAGGGTTTAGAGAAGGTGTTGATGGACAAGAGTTCTTCCAACTTCTTTCAACTCTAGGAGGGGGAACTATTGGTCAATTTTCAATATTATCCCTTGGGGTTTCACCGTATATTACTGCATCAATTATCGTACAATTGTTATCAACAGATGTTATTCCAGTATTGACAAGATGAAGTAAATCAGGAGAAAGAGGAAGAAGAAAACTTGATAGATTAAACAAAGTTCTTACAATTCCTTTTGCTCTAATGCAATCAACTGCAACAATTTTCACATTGCAATCTAGTGGACTTATCACTCCAAAATGAGGTTCATCAGATTTTAGTTGATTCTATTACATTCTAGTGCCAACAGTTATGTTGGCAGGAACATTCTTGATGTTATGAATAGCAGATCAAATTACAATTAAAGGAATAGGTAATGGAGTTTCAATTATAATTTTTGCTGGAATCGTTTCAGGAATGCCAGGAAACTTTATAAATACATTTAAATTCTGAATTAAAGCTGGAGAAGACAATGTAATTTTATTTGACGGAATTATGAAATTCTTAATTTACATTGTTGCCTTTGTGTTTGTTATCTTCATCGTTGTTTTGATGAATGAAGCAGACAGAAAAGTTCCAATTCAACAAACAGGTAGTGGTCTTGTAGATACTAAAGACCATACACCACATTTACCATTGAAATTAAACAATGCAGGGGTTATTCCAGTTATTTTTGCCTCAGCGATTATTTCAACACCAGTTACAATTGCACAAATTGTTGGAGAAGATAGTGGATTCTACTTATTTACTCAAACATATTTATCATTTGGAACATGATGAGGTATAGGAATTTATGGAGTTATGACAGTTCTATTTACATTCCTATATGCACAGGTACAAATTAATCCTGAAAAAATAGCTGAAAACTTTAAAAAATCAGGAACATTTATTCCTGGAATTAAACCAGGTAAGGAAACAGAAAAATTCTTAACAGGAACAATCAATAGATTAAGTTTCATGGGAGCATTCTTCCTAGCAGGAATTGCGGTTTTACCTTACATAATTAGTAAATTAACAGATCTACCAAGTTCACTTGCAATTGGGGGAACAGGATTGATAATCTTGATCTCTGTTGCAATTCAAACTACTCAACAATTAAAAGGTAGATTGATTCAACAATCATTTATTGATAAAAAACAAGAAAAATTCTCAGATGAAAGTGTTCAAACTTCTCACATCTGATAGAAAAAGGAAAAATAGAAATGAATATTATTTTACTAGGAGCTCCAGGGAGCGGAAAAGGAACTCAATCAGAAGTTCTATGTGAAAAAAAATCATTTACACAATTATCAACAGGGGATTTATTTAGAAACAATATTGCAAATAAAACTCCATTAGGATTAGAAGCACAAGGTTATATGAATCAAGGTTTATATGTACCAGATGATGTTACTAACAAAATGGTTGGTGATTATCTTGAAAGTAACCATGAAGGATTAATTTTTGATGGTTATCCAAGAACTGTAGATCAAGCAAAAGAGCTTGATTTAATGTTAGCAAAATACGATAAAGTAATAGACAAAGTGGTTTACATTGACTTGGATGATAGTGTCTTAATGTCAAGATTAACTGGAAGAGTTGTTTGTGAAATTTGTAAAAGAAGCTATCATGTAGTAACAAGAAAACCTGCAGTTGAAGGCATTTGTGACTTTGACGGAGGAAAACTTGTAACTAGACCAGACGACCAAGAAGATAAAATCAAAACAAGATTAGAAGTTTATAACAATCAAACTGCACCATTAATTAGTTTCTACGAAGATAAATTAGTTAAAATACCAAGTGATGGTAAAACACCACAAGAAGTATTTGAATTAATAGTTGAAAGTTTAGGAATTTAATGGCAATTACAATTAAAAATGCAGAACAAATCGAAAAAATGAAAGTAGCTGGAAAAGTACTTGGTAATGCAATGTATAATCTAAAACAAATGATTAAACCAGGTGTTAATTGTTTAGAATTAGATAAATACTTCATTGATTACATCACTTCAAAAGGATGTAAAAGTAATTTCAAAAACTATTACGGTTATCCAGCACATATTTGCATCTCAATCAATGAACAATTGATCCACGGAATTCCTCAAAATAGAGTAATTCAAGAGGGTGATATTGTTTCAATTGATGCCGGGTGCATTTTTGATGGCTATCATGCAGATTCTGCATTTACTTTAATTTGTGGTGACAAATTTGATAAAAAGTATGATAAACTTGTAGAGGTGACTGAAAAGTCACTATATTTGGCGATTGAACAGGTAAGAGCCGGTGTGCGCATCGGAACCATTTCTTCTGCTGTTCAAACTTATGTTGAAGAAAATGGTTTTCAATTGCCAACAGATTATTCAGGTCACGGTATTGGGGTAGAAATGCACGAAGACCCTTTTGTTCCTAATGTAGGAGTAAAAGATACAGGAATGAGATTAATTCCTGGAATGACAATTTGCATTGAACCAATGGTACAAATAGGTACTGCAAAAACCGTGGTAGGCGATGATGATTGAACAGTATCATCTGCTGATGGTAGCATGACAGCTCACTTTGAACATACAATTTTGGTTACAAATGGAGATCCAGAAATATTAACATTACATAAACCAGAGGAGGAAATTAAATAATGGCAAAAGAAGATTATTTAGAAGTTGAAGGAACTGTGCTTGAGGTTTTACCTAATGCTACATTCAAGGTGAAATTAGAAAACGAAATAGTTATAGACGCCCACGTGTCTGGTAAAATCCGTATGAATTACATTCGCATCTTACCAGGTGACAAAGTAACTGTGGCAATTTCACCATATGATCCAACGCGTGGAAGAATTACATACCGCTTTAAAGGTGGTAAATAGTAATTTAATTTTATAAATTAATTTAGAAACAAAAATCAGGAGGTTAGAAAGATGAAAGTAAGATCATCTGTCAAAAAAATATGCGACAAATGTCGTGTAATTAGACGTAAAGGCCGTGTAATGATTATTTGTGAACAACCAAAACATAAACAACGTCAAGGTTAATTAATAATTTTAAATACATATTTTAATTTTATTTAGAAAGGAAATGAATAATGGCTCGTATTAATGGGGTAGAAATACCTAATGAAAAAAGAGTAGTTATCGCTCTAACTTACATTTATGGTATTGGTTTATCGACATCACAAAAAATCTTAGAAGCTGCAAACGTTAGCGAAGATATCAGAGTTAAAGATTTATCAGAAGATAATATAAAAACACTCTCTCAAGAAATTTCAAAAATTAAAACTGAGGGAGATTTAAGAAGAGAAACAGCATTAAACATTAAAAGATTAATGGAAATTGGAAGTTACAGAGGAATGAGACACAGAAAAGGACTTACAGTAAGAGGGCAATCTACTAAGACTAACGCTCGTACTAGAAAAGGTCCTAGAAAAACTGTAGCTAACAAGAAAAAATAGTTAGGAGTTAGAACAAATGGCAAATCATAAACAACAAAATAACCGTAAAAAAGTTAAAAAAAATATTGCTAAAGGTATAGCTCACATTCACTCAACTTTCAATAACACAATCGTTACTGTTTCAGATGAACAAGGTAATGTATTATCATGATCAAGTGCTGGAGCTTTAGGTTTCAAAGGAAGCAAAAAATCAACACCATATGCAGCTCAAATGATCGCAGAAGCTGCAGGAAAAGGGGCAATGGATAACGGGGTTAGAACAATCTCTGTTGAAGTTAAAGGTCCTGGTCCAGGTAGAGATGCTGCTGTAAGAAGCTTACAAGGTATCGGACTTGAAATTACATCAATCAAAGACACAACACCAATTCCTCATAATGGTGTGCGTCCTAGAAAACGCCCAAGAGGTTAGTATAATTTAATGAAACAATTCGCAAGACCCGAATTTACTTTATTAAAAGAAGAAAAAAACAGAAATTATGGGGAATTCAAAGTAGAACCTTTGGAAAGAGGTTTTGGTATTACTTTAGGTAATGCTATAAGAAGAACTTTATTAAGTTCAACACCAGGTGCAGCGGTTTATGCAATCAAAATTGCTGGAGCAGCTCATGAATTTACATCAATCCCTGGGATTGTTGAAAATGTAAGTAGAATAATCTTAAACCTAAAAAAATTAGCATTAAGAATTGATTCAAAAATATTTGCAGACGACGAAGTTGTTGAAATAGCAATTAAAACAACAACTGAAGGTGTTGTAACTGCAGGAGACATTGAAGTTCCAACAGGTGTAGAAATTGTAAACAAAGATTTAGAAATTTGTACAGTAGCTGATGGAGGGGTTTTAGACCTAGTAATGTTTGCAAAAAACTCTAGAGGGTACAGATCTTTTAAAGACAATAAAAAAGAAAAATTAACTGCTGATGCAATAACAATCGATTCAAACTATTCACCAATTGTTAGAGTTTCATATGAAGTTGATGCAACAAAAATTGGAAAATCAGTTGACTTAGAAAAATTAATTTTACAAGTTGAAACTGATGGAACAATTACAGCTAGCGATGCTGTAGCAACTGCTTCAAAAATTTTAGTTGAACATTTACAATTCTTTGTAAACTTAAACGACGAAATTAATGAACTAAGTATAATTGGTGTAACAAGTGAAGAAGATGAAAAAGAATTAGATAGATTAATTGAAGACTTAGACTTCACACAAAGAAGTTTAAATTGTTTAAAAAGAGCAAATATCAACACTTTACGTGATCTAGTTTCACGTACTGAAGATGAAATCCAAGAAATTAGAAACTTGGGAAGAAAATCACTAAAAGAAATCAAAGATAAAGTTGTTCAATTAGGACTAACTTTTAAACAAGACTAGAAAGAGGTGTAGTTGAATATGTCATACATACAAAAACAAGGAAAAAACACAGCTTGAAGAGTCGCTTTAATGAGAAACTTAACAACAGAACTTATCATTTCAGAAAAATTAGAAATTACTGAAACTAGAGCTAAAGAGTTAAGAAAGCACTTTGATAAAATGATTACACTTGCAAAACGCGGTGACTTACACGCAAGAAGACAAGCTTCTGCATGATTAAGACACATCGATGCATCTGAAAAAGAAACAGCATTACAAAAATTGTTTAATACTTTAGGAAAAAGATTTAAAACAAGAAACGGTGGATACACAAGAATTTTAAAACTTGATAACCGTCGTGGTGATAATGCTCCAATGTGTATCATTGAGCTAGTTTAAGACCAAATAAATAATACCCAAATGGGTATTTTTTTATTTTTATATATAATAAAAGTATAGGTGAAAGAGTATGAAATATTTTACAAGGAGAGTGTGGATTAATTATTTTGTATATACTATATTAACCCTAATAGGAAATGTGAGTTATCTTGCAATGGCCTATTCTTTTTCCTATATTATAAACAAAGCAATTGAAGGGGACTATCAAATCTTTTTGATAGCTTCAATTTGTGCCTGCATTTTTCTTGTAATACATTTAATATCAGAATTTGTTGGGGAACTAATTTTGAATCATTCTTTAGAAATTCTAAACACTTTATTAAGAGATATTGTTGCTTACAATATCTTTAGAGATAAATATGATTTAAAAATAGATTCAGGACAATTTCTAAACTTGAGTGCTACCAAAATAAATTTACTAGAGAGAAATTATTTTAGAAATACATTTTTATTAACAAAAAGCTTATTAGGAATTTGTGCAAGTTTTGCGTTATTAATTTACATTAGTTGACTTTCTCTGGTAACTGTTTTATGCTTTTCGGTTTTTGTTGTTGTAGTTCCTATGATTATGACGAAAAAAAACCAAAAAGCAGTTGAAGTTGCAAACTTCGAAAATGATAATTTTTTACAACATGCAAAGGATGCCTTCAATTCATATTGAACATTTTGAAGTTTAAATATTACTGAAAAACTTGTCGACCAAATGACAGAGGGTTCTAGAGTTTTGGAGAAAAAAAACAAAGATATGAAAAACGTTATGTCTTTGAATAAATTCCTAAACAGATCAGTTCTAGTTTTTGGACAAGTTTCTATGGTTATTATTTTTAGTTATTATAGATATTTAAATTTCTTAGAAGGAACTGGTATTATTGCAACTTTAAACACAATTGGAGCTACTTATGTGTTTTTTGGTAATGACAGTATTGTGGCATTTACCAAAATATTGGCACACGATAAAGTAATAAAACAAGACTATAAAAAACTTGCACATGATGATTATCATAAAACAAGAATACATCACATACATAAAATTGAGTATAAAAATTTAGCATTTAAATATGGTGAAGAAAATAATAAATCATTAAAAAATTTCAACCTTAAAATTCGTGAAGGTGAAAAAGTTTTGGTTAGAGGAGAAAGTGGTAGTGGTAAAACTATGCTTATCAAACATTTATTCAACCCCGTTGGACTTGATAGTGGAACCATTTTCTTGAATAATATTTTAGTTCATAATGTTGATTTAAGAGATAAAGTAGCTTTTATAAGTCAAGATAGTATTTTGAACAAGGGAAGTATTTTAGAAAACATTAATGTAGCTAACCAAGAATTGAGTCAAAAAGAAATCGAAAAATATTTTGAAATGGTAGGTCTAGGTAAATTCTTAAAAGAATTACCTCACGGTCTAGAAACTCAAATTGCAGATAATGCTTTGACATTATCTGGAGGAGAAAGACAAAGACTTTCAATTATAAGATCTTTGATTTCCAATAAAGATTGATACTTTGTTGATGAAATAATTTCAGCCCTGGACCAGGAAAATGCCAAAAAAGTTTTAGATATTTTCTTAAAAGATAAACATAAAACTGTAATTATGGTAAGTCACAAATTAGACGGATATTATTTAGGGTTGTTTGATAGAATAATTGACCTTTAAAAGACATATTATGGTACTTTTTTTCACTATTTTTTTATAAAAAAAAGTTATAATAATTTAGTAAAATTTAACAAAATATAGAGAGGTAATTCAAAATATGAATTTATACAGTGTAGGTTCAGAAATTGGTGATGCACTTAAAGAAACTTTAGGTGGATGAGGAATGTGATCGGCTATCATCGCAACAATTTCTGTTATTGGGTTAGGGTTCTTCCTAACTTTAAAAAATATTTTAAACAAAGACTGAGATAAAGTTTTTATTAAAGTGGTAATGGTTGTAGGACTTCCTTCTTTAGCATTAAGTGGTTTCCTAACAAACATAACAGTTAAAGATTTAATTGACCAATTAGCGGTTTTATTAATTGGTTTTGCATTTTATGCTTTAATGATGCTTATCTCAAAATATTTTTTCCTAAAATATGATAAGGATTTACAAGATACTTTTGCAATGTGTATAGCACTTGCATCAACAACTTTCTTTGGAACACCAATTGTAACTGCGATTTATGGAGATGCAAAAATTCCGGCAAATATTTTTAATGTTCCGTATAGAGTGTTCTTATACTCATTGGCATTTATGATAATGAGTAAAAAACCAATGGCTGCAACAAACAATGGGAATGTTGTAGCAAAAATAAAAAAATCTGAAATGACAGTTGAGGATTTAGCACAGAGTAAAAAAGTAAAAAAACAAGCTTTAAAAAACATCTTTGTTAACCCAATTTTAATTGCAACATTTGTTGGATTAATCATTTGAGTAACACAATTAATTCCAGGTATTGATGTACTTGCTGTTGTTGAAACTAAAACTAAATCAGGAGTGATTGGTGTAGATGCTAATAATAATGTCTACGAAGGAAGCATTTCTTATGTAGATACAGTTTATTATTCACCATTAAGAATAGATAAACTATTCCCACCTTCAGCAACCATTTTAAATGCATTAGCTGCAATTTGTACTCCACTTGCTTGATTGGCAATTGGTATGACAATGGCTAAAGGTAATATTAAAGAAGCTATGAAAGATAAAAAACTTTGATATGCAGCTTCAATTAAAGTATTAGTAGCACCTGCAATTATATTAATTTTAATTTGTGGTGTAGCAGGAATAGGATCATTAATCGTAGATGAGGGTACAACTATCATTGGAAAAACAGCAATGTCTGTAATGGTAATTATGACAGCGGCACCTCCAGCTAATGTAGTTGTAGCTTATGCAATTTCCTATGAAAAAGGAGCTAAAGAAGCTTCAAACTTAACATCACTTTCAACATTACTTTCAGTTGTTACATTACCAGTTTGAGTTGTTATTGTAACAGCAGTTGGAGCACTACCTATCTTTGGATAGTAGAAAATAAATAGAGGTATACATTTATGAAAATTATATGTTTTGGAGTTAGAGATGTAGAAAAACCAATTTTTGAAAAAGTAAATGAAAAATTTGGTTTTGAAATGACTCTATTGCCTGAGTTATTAACTCACGACAATGTAGAAGTAACAAAAGGGCATGATGCTGTTTTGCTTAGAGCAAACTGTGCAGCTGACAAAGTTAACCTAGAAAAAATGAAAAGCTATGGTATCGAATACATGTTCACAAGAACTGTTGGTACTAATCACATTGATGTGGAAGCTGCAAAAGAGTTAGGATTTAAATTGGCTTACGTTCCATTTTACTCACCTAACGCTGTAAGTGAACTTGCATTTTCAATGGGACTTGGAATGTTAAGAAATGTAATTTACATGTATGACAAAATGGATAAAAAAGACTTTACAGTAGACTCAAATATGTTTGCAAAAGAAGTTAGATTATCTACAATTGGTATCATTGGAACTGGAAGAATTGGTTTTGAAGCCGCTAAAGCTTGAAAAGGAATGGGAGCAAAAGTTATTGGTTATGACCCATACCCAAATCCAAACGCAGAAGGAGTTATTGAATACACTACTTTAGAAGATTTAATTTCTAAATCAGATTTAATTTCACTTCACACTCCATATATCAAAGGTCAAAATGATCACATGATTAACAAAGAATTATTATCTAAAGCACAAGATGGTCTTGTAATTGTTAATGCCGCTAGAGGAGAATTAATAAATCACCAAGATTTATATGATGCTCTTGTAAGTGGAAAAGTAAGACAAGTAGCTCTTGATACTTTAGAAAATGAAGGACAAGTATTCTTCAAAAAACATGATGGAGCATTACCAAATGATGTATATGAAAAACTATACAACTTAAAACCAAGAGTTTTATTTACTCCACATATTGGAAGTTTTACAGATGAAGCTGTAAAAAACATGGTAGAAACTAGTTTTGAGAATTTAAAAGAGTACTCAACAACTGGTGATTGCAAAAACAAAATTTAATATTTTGATTTTTAAAAAACTTGAAAGAAAACTTTTAAGTTTTTTTATTTTTTTGTACATTTTTTTCAAAAGTATGACGATGGTTATATTGGAGGTGAAATAATGTCAAAAGACGAAAAAGACGTAGTGAAAGCTTACCTATTTATCACTGGTGTCTTAGTTTCTAGCAAAGAAGTCAGACCATTTACAGAAATCATATTAGATAGAAACAGCCCAGAGGGCAAAGAATTATATGATAAAATAGCATTGGTATTAAATAGTAATGAAAAATTAAAGAAAGGAAATGTAAAATTGAAAAGTACCGTGAGAAACACCACTAAAAATTACTTGTTTAATGAAATCAAAGAAGCTGATATTCAAGATTGAGCAATGATAGAAGCATTAATTGAAAAAAAATTGGCTGAACAAGCTCAAAAATATGAGAAAAAATTTGCTGATCAAAAAGATATGTACGAAAAAAAACTTGCAGACCAAGCAGCTATGTATGAGAAAAAACTTGCAGACCAAGCGGCAATAATAGTGATGTACGAAAAAAGAATTGCTGAACTTGAAGCTGAAGTTGAAAGATTAACAGCTATTTTAAGAGCTCATAACCTTATTTAAAAGACATTTATGTCTTTTTTTATTTATATTTTTTATAATTTAGGTGTAAATAAAAAAAGTTTTCATTATGATATTTGGTATAATTTTATAGTATGAGAGGACTAGTTATAAATGGAAAAACATGTATTACTAACAACTGAAGATTTAAATGAATTTAAGTTGTTACTTAATGAATATAACGATAAATTAGTTCGTTCTAGTCAAATTTCGATTATTGCAAAATCAAAATATTCTAAAAGAGAAGTGGAAAAAGATTATGTAATAAAATGTGATAATGAATATAAAGCAATGAAACAAGAATTTAAATCAATTGCAAATATTTCTAAATTTGTGGAAAACGTAAAAAAAGCACAACAGAACTTAGGACAAACTAAAAAAGGCAGCGACGAATATTGAAAACTATTTGAAGAACTAAAATTAGCTCAGTTTTTATTGAAAGAAGCTAAAATAGCAGTTAAAGATAGAGGTCATGGTGGAGAGTTATCAAAATTAAACAATACAGCTCTTAAACTAAAAGACATCAAATTTAAATATAAAGAAGATTTTCCTTTTGCAGTTAACGGAGTTAGCGTTGAAGTAAATCACGGAGAATATGTAACAATCATTGGACATAATGGTAGTGGTAAATCAACTCTATCAAAATTAATAATTGGAGTTCTTAGACCGACAAGTGGTTCAATGGAAGTTTATGGAAATAAGGTTACCTCAAGTAACATCAATATTGTAAGAAAATTCTTAGGTATTGTTTTCCAAAACCCAGATAACCAATTTATTGGTTCTACTGTTAGAGATGATATTGCTTTTGGACTTGAAAACAGAAGAATTGAACCATCAAAAATGGGTAAAATTATTGAAAATGCTGCAAAAAAAGTTAACATGTTTGATTTCTTAGACCACGAACCATTAATGCTTAGTGGAGGTCAAAAACAACGTGTTGCAATTGCTTCTGCATTAGCTTTATCACCAGATATTTTGATTTTCGATGAAGCTACAAGTATGCTTGATCCAAAAGGAAAAAGTGAAGTTAAAAACATTATGGTTGAGTTAAAAAACACTCGTCAAAAAACTATTTTCTCAATCACTCATGACATGGATGAGATTTTAAATGCAGATAAAGTTATGGTTATGAACAAAGGTGAACTTGTAAAATTTGGTACACCAAAAGAAATCTTGGCAGATAAAGACTTCTTACGTTCAATACACTTGGACATTCCTTTTGTAGCTCAAGTTGAAGAGGCTTTAGCTGATGTTGGAATAAAACTAGATCACAGTGATAGTTTGGAAGAGTTGGTGAATAAAATATGTCAAAAATAAGTCAAACACCTGCAGAAAAAAGAGCAGAACTTGTTATTGCTAAAAAAGTTGAAAAAGCAAAACAAAAAGCTCATATGAAAGAACTTGCAGAGATTCAACGCAAAGAAACTAAAAAAAGAAAAAAAAGACATAGTGAAATAGTTAAAATAATCAAAGCAGATAAGCCAAATCAAAAAGTTTTTAAAAAAGAATTTGAAGCATTTAAAGCTGAAAGTAAAAAAAATAGTGCACAAAGAGTAGAAAAAGCAAAAGAATGATACTTAAATATTGATGAAAAAACACCATCAGTAAATAAACATTATAAAAAAATGCTAAAAAAAGCTCAATCAGCAGAATTTGATTTCACTGGAGATATCCATTTTGAAAACGTTTCTTATACATATGCAAAAGGTACACCCTTTGAATTTAGAGCATTAGATGGAACAGATATAACAATAAAAAAAGGAAAAATCACAGCTGTTATTGGAATGACAGGTAGTGGTAAATCAACATTAATCCAACTTACTAATGGATTAATGGTGACAGAAACTGGAAGAACAATTGTTGGTAATTATCCTATCTTTGCTTCAATGAAAAAAATCAATGAAGTAAAAGATTTGAGAAGAGAAATTGGACTGGTATTCCAATTTCCTGAATATCAATTATTCCAGGACACAATTGAAAAAGATATTGCTTTTGGACCTATAAATCTTGGTGCAGAAAAAGAAGACACATTTAAAAGAATACCAGAACTTTTAAGAATGGTTGATTTACCAGAAGATTATGCCAAAAGAAGTCCATTTGATTTAAGTGGGGGTCAAAAAAGACGTGTTGCTATTGCAGGAATTGTTGCAATGGATGGAAACACATTAGTTCTTGATGAACCTACTGGTGGATTGGACCCGCAAGGAGAAGAAGATTTTATGAATCTCTTCTATAATTTAAATAAAGAAAAACAAAAAAGAATAATAATTGTAACTCACAACATGGATCATGTTTTACAAATTGCAGACGAAGTTATTGTTATGCATAAAGGAAGAATTATTGCCGTAGGAGATCCATTTGAAATTTTTGGTAATGAAGAATTATTGAAAAAAATTGAAATAGAACCTCCAAAATTATACAAATTAGCATATAAATTAAAAGAAAAAGGTATAGATATTACTAAACATAAGTTTAGAAATGTTAAAGAAATGGCGCAAGTCATTAAAGAAAATAAAAAATAGGAAGTTGGAATAAATATGAGAATGGTATTTGGTAGATACATGCCCTATAACTCTTTGATTCATAAAATGGACCCAAGAGTTAAATTGTTTATGATAATAAGTTTAATTGTGGCTGTATTTTTCCCAATAGGATTTACAGGTTTTGCATTAATTGGAACATCAATTTTAGTAATGTTTTCAATTAGTAAACTTAGTTTCAAAATGCTTATTAAATTATTTACACCAATTTCACTTATCTTTTTTATGCTAATACTTATAAATATTCTTATGTTAAAACCAACTGTTCAACCAGATCAATGAAATGATTTGGGAAGTGGTGCTAGATGAGTAGAAACTACTCAATTTGGTTATGTATTAAACTGAAAATTCCTTTGATTTTCAGAACAAGCTTTTTATAGAGCTATATACATGACAATGAGAATCTTCTTTATGATTACTTTAACAACAATATTAACTGGAACAACTCAACCTTTAGAGTTAACTTTAGCAATTGAAGATTTATTATGACCTTTAAAACTAATAGGAATACCAGTTTATATTTTCTCAACAATTATTTCTATTGCTTTAAGAATGATACCAACTTTAATTGATGAAGCTGGAAGAATTATGAAAGCACAATCTTCAAGAGGAATTGACTTTAAAAACGGTAAGATGAAGGATAAAATAAAATCTATGACTTCCTTAATAATTCCACTTTTAGTTTCTGCTTTCCAAAAAGCAGAAGACTTAGCATATGCTATGGATTCAAGGGGTTACGACCCTCATGCTAAAAGAACAAGATACAGACAAGTTAAATTTAGATTTGTTGACTGAGTAGTATTTGCATTCTATATGGCAATTGCAGTATCTTTATTCTGTTATCCTTATATTAATGTATTAAGTCAAATTCAAATCCCAAGAATTGATGCTATCTTAAACATTTAATGAACTATTACTTATTTACAATTGAATATGACGGAACTGATTTTTGCGGTTGAGCCAAACAAAAAGGACAATCAACTATTCAAGGAGAAATTGAAAGCGCTTTATCAAGAGTGGCTAGAAATTCTACCTTTAGAGTTGTGGGTGCTAGCAAAACAGATTCTGGAGTTCATGCAAATGATCAAAAAGCCTGAGTGGAGTTGGATTTTAAACCAAATCTACCAGGTTTTTTAAAAGCATTAAATAATGCATTACCACTTGGGATAAATATAAAAAATGCAAAAGAAATAGAACAAAGTTATCGTGTAAGAAACTGTATTCAAAAAACTTATCATTATAATTTAAATTTTGGAGATGATGATGTATTTAAAAATCGTTACTGATTTAAACCAAAATACCATATAGATTTAGATAAACTAACAGATTGTTTAGAACTTTTTGTTGGCTATCATGATTTTAAAAACTTTTCTGGATTAAAAGGTGAAGAATTTAATATTATAGAGTCAAAAAGAATAGTTGATGAAATAAAAATTGTAACAATTGGTGAGTTGGTAAAAATAGTTTTTAAAGCAAAAGGCTTTATTAGATATCAAATCAGAATGATGATGGGTGCTGCTTTAGCTTATGCTACAGGAAAAACAGATTTAAACACAGTAAAAGATGTTTTGAATTGTAAGCGTGAAAAATTACCTTTTATGGCAGAAGCTAAAGGTTTAACTTTATATAATATTCAATACTAAAAGTCCACTAACGTGGACTTTTTGTTTTTTTGATAAAAACGTTTATAATTATATTATATAAATTAGCAATCATAGAAATACAGTCGGGGGTAATTTTGTATGAAAAAGTTAATTGCATTTTTAGGGGGACTTTCTATAGTTTCTCCATTGGCAGTAAATGTTGTGTCTTGTGAAGTGGTTTCTTTAACTGGAAAATGAAAAGATTTTTTTATTCACATTAAATCAAGTTATAGAAGATCTAAAAAATTATTTGTTAATGAACAAGAAGTTGAAGAAGCTTTTAAAGGTTTTGTAGAAGAGTATTCATTTGGTAAATTTAAAGCTACTTTAGATAAAGATAAAAAAGGTTCAAAAAATTTAGTTTATGTAAATCTAAATGATTTAGGAATTGTCAATAGATATGAAAGACAATACAGGGTAGAGGTTTTTGAATGATGAAATGATAAATGAGGGGATATGTCTGTATTGGGTAGCCAATCTACAATAAATATTAACTATGGTGTAATGAAGGAAAGTATCTATTTAGATAAAGTTGCTTTAAACACAAATAGTGGTGACCAAAGTGCTATAAAAGTTTCAAACATGTCAGATTTGGAACAATTAGAATTTTCTTTGGATCCTTTTGAAGATTTCAAACAACAAATAGATTCTGATTTGGTTAAGGTGTATGTTGAAGATAATGAAGTTAAAGTAATTACCAAACACTCTAATTTTGAAAAAACTATTTATTTAAGAGCCAAACCAATTAATGGTGAAGGTTTTTGGGGAAATGAAATAAAAGTAAGTAATAGTCAAAACACTGGACTAGAAGTTATTTTAAAAGATGATTCAGTTCAAGATTTTATTTATCCAGAAAACACTGAATTCTTGTGAAGTGTAGAAAATAACGATGAAGTACAAGGGGTTGAAGCAATTGAAAGTTCTGATAAAAATTTAAAAGCTCAATTTTTAAATGATGGTAAAGATATTAAATTAATTTATCAAACTGATGAAAAATTGACTAAACCAATTTATTTAATAATTAGGATAGTACCAAAGAATTACAAATTCCCTATCGGTATACAAACCTTAATAATATGTCCAGATGATGTAGCTTTACTTGACAAAGATACTAATCAAGAAATAATTAAACCTATAGAATATAAGGTTTTAGAAGGTGAAGAAAATAAATGGTTTAATTACAGGGCTAAAGTGCTTAACAGCAGACCTCAATTGGTTATATATAAGGAGTTTGAAAATGATTTCTCTGTTGCATTTATTCAAGGAGATTGAGCTATTTTTGCAATAACTGAACCTAAAAAAGGAAAAACGTATTCTGTTAAATTTCAACAAAGAGGAACTGACAAAGAGGGTGTTAAAAACTACTTTAAAGTTCTAACATTTACAGTTAATGTCATTTAGTAATTAAAGTTAAAAACCAGTTATTTGCATTTTGCATTTAAAGAGTGTATTATTTATTTGTGGCTATTTTAATAGGAAAGTTAAATAACGTCATTTTTAACAAAGTAACTGGCAGCTATTGCTTAAGCTTTTTTGGATAAGCTCTTTGAGTGATAAGGGAAAGGTTAATAATAATTGAAAGTTACTTAAATAGTCACAAAACTAGGTTCTACCTAGTTTTTTTATTTTCTTTAAAAAGTGTTGTATATTGCTGGAAAAAATAATATAATTATTATTTATTATAGAAATTATTTCTTGTTTTTGCTAAAATTCTTTTGTAGGAATACGGAGAAAGAAAAAATGAAAAAATTACTAAGTTTTTTAGGAGCAGCAAATCTTGTTGTTTCAACAGGGGCTACAGTTGTAGCATGTGGCGATAGCCCAAACGAAGACAAGCAAATTCATAAGTTTGCTATAATACCAGAACAAGTTTCAAAGGGTGTAATGTTTAAGGAGTTAGATGAAGTTGCATCTAAGATGGGAGAAAAATATGGAGAACTGTACAAGTTTTTAAGGGAAGAATATAAAGAATCATTTGACATCATATATAGTAAGGATTCAACAGATGAAGAAATAAATGAAGCTTATAAACAGTTGGTAGAAGTTGAAAAATTCCAAGAATTTATGTTTATGTATCCACTTATGAATGCTTATTATTTTAAAGAAATGCAGTTCTTAATATATTCCGATAAAGCGACAGAGGAAAATTATAAAACTTTTACCAAACATTCACCAGAATTTGATAGCATTAAGTTTTTTGAAGATGAACTTATAGAAGAAAACACAAACATTGCTGAGTACCAACCTTCTGAGTCTTATAAGGATCTTTATAAATTAATACAAGCTTATTGATCACAATTGTTAGATTGAATCAAAACTAACCCATTTGGAACATCTAATGTAAATGAATGAATTAAAAGTTAACAAAAAAAGACTATATGAAGTTGTTAACTAAAATTGACATTAAAGTGAGACTTTCTCCATACGAATTTCGTATGGAGTTTTTTTATCTTTTAATCTAGTTCTTACATAATTGTAAAATTCTATATAGTCAAAAATTATCTTATATATATTTGAAAAATTGAGTTGAGAAACTTTGTAGGTGTAAATGCATTCATTTTTTATGCTACTAAAGAATGATTCACAAGACCAGTTGTCGGGCGAATTCCCTCTTTTAGACATTGATATTCTTATACCGTTTGAACCACAAATTTCTTTTCACGTATCGTTAGTATATGGACCACCTTGGTCTGAATGCATTAACTTTGGAACTCCTCTTTTTTTAATAGCAGACAATAAATTGCCATGAGATAATTCGTTGTTCGGGTTTCTTGAAAGCTTTCAATCTACAATTTCTGAACTTGTAAGATCTTTTATCGCAGATAAGTAAGCAACTCCAGTGGAAGTTTTTATCTAAGTAACATCTGTTTTTTATTTTTCATTCAATTTATTTGATTCAAAATTTCTGTTTAATAAATTTGGATATCTTAACGGTCCAGACTTGTCGTTATCAGACACTTTTTTATTCTAACAGCTATGATTTTTAATATTTTCATATACCTATATACCACTCATGGTTTTAAATTTTTTCCAAAATACTTGTTAAGAAATAATGTAAGCATTTGATATCCATATTTTCTTTTAAATTTAAAATAAAGTTTATTTATGAGATCGGCAACCTCATTATCCAAGTTTTTGTATTTTGGTTTACTGCTATTTAATCAATCATAAAAACCTTGTCTAGAAACTCCAAGATATAAACAAAGACTTTGTAAGGAAAATAGGTTTTTTAACTCTAAAATGGCGAAGCACTTTTCTCCAGTTGTCTTCGCCAAATACTTTTTTAGCACTCTCTCCATTCTTAAAGTTTCTTTAAGTTCATCAATATTCATGTCATCAGGTTCTTTTAAAATTCAATCTTGATTTTTGAATTTTTTTTCGTGACTTTTTGCACTTGAACCTCTCCCTCATTCAAGGGCACCTTCTCCTTCTTCCTTAAATTCTCTTCTTCAACGTTTAATTGTCGAAGGGCTCAGGTCAAATTTACAGATACATTTGTTATTGAAGCATCCACACACTCTTTTAAAATGTTAAGTTTTTCATCTTTTGTATATTGTTTTGCCATAGTAAAAGAACACCTATTAATAAAATTAACAATAAAAGTATCTTTTTATTGTCAATTTTATTTTAGATGTTCAAACTGTTTTATTTTTTTATTTCTTAATAATAAGTAACTATGTATCAAAATATAAGAATAAAAAAAATTGCATTTGAATGATCATGAGGAACGTTTGTTTTTTTGAACCTTAAAGCAATTTATTCTTGACTATTAGTTTATTTTTCAGTGTTCTTATAATAGTATTAAATCTAATATAAATACCCTTATTTTAAAAAAGATAATTGAAAATCTGGATGCAAAAATTTGGATAGAAGAAAGAGATTGTGAAAACAAATAAATTTATTTCTAAAATCAAATAAATAAATGGAAATTAATTTTAGAATTTGTTAATATAAAAATGAATAAGAAAGGAAAAAAAGAAGAGGAATGAAAGAATATAGAAACAAATAAAAAACAAGTGAAAAAATAACTTTACGTATTTGGACTATCCAAGTGAAGGAGATAATATCCTAAATGCTTGATGGTTTATATCAGATTCAGGTTCAACACCTTACACCTTTATTGATAATATAGGTGTAAATATATCTACAACCATTGAAGGTGCTAAAAAAATACAATTTGACAAACAATCACCAATACTTTATAAAAAGTTTTACTTATATAATCCAAATGGAGAAATAATATCTGAAGATTATAACGAAGAAAATGCTTTAAGTTATTTAACTTCGACAATAAATGTAAAAGAAAACTTTATAAACAAAAAAGAGTTGAATAATTTAGAAAACGAATATACTAACTTTGATGATTTAATTTCAAATGGAAAATATAATGTATATAGTTTCTCATTTGAAAATAGAACACTTTATTTCAATAATTATGAAAATGCATTAAATGCATATAAAAATAATATAAATCTCATAACAGGTGTAAAAACCATTTACAGAAGTAGAAGAGTTTATGTTTACAATACTGGAAAAGAATTAATAACATTCTACTGGTCAACAGAAGAAGAAATGAAAGAAGTTGTTAGCAAAATTTTTACGCTAATAAACAAAGGAGATTAAAAATGAAAAAAATATTATTAAAATTACTAAGCGCTACAGTGTTAACGGTCCCAACTAGTTTGGCGGTTTCGTGCGAAGATCCAAAACATAATGTTCCATCTGAACCAGAACCTGAAGAAACTTTTTGATGACAAGACTATGAAATCCAAAAATTTGACAGTGCAATTGATTACTTAAAAGCAAATTTAAAAAATCATACGCTAACATCGGCTTATATTTATAATAATGATTTAAAAGGTTTAAGTGGTAAAAAATTAGAAGAAATTTATACAAAAACGTTAATAACTTTTATGACATATAATTTTGAAGACGTTCGCGATTACATAGATAGCGCAACGCAAAGTTATGAAAGAAATCGAGAATATAATTATGACATTAAAGATAAGAATGAAAAAAACATTTTTAATGTAGTTTATAACGAAGGAAGTTACACCGGAGGGTTAAACTCTGCAGTGGAAGAAAAAATTAATCCCTTAATTTTTAATGACTATAAAAATGTAGGAGATGAAAAAAATCTGCTTTTACAATTTGAAATGCATATGAAATGGATACAATTTTAACATTTCAAGAATTTGGTTATTTAGAAGTTAGAGTATATCAAGATTCCTTTATTTGAAATCTTAAACCTGAAGAAGGAGAAAACTTTGAAAGATTCTTTATAGCAAAACCAAAAGAAAATGGTGATCCAGGTATTTACTTTAACAGAAGTGATTTTGATAAAGAATAAAAAAAGAAAAGAAGATGATAAATCTTCTTTTTGTTTAATTGAGTCGCTGTTGTGTATAAAATAAATTAAGAAAATTATAAAATTGTTTACAAAAGTTAAAAGATTTTTGACCGAAAAACAGTAAAAGAAAGAACTTATGGATTTATATTAATACAGAACTCACAAGAATTAAATATAGTTATGATAATTTAAACTTCTTTGATTCAATAGAAGAAACTCGAGTGCATATTTTAAAGCAAAAATTGTACTATTTTAGCTTGAAATATTTTAAGTTTATGTGATTTGCAGCTAAATCTAACAAGCAATATTTTTTTATTTTTTTAGGACATAATGCTTATTATTCACTTTTTTATTTAAAAAAATCATAAACCCTTGTCCTAAACCTATTTTTTAATATATAATATATTTGCTTACTCACAAGCCCCGGAAGCGAAGGAGAAAAAGCACATGAAACAAACTACACTTATTAAAACAGCAGATATTGCTAAAAAATGATATGTAGTTGACGCTACTGACGCAATTTTAGGACGTTTATCAACTGAAGTTGCAAAAGTTTTAAGAGGAAAACATAAACCAACATTTACACCACACATTAACAACGGTGACCACGTTATTATTGTTAATGCTGAAAAAGTAGTTTTAACAGGAAAAAAAGAATCTGATAAAAACTACTACCACCACTCAATGCACCCAGGGGGATTAAAATCAAGAAACGTTAAAACACAACGTGCACTATTCCCTGAAAGAATCATTGAAAGAGCTGTAAGATTAATGTTACCTAAAAACGTACAAGGTTCAAACCAATACCGTGCACTACACGTGTACGCTGGTCCTGAACACCCTCACCAAGCACAAAACCCTGAAGTTTTAGTGATAACAAGAAACACAAAAGGAGATAATAAATAATGGCTGCAAATAAAAATACTGTTATGTACAGAGGAACTGGTAGAAGAAAATCTTCAGTTGCTCAAGTTATCTTAACTCCAGGTACAGGTGAAATAATTGTTAACGGAAAACCAGCTCTAGAGTTCTTCCCATATGCAACTTTAGTTCAAGATATGGAACAACCACTAGAAGCAACAGGTACAAAATCAGACTTTTCAATCAAAATTACAGTTAAAGGTGGAGGATTTACAGGTCAAGCTGGAGCAGCTCGTTTAGGGATTGCAAGAGCTTTATTAGAAGCAAGTAAAGACTACAAACCAGAATTAAGAGGTAAAGGTTTATTGACTCGTGATGCTCGTGTTAAAGAGCGTAAAAAATACGGACTTTACGGAGCACGTAGAGCACCACAATTCTCAAAACGTTAATTTACAATATCATATGCGCATATGAACACCATGTTACAATGGTGTTTTTTTGATCCAAAATTATAAGTGTTAATATGGAAAAAATTATTGGTTTAATTTTCCAATCTACTTTAAAATAAGTGTTTTATCTTGTGGCTATTAAAGGGGGTAATTAAATTTTCCAAGTACTAGATTTTTTCGTATTTTCATATATTATAAAAAAGTTATCCACTTTTACACATTGGCTAATGATTAGTGGATATCTATTATTGGGCGCTTTTTAAGCAATCAAAAAAATATCAACAGGAGGAATTTATAATGCAAGAGCTTTACAATCAAAAGCAAATTGAGAACATCAATGAAGACATACATAAATACTTCAAACACCTTTATCCAATTGAAAATTCAGATAAAATGGTGTTTGAAGGTGTTTCAAGAATGGTTATGCTAGATAGATATTCACAAAAAGATAAAAACCTTGTTTCTTTAGGAGTTGGTGATTTAGTTATCACAACTATTAAAGCAGACCCAGTTTTCCCATCAAGAGGAATTGGTTATGTAAAAGAAATTAAAGATAACGGAACTTATATAATTGAAGTTGACGAAGGATATTTGGGAGCAATAGATCCAGAGTTATTAAAAGAAACAAACAGTGAAAATCTGATTATTAAACAAAAATATGAACTAGAAAAACCATTAGAATTATTCTTTGAACAAATTGCAAAAAGAGTTGGTAACAACTTAGCACAAGTTGAAAAAGAAGAACTTCGTGATGAAATCGGAAAAGAGTTCGCAAGAGAACTTGGTGAATTAAATATTATACCTGCAGGAAGAGTTTTATACGGTGCAGGAAGTGGTAGTGAAGTTACATACTTTAACTGTTATGTAATGCCATTTATTAAAGATGACAGAGCTGCAATCTCTCACCATAGAGCGCAAGTTACTGAAATCATGTCAAGAGGTGGAGGAGTTGGAACAAATGGTTCAACTTTAAGACCAAAAGGAGCACCAGCAAAAAGTGTTGGTGGTCGTTCAAGTGGGGCTGTGTCTTGATTGAATGACCTTTCTCTATTAACTCACTTAATAGAACAAGGTGGTTCAAGACGTGGAGCTCAAATGATTATGTTAGCTGATTGACACCCAGATGTAATTGAGTTTATTATTTCAAAAATGCAAAACCCAAACATCTTATTATGATTAAGAAATAATTCACCAAGTGAATTAATTCGTCAAGAAGCAAATAGAAAATTAAGATTTGAATATTTAACAGAAGTTGAAAGAAAATTATATGAAAATGTAATTGCAAATCCAACAAATGTTGACGCTTCACTTATAAAAGAAGCTGCAGAAAAATTGAAAGTGGGAGGAAAATGAGTTGTTGCTAACCCAGAATTTATGACTGGTGCAAATATCTCTGTTACAATTTCTCACAAATTTATGGAAGCAGTTGAAAAAGATTTAGACTGAGAATTAAAATATCCAGATCTAGAAAATTTAACAAAAGAACAAAAATATTTCTATGACACTAAATGAGCTGACATAGGGGATGTATTCGAATGAGAAAAAAGAAGATATCCATCAAAAGTTTATCAATCAATTAGAGCAAAAGACTTATGAGATTTGATTAACTTCTGTGCAACTTATTCTGCAGAACCTGGAATTTTCTTCTTAGATACTGCAAATGATATGACAAATGCAAAAGGATATGGTCAAAAAGTTGTTGCTACAAATCCTTGTGGTGAACAACCTTTAGCACCTTACTCAGTATGTAACTTAGCAGCAGTTAACTTAGCAAACTTTGTTGATAAAGAAACTAAAGAAGTTCTTTACGATAAACTTGCAAAAACAGTTTCTGTTTGTGTGAGAATGCAAGACAACGTAATTGACTCAACTCCATACTTCTTGGAACCAAACAAACAACAAGCACTTGGTGAAAGAAGAGTTGGACTTGGTGTAATGGGATTACACGATTTATTAATCTGAGCTGGAGTAAAATATGGATCAGAAGAAGGAAACAAAATTGTTGACAAAATCTTTGAAACTATAACAACAACAGCTTATAGAACATCAATTAAACTTGGAAAAGAAAAAGGATCATTCCCATTCTTAGAAGATAGAGAAAAATTTATTGAATCAGGATTCTTGAAAAAAATGCCAGAAGACATTAGACAAGGAATTCTTGATGAAGGAATTAGAAACTCTCACCTAATTACAGTTGCACCAACAGGTTCAACTGGAACAATGGTTGGATGTTCAACAGGACTTGAACCTTACTTTGCTTTCTCATACTTTAGAAGTGGAAGACTTGGAAAGTTCATGGAAGTTAAAGCTAAAATTGTTCAAGAATGATTAAAATATAACCCAGAATATACAGACAAACCTTTACCTGATTACTTTGTAAGTGCAATGGAACTTGCACCAGAAGCTCATGCAGATGTTCAATGTATCATTCAAAGATGAGTTGACTCATCAATATCAAAAACTGTTAATGCACCTAAAGGATATAAAGTTGAACAAGTTGAAAAAATTTATACAAGACTTTACAAAGGCGGAGCAAAAGGTGGAACAGTTTATGTTGACGGAAGTCGTGATACACAAGTTTTATCACTTGACACAGATGACGAACACTTATTAAAAGAAGAACAAGAGTTGACACCAATTCAAGAAACTGACGTACCTAAAAAAATTACACAAGAACAAAAAATTGGAAATGATGTCGGAGACTTATGTCCAATGTGTACAATTGGAACTTTAATAGATTCAGCTGGATGTGTTACTTGTGCAAACTGTGGGGCACAATTAAAATGTGGGCTATAAAAACCAAAACTAATGCTTAGGCATTAGTTTTTTTATACTTTTTTTAAAATTAGTTACATTTTTTTGTACATTTTATTTCTTTTCATGACGATAGTAATAGTGAGGTGATAAAATGAAAGACAAAATTAAAAAAAATAATAACCCAACAAAGACTTCCAAATCAATTAGAGTTAATAATTTAAATGAACTATTAAAAATAATCAACGCTTTCAAAGATACTAAAGATTTTACAAATGTTACTGAAGATGAACATGTGATTGATGTTGCTTTTAATGTTGGGTTAAAGTTTAATTTTAAGGAAAAAACTATTACTCCTATTATCAAAGAAACTGTTCCACCCGATTCTCCTGAATATGAAACTAATCGTGATAAAATAAAAGAGGCAGTATTTGAAGATGAAAATACAACCAAAGTAATTAGAAAGATAAATAGAGGGATGAACGTAACAGTGGCTAGAGAAATAGAAAGATACAATTTAAAAGATGTAAATAAAGATTGTGAAAAAGCAATTAAAGATTTTGAAATAAAAAAAGATTTTGCTTTTATGAGATTAAAACAAGAGTTTTTAGAAAAAATAGAAGCACAAGAAAGAAAAATCATTGAACAAGACCGAAAACAAGCTGAACAAGACCGAAAACAAGCTGAACAAGACCGAAAACAAGCTGAACAAGAAGCAAAATTAAAAGATCAAGAACAAAAAAGTATCGAACAAGAAAAATTTTATAAACTTGAAATTGAAGAATTAAACAAAAAAATTGAATCCATTAAAAAACAAAAGTAAATTACTCTAATTACAAATTATCAAAATAAGATACATTATATTAAATGTATTTTTTTATTTTTAACCCACTGTATTCTAACTATTATAGAATGATAAAATAAAAGAGGCAGTATTTGAAGATGAAAATACAACCAAAGTAATTAGAAAGATAAATAGAGGGATGAACGTAACAGTGGCTAGAGAAATAGAAAGATACAATTTAAAAGATGTAAATAAAGATTGTGAAAAAGCAATTAAAGATTTTGAAATAAAAAAAGATTTTGCTTTTATGAGATTAAAACAAGAGTTTTTAGAAAAAATAGAAGCACAAGAAAGAAAAATCATTGAACAAGACCGAAAACAAGCTGAACAAGAAGCAAAATTAAAAGATCAAGAACAAAAAAGTATCGAACAAGAAAAATTTTATAAACTTGAAATTGAAAAATTAAACGAAAAAATTGAATCCATTAAAAAACAAAAGTAAATTACTCTAATTACAAATTATCAAAATAAGATACATTATAATAAATGTATTTTTTTATTTTTAACCCACTGTATTCTAACTATTATAGAATGATAAAATAAAAGAGGCAGTATTTGAAGATGAAAATACAACCAAAGTAATTAGAAAGATAAATAGAGGGATGAACGTAACAGTGGCTAGAGAAATAGAAAGATACAATTTAAAAGATGTAAATAAAGATTGTGAAAAAGCAATTAAAGATTTTGAAACAAAAAAAGATATTGCTTTTATGAGATTAAAACAAGAGCTTTTAGAAAAAATGGAAGCGCAAGAAAAATTTTATAAACTTGAAATTGAAAAGTTAAACAAAAAACTTGAATCCATTCAAAATCAAAAGTAAATTACTCTAATTACAAATTATCAAAATAAGATACATTATAATAAATGTATTTTTTTATTTTTAACCCGCAGGATTCTAACTATTATTGAGTGATAAAATAAAAGAGGCAGTATTTGAAGATGAAAATACAACCAAAGTAATTAGAAAGATAAATAGAGGGATGAACGTAACAGTGGCTAGAGAAATAGAAAGATACAATTTAAAAGATGTAAATAAAGATTGTGAAAAAGCAATTAAAGATTTTGAAACAAAAAAAGATTTTGCTTTTATGAGATTAAAACAAGAGCTTTTAGAAAAAACGGAAGCGCACGAAAGAAAAATTGCTGAACAAGAAGCAAGAATAAAAGAACAAGAAAAATTTTATAAACTTGAAATTGAAGAATTAAACAAAAAAATTGAATCCATTAAAAAACAAAAGTAAATTACTCTAATTACAAATTATCAAAATAAGATACATTATATTAAATGTATTTTTTTATTTTTAACCCACTGTATTCTAACTATTATAGAACGATAAAATAAAAGAGGCAGTATTTGAAGATGAAAATACAACCAAAGTAATTAGAAAGATAAATAGAGGGATGAACGTAACAGTGGCCAGAGAAATAGAAAGATACAATTTAAAAGATGTAAATAAAGATTGTGAAAAAGCAATTAAAGATTTTGAAATAAAAAAAGATTTTGCTTTTATGAGATTAAAACAAGAGTTTTTAGAAAAAATAGAAGCACAAGAAAGAAAAATCATTGAACAAGACCGAAAACAAGCTGAACAAGACCGAAAACAAGCTGAACAAGAAGCAAAATTAAAAGATCAAGAACAAAAAAGTATCGAACAAGAAAAATTTTATAAACTTGAAATTGAAAAGTTAAACGAAAAACTTGAATCCATTAAAAATCAAAAGTAAATGACGCTAATTACAAATTAGCAAAATAAGATACATTGTAATAAATGTATTTTTTTATTTTTAACCAATATTATTCTAATGTTTCGTACTTAGTTCTGAATTTTTAGATTATAAAAAAACCTAAGAAATTTAATCTTAGGTTTTTCAAGTCATTTTCTATTATCCTCAGACAAAGTCCACTTCATCTTTATTTTGTTATCACTTTGTCAAATTGCATCAAATTACAAATTTTAATTAATCCTTTTGAATTATACTTTGTAGAATCAACTAATAAATATTTCTTTTCAGAAACGGATACAACTTTTTTTATAAAATTTAGTTCACTGTGATTATCAACATAAACATTGCCATCTTCATCTATGTGTTGCGCAGTTATAAAAGCCTTTTTAAATGCAAAATCATCTAATTGGTTAATGGCTGAACTTCCAGCAATTATACTTGTATTGTGAATTAGTTTACCCCCAACCATAATTAAAGTATTTACAAAATTGTTTTTTGAAGCTTTACTTAGAACGTTAATTCCGTTTGTTACAAGCAATTGGACTCTCACATTAATTTGAGTTACAAATACTTCACAAGTACTTCCTGGTCCAACAAATATTGAGTCATTATTTTCTAGTAACTTTACAGCTTCTAAAGCAATTTGTTCTTTTAAATTTAAGTTAACTAATTTGATTACTTTTATATTTTCAGTTAGTTCTAATTCTGGAGTAAGAACCTCTAAATAACCATAGTGAAGTTTGACAAAACCATTCTTTTCTAATAGGTGAAGATCTCTTCTAAATGTCATTTCATTAATATTATTTTGTTTTGCATACTTCAAAAGGGTTTTTGAAGTATGACTATTTTTGGTTTTTAAAAAATTCCATGTATTATTCAATCTCTCTTTATTCATTTTTATACAACAAAAAATAACGTCGTTTTTTCTTTCATAAAAACAACTGTTGTTATTTTATCCCTTTCATTTATTATTCATTCACTTTTTTATAACTGTGTTACATTGTGATTTTATAACAAAAGTAAAAAAATACAATACTATATCAAAAAACTGCTCTTTTTATTGATTTATATGGGTGTTATTTTATAAAAAAATTATTTGAGTTTTATAAATTAACATAAATTAACACATCTTTTTTATGTAATTAACAGATAAATGTAAATTTCAAATTAGTAAAGTAAGATATTTATTTAGTTTTTTCTCAAATATAATCATTTATTCTCATTACTTGTGATAATTTGTGATTTTACAAGATTTTGCTAAAAAAATATACTATTTATAAGATTATTTAAGAGTAAATAATCAAGAGAGGTAAGAATATGAAAAAATTGTTAAATGGTTTAGCTGCTTTCTCACTTGTTGTAAGTGTTTCTTCAACTACTGTGAGTTGTAAAAATAAAGCTTCAAACAAATTAGATGAAAAGACTTTTACCAATATGTTCCATGTGCAGAACCCAGACTTTGGAATGATGAATGATATTCAAGGTGGTTTCTTTTTAAATGGTAAATATCATGTTTACTTTCTTCAAAATCCTGATGGGATTTTCAATAGTGATGGTGAAAATTCAGGAAAAGAAGGTTCAATATGATATCACGTAACAACCACTGATTTTATAAATTGAAATTATGAGGGCATGTCAGTGCCCAAATCAATAGAACACTATAGAGATTCATCATCTGGTTCTTTATATGTAGATACTAATAACTATTTTGGTTATGGTGAAAATACTGTAATTGCTATTGTGGCATCTTTTAGTGATTTTGGACAAACTGTTATGATGTATTATTCAACTGATGGAGGATATGATTTTAGTCCAGTAAAAGAAGAACCAATAATAACAAATCCAAATATCGATATTTATGATAACTTTAGAGATCCATATTTCTTTGTAAGAGAGGTGGATGGAAAACCTCAATTTGTAGCTTACATTGCAGAAAATAACTTTATTGAAGTGTTTACATCATCCGACCCAACTAAAGGTTTCACACCAATTAAAGAAAAAATATATCTAAAATACCCAATGTTAGAGTGTCCTAGTTTATATGAAATGAATGTAAAAGATAAGGATGGAAATAATAATGGTGAAAAAAAATGAGTATTATTTTATGGAGGTAGTGGGTCTAATGAAAATGATTTAAATGATCCAAAACTTTCTTCAGGAACTTATTATGCTGTGGGGACTTTAAATGACGAAGGTTTATTTGTAGAAGATGAAGCATTCACATCTAAAAGATTAGATTTTGGTCCAGATTATTATGCTGCTAACTTTTGAAAAGATAAATATGTAAACACAGAAAATGACTGATTATATACAGCAGCTTGAGCAAATAACTGAGGATATAATTGAAGTGTTCCAAATGATGGAAGACTTGGATTAATGTCATTGGCAAGAAAAATAACTCTTGTAAAAAATGATACTAATGATTATGAATTTAATTCAGAATTTGTGGATTTTTGAAATAAAGAACATAAAAATGAAACTGGAAGAGGAACTAATGCTTCAAAATTAAAAACTAACAATTATGTTGGCGTAGACGAAAAAGTTGATGGTACAGTTTCAAAAACAGAGTCTTTCTTGAAAGATAACAAGTTTAAAGGAGAAACCTTTAAACTTGATTTAGATTTAAAAAATACTAAAGAAAATGAAACTGTAACATTTAAAATTGCAGACAATAAGTATAATGTGGAAGCAAAAATAGATCTTAAAGAAAGTACAGTAAGTGTGGATAGAAAAATTGAACATGACTTTGCTATGGGTGCAAAAGAATTCAATAAATTAAGAACATATCCTACTAAATTGGATAAAGAAGTTAAACTTGAAATTTATGTGGACAGAAATATAATAGAATTCAAGTTTCCAGATGAAAAAGCCTTCACTATGTTGAAATTTCCAATAGGAAGCAAAGGTGAAGAGGTAACAATAACCTCATCTGATGGTTCAAATCTAGACTTTAGTTACTATCAATTAAATTGAAAAAAAAGATAAATTAGATTTTTAAATCTAATTTTTTTTTGAAAAAAATGAATTTTCTAAAATAACAAAAATTAACAAAGATAACATTGAATATAACATTTTTTTGTTATATTCAAAACTCAAAAACCAACTTTCTCTCACTTTCTCTCATAAATTCTCACTTTCTCTCATTTTTGATGATAATTTGTGATTTTACACATTAAAAGGAAAAAAATATACTATAAGTAAGGTTATTTGGAAAAAATTTTACCAAATAGTCGGAGAGGAGAAATGAATGAAAAAGATACTTACTTTATTATCATCAATAACTTTGGTGAGTGCATCAACTGCTTCTGTTGTTGCATGTGGTAATGGAAACAAAAATACTGATATCGTTATTCAAGCAAATCCTGCTTCATTAGACGTATATCAAAAAGCAGCTGCTGCTGTAAATGCTAAATTTGAAGAGGCTGGAGTTAAATTTAGAGCAAAAATTAAAGAATCACATATGTATGAAAACTATGTACAAATTTCTAACAAAGGAGTTAGAGATAAAAGCATACCAGATGTATTTATAGTGGATGCTTTTAAATACCAGTTATATAAAGATCAAAATAACATTTTAAACGTAAGCGACTTAGTGAAAAAATACTTACTTCAAACTAGCGATGACGAAGAACATTTCGGATTGAAAAAAACAGATAGTGGAATTGAAATTACACAAGGTGTTCCCTCAGCTAGAGCTTGAAAAGCTGCACGAATAAATTCAGGTGCAGAAGAATACTTTGGGGTAGTTCCATCAGCTATTGAAACTATTTCAATGATGTTTGATAACAACAAGTTTGGAATTACAGATGATGGACATTTCACAGGAAGTGTTCTTGAAAACGAAGCTGTTAAAGCAGCTGTTGGAGAAAATCCCATAGCATCTCTAGAAAACATGGCAATCATTAACGAAGCTATGGGTTATAAACCTACAGGTTACTTAAAAGCTCTTAAAGGTTATTTTGTAGCTGCAGCTTTTAATGCAATGGTTAAAAAACATGATGCAGATATTAATCCTGTTGAAGGTTCTGCAAAAGCAACAATTTGACAAAAAACTGGAGAATTCCCTTCACAAAATTACAAAGATTTTGATTCACTTTGAGAAAATGAAAAAACTAAAGATGATGCAAAACTTGTAATGGATATGATGGTAAGACTTGGTTACTCATTTGGAAAACCAATGAGAAATGCATTATACAACCAAGTTGGTGATGAAGCTATTGATAATGCAACAGTTGCATCTCTAAGAGATGGAACTACAAGTATGGCTGCACTAGAAATATTCAACTTGCAGTCATATGCTTCATTTATGAAACAAGCTGATCCAAAAGCAGATATCAGAGTTAAAGATATTTCATCATTAAAATTTGATAACAGCGAAGGTAGTCCTTCACTTTCAAGTTCAGCTGGTGGACATGGATTTGCAATTAAAAGTACAATTGCAAATGTTTCTGAAAAAACTAAAGATGGAGAAAACTTAACAAAAGCTGGTGCCGCTATGTTGGCAATTAAAGAATTATCAGATCCAAAATATTCAGCAGATTTCTCTATAACTGATGGTAAATATTCACCATTCAAAGCTAACAAAGAAGCTGCAGTAGAACAATTTAATAAAACTGAAGGTTATGGTTTCTATGCAGATGCTGCAAACGAAATTGCAAAAGGATATGAAGGTGTAACTGATATGCCAAATACAGCTTTAGACCAAGCAAGTGGAACAACTTGAGATACATATCGTTTAGCAATGAACACATCAAAAAATGATACAGAATGAAAAGCAATGGCAGATCAATTCTGAACTCAATTCACAGACAAATGAGCTAAAGACAAAGCTGAATTTATCTGAGGTTAATATTGTTAAACCACTTTTCAACAAAGTGGTTTTTAATAAGTTATGAATAAAGTCAATATAGATAAAAAAATCTTTTGAACTCAATTGGCGGTCGTTGCTTTGTTTGTTATATTAATAACCATTCATATGGTTTACGATTTATCAAATAATACATTTAATGCAAATGTTAGAGCATTAAATGCAGGACACGCTGTTGGTTCTTCAGATTATCAAACTTTCGTAGAGGAAGTAATTAATCAAACAATTAAAACTTGATTAGTACAATACATAGTATCTGTAATAATAGTTTTCATGTTTGGTTTCTATATATATTTAGCTTTAAATAAAGTTCAGGTTGGTTACTTATTTATAGTAATTTGACTGTTTGTGTGATTTGGATTTGCTATAGCAAATCCAATATTGAATAAAAGAATAACAGCTTTTGATGTAATTGAATTTATTATGTTTGCAGTTATATTAATATCAATGTTTTTTATAGCAAATGATATTTATAATGCAAAAAGATATAAAAGAATGGCAGATGTTAAAACCCAAATAAGAAAAATTTAAATAAACAAATTTTTTAGAAAGGAATATTATGTTAATAGAAGATTTAAAAGTTCTTTCGAATAAAGAAGAAGTATTTGAACAATTTGATAAAATGACTTTCTTTGAATTTTTTGAGTTTCAAAGAGAAATTGATGAAACTGTAAAAAATGAAAAAGATTCAAAATTTATTTTTACAAATAAGCAAATTGCTAAATTTGGTTATGAGTATGGTTTAAATAAAATATCATCAGATCTAAAATTTGTTACTACTAAAAAACATGCTAGCTTTGCAGAATATTCAAATAAAAAAATAATAGTAAATAAAAATGATTTAGAAGATTACTTTCATTCAAAAGATGAAGAATTTATAAAAGAAATGTTTGAAGCAAAAGCTAGAAGACAACTTGCGAAAATAAGTTACAATGATTCTCACAAGGAAATTAAAAACGAAAACTCAAGAGTTAATTCTAGTTATTCAAAATTAATGAACAAAATTATAAAACGTGATTATGATTTAAATAAAAAATATATTAAAGAAACTTATTTGATCTCTAAAAGAAAAATAAAAGAGATGAAAATATTATTTACATTTAACGGAGAGTTATTTTATCAAAAAAGTAAAGGTAAAAACTTTATACAATTTAGCCAAGATAAAAAAGAATTAGATAAACAAATTTCTAAAGAATTAAGAGAAGCTAAAAAAATAAAAGATAAAGAAGTATCTCTTGAAAAACAAATTGAAATTTATCAAAAAGGTATTGATTACAGTTATGATTGAGAACTTAAAACAAAAACATTAAGTGTAAAAAAAGATTTTGTAAAAGAATATGAAATTCTTAAAGAAAATTTATTGAAAGAAGTTTCAATAGCAAAAGAAGAATTGAATTCTGAAAAAAACAATAAGAAAAAATATCTACAGTCAGAGAGATTAGGAATCAAACAACTAAAAGATGAATATAAAACTGACTTAAATTTCGCTTCAACTAAAAGTGAATTAAACGAATTAAAAAAAGGTTTTGCCCAAGAGAAAAGAGAAGTTATTGAAAGTAACATCTATAGAAAAGCAAAATCTAATTATGTTTACAAAAAGAACTCAATGAAACTTGGTTTGAAAAAAGCAAAAGTATCATATGTTTCAAGTATTGAAGACATAAACAATACATTACCAGTAGAAGTGCCAAAATGAAAAACTATACTGGC
Organism: Spiroplasma chinense; assembly: GCF_008086545.1. Classification (NCBI taxonomy): domain Bacteria; kingdom Bacillati; phylum Mycoplasmatota; class Mollicutes; order Entomoplasmatales; family Spiroplasmataceae; genus Spiroplasma; species Spiroplasma chinense. The sequence goes on along the minus strand of NZ_CP043026.1, from coordinate 1,227,265 downwards.
TCCAATTCTTGGAATTATTCCTGGAGTTGGTCAAATCATTAATGGGCAAACTAAAAAAGGATTGCTTATGATGTTGCTATTACCAATAGTAATATGATTTATGTTATATGGATTTGGATTTGCAAATGTTGAGGGACCAGGTATCCTTGGTTTAATTGACTTTGGTAAAAGTGATCCAAGTTCTGATGGAAGATTCTATTTAATTGAAGGGGTATTGGCAATAATATTCATTACCATAGCCTTTCTAATTGTTCTTGGTTGTATGCTTGATGCATTATTCGTATCAAGAACAAGAAACATAGGAATTAGAGAAAGAAAATGAAGTCAAACTACTGAGTTCTTAAGAACTCAAGGAACCCCTTACATACTTTCTTTCCCAGCAATTATTGCAATTATCTTTGTAATACTATTGCCTATTATTACAACAATAGTTATTGCATTTACAAATTATGGTAGAGGAAATGACCCTGCTAGACCTGGACAATATATTGAATGAGTTGGGTTTGATAACTTTAGAGATATTTTTGGTGGAAAATATTCATCATCATTCAAATATGTAATTTTGTGAACAGTTCTATGAGTTCTGTTTGCAGCATTTGGTGCCATAATTTCAGGAACACTAGGAGCTTTATTGGTAAATAATGACAGAGTTAAATTTAAAGGATTCTTTAGATTATTCTTCATATTACCTTGAGCTGTACCTGCATTTATTATGATTATGATGTTTAGTCTTTTGTTTGGAAGCGAAAACTTTAATGCACTTACAAAAAAACTCATTGGAGTTGATGGATGGACCAACCAGCAAACCCAAGCAAGGGTAGCTCTTATCTTTATTAACACTTGGTTAGGTCAATCATATATTTTCTTATTGATAACAGGTATCATGCAAGGAATATCAAAAGATATTTATGAAGCATCATCTATTGATGGGGCAAATAGATTTAAACAAACTTTTAAAATAACAATACCTATGGTATTTAGTCAAATTGCTCCACTTATGTTAGGGCAATTTACAGGAGCCTTTTCAAACTTTGGATTAATTAGTTTGTATGGAGCAAACGGTGTTGCATTAGCTCCTGATGGTCTGCCTTATCCAGGAGAACCTGGAATAACAGACATTCTTATATCATTCGTTTATAAATTATCAACAACAGATACAATGTATAGATATGGATTGGCTGCGTCATTCATTATTGTTTCATCATTCTTTGTTGTAGGTATTTCAGCATTTGGATTTAAAAACATGAAAGTATTTAAAAACTAGAGAGGAATCATTATGGAACAAATTAATATAGAACAACATTCAACAAGTGTTAAAGAATTTCATTTTGATGAATTGCTTAAACCTACAAACAATTATGATGTAAGCAATTTCAAGAAAAGTGAAAGCTATAAAATCATTTCTAAAAAGATTTTTAACTCAGTGGAATTAAAAGATCCAAAAGTAAAAAAACTTTACAAAGAATTGATTAATCAAAATTATTATCTAGGTGCATTATTTGATATTTACGATTTATTCAAACCAGAATACAAACTAAAAGAAGAGTTTGTATTAAAGTTAATTCCAAATATTTTTTCAGATTTTGGATTGAACTCTAAACTTGATTTGGTTGAAGTAAATGAACTTCTTGAAAAAATTGCATCAAGTAATGTAGATGAAGAAATAAATAATGAAATTGAAAAATATAACAATGAACAATCAGTTAAAGATATAAAAACTCTTAAATTGAAAAATATTAATAGTTATGAGTTTTATGATCGTTGATTAAGTATGAACAGTGTAATTAATTATTTCTTTACAAAGATTGGACAAAAAGAATTGGGTAATCATTTGGCTCTACTATTTCTTGTGACCTATGAATCACAAAAAGAAATGTTAGATTTTGTATCATCAAGTTTGGTTAGCAGTGAAAATTTAAAAGAAGATTATCTTTTCAATTCACAAAACTCTTTATTAGAAGAAGTGTTTGATGAATTAAAAAAACAAAACACAGATATTTTCTTCACAAAAGAATTGATAAGAACTTTTTTATCAATAATTCCTAATTACCAATTAAATGTTAAGTCTGTATCTTTTATGAGCAAGATTTTAAATCCAAGCAAAAGAAACGAAAAATTCAGATTGTTTATGTCTGATGAGACAATGGTTGAAATTGCCAAAAAATTAAAAGTTTTATCACTGAGTGGAAAACAAAATACGGATAGTTTGTCTAAAACTAATTCAGTAAAAGTATTAAATGAGGAATTTAAAATTAGTTCAAGTGAAATAAGAGCTGCTAAAAATATTTTATTAAAAACAGATAAAATAGATTACATTGCAGCTCTTGCAGAAAGTTATTTTAAATCAAAAAAAATTAGATACAACAAATACAGAAACTTTATTGCAATAATAAAACTTGCAACATTGGCTTACGGATATTCTTCATGAAGTTCTTCTAGAAACTCTAAATACAAAGAAGCTAAAAAAATATTTGAAATTATGATGCTTCAATTTGCAGAAATTGAATCAAAAGAATTTTGTCAAGAATTATCAAAAGTATTTGCAAACAATAATTTTAAAGATGACTTTGTAGAGAAAAATATTCCTAAAGAATATAGTCACAGAGAAAATGTTAATGACTTAATTAAGGTGGTTGATTTTGTTTTTGAAAAAATGGAATTAAACACTAAACTAATGGAAAACACTATTAGATATTATGTAGTTAAAAACGAGTTATTTGAATTAGAGAATAACAAAAAAATAAAAAAAATATTTGGAAGCGAAGAGTTGACAATTTCATCAGCTTCTTACTGACAAAAAGATCTTATTTATAATATAGAAATGATTTTTGCAAATGAAAAATCTAATCTAGCAATTAAATATGTAAGATTTATGACTGAAACGTATGGAAAATTATATCTTTCAGACAAACCGCCAATGACAGGTTCTCAAAAAGTTATGCTTGTAGCTATATATTTGATACTTGCTTTATGGGTATTGATAATTGCATATCCAATATTCCAAGTAATTATTCAAGCATTTAACTGATATAGTTCAAATGAATCTTCAGGGATGAACGGTAATTTAGGGAACCTAGGTATATTCGACTTTGTTAATTTCCAATTTAGTGGTTCAAACTTTGTTTACTTATTTAAAGAAACACAGTTTACTAACTGATTGATAAATTCATTAGTTATATCTATCACAAGTATGATAGCAATGGTAATTTTAGTAGCCTTAATTGGTTACGCATTTAGTAGATTTAGATTTAAAGGTAAAAAAATAAGTCTTATGACTGTGTTGTTGATTCAAATGATTCCAACAGTATCAAGTTTTGTTGCCTTCTATATCATGACCCAAATCTTAAATCAATGAATAGGTATGACCGGAAAGGTTATGCTTATAATCATCTACACTGGAGGAGGAATCCCGGGTAACGTTTTTGTTCTAAAAGGTTATATGGATAATATTTCAATGGATATTGATGAGGCTGCAAAAATTGATGGTTGCGGAAGTATAACAATTTTCACAAGAATCATAGCACCTTTATCAAAACCAATGTTATCTGTTATTGCTCTATGATCATTTATCGGACCATTTGGAGATGTTATGTTACCTCCAATGTTATTAAATGACATTTCAGAATATACAATGGCCTCTGGATTAAGAACATTAATTGGAGGAGTTTCAACAAAAGCACAAGGATCATTTGCAGCAGGTTCAATTATTATTGCAGTACCTATCTCTGCACTATTCCTTGGATTACAAAAAAATATTACAGGTGGATTATCTGCCGCAGGAGTGAAAGGATAAATTATGAAAGTTGAACTAAGAAATATTTCAAAGAAATATGAAGGTAACTCATTTTATACATTAGAAAATATAAATCTAGAAATAGAAAGTAAAGAATTTTGTGTAATTTTAGGACCTTCTGGTTGTGGAAAAACCACACTACTTAAAATAATTGCAGGTCTAAACTCTATTACAAAAGGGGATTTAATCTTTGATGATACAAAAGTAAATAACTTACTACCAAAAGATAGAGATATCTCAATGGTGTTTCAAAGTTATGCACTTTATCCTCACATGAATGTTTATAAAAATATGTCATTTGGATTAGAAATGAACAAAGAGAGAAAAGAAGTTATAAACTACAGAGTTAGAGCTGCTTCAAAAATATTAAAAATTGAAAAATATTTATTTAAAAAACCAAAAGAGTTATCAGGGGGACAGCAACAACGTGTTGCTCTTGGTAGAGCTATTGTTAGAAAACCAAAAATATTTTTAATGGATGAACCATTAAGTAACTTGGATGCAAAGTTAAGAGAAAGTATGCGTACTGAGTTGGTTTCAATTCATAGAATGTTGGGAACAACAACAATTTATGTAACTCACGACCAACTTGAAGCTATGTCAATGGCTACAAAAATTGTTTTAATGAACAACCAAGTTATACAACAAGTTGGTAAACCTGAAGAATTTTACGATAAACCTCAAAACTTATTTGTTGCTAAATTTATAGGAACACCAACAATCAATGTATTAAACGGTGAATTAAAAGATGGAGACTTTGCATTAAATGATTTAAATTGCAAAATCAAACTAGCTGACAATCACAAAAAAATCATTAAAGATGAAGGAATAAGTTCTGTGATAATGGGTGTAAGATCTGAAGACTTTGAAATAGTTGATAAAGCTCAAGCAGATTTTTCTGTTAAAGCTATTAACGTAGAGCACTTAGGTATGAGTAAACAAATTATTTGTGAAATTATACCCGAATCAAATTTGATTATAACTTCAACAAAAGAAATGGATGTACAAGTTGGAAAAGAAGTGCATTTAAAAATAAAAAAATATCATTTATTTAATGAACTTACAGAACAAAGAATAGACTAACGATTAGAAAGAAACTCAAAAAAAGAGTTGAGGTTTGTTTGTAATGGACTATCCTAAAAATTACAAAGACAAAGTTTACTCTGGTTGATTGGGAAAAATAATAGGAATTATTTATGGAACCCCAACCGAAGGGTGAAAGAATGAAGAAATTGAAGAAGTTTTTGATAAATACGATAACTATTTAACAGATTATAAAAGATATGCATCAGATGATGATTACATTTGAGGAATGATTTATCAAGAAAACTTAAAAAAATTATCTAGAAAAAATTTAGATGGTGCTAATTTTGCAAATGCAATAATGAACTTAGTTCCAAATGGTCATGGAGTTATGTGGTGGGGTGGTAAAAATATTGCTACTGAACACACAGCTTTCATAAACATTAATGAAGGTATAATTCCCCCACTAACTGGTTCAAAAAAAACAAATACAGACTATATAACAGAACAAATTGGTGGAGAAATATTTAATGATCATTGAGGATTGTTAAGTCCAATTGACAAACTTGAAGCAATGAAACTTGCAAAAAAAATGGCTAAAGTAACTCATGATGGAGATGCGGTAGTGGGAGCGATGTTTATGTCGGCTTGCGTATCTCTTGCATTTGATAATTACCAAAGCATAAAAGAAATAGTTCTTAAAGTTGTTGATAAATTACCTCCATCACACTACAAAGAAGTTTGTTGTGACATAATTGATTTTCAAAGTAAAAATCCAAAATGAAGAGATAATCTAAAATATATTAAAGAAAATTATTTCTCTTCTAAAAAATATCCTGGTGTTTGTCATGTTATTCCAAATGCTGCTATTGTTTTAATAGCTTTATTATGTTGTGAAAATGATTTTACAAAAGCATTAGAATACACTTTGCTACCAGGAGAAGATACAGATTCAAACCTTGGAAACACAGGAATGATAATGGGTGTATTTGTAGGACTTGACGGAATTGATGAAAAATGAATAAATCCTCTTAATGATGAAATAATTTGCTCAACGGCGTTGGGTGAATTAAACATACAATATATTTCTGACCTAGCAATGAGAACTGTAGAACTTTCAAAACGTTATTTTGAAAATGCTGAAGTAAGCGTGAAAGAAAAAAGAGTTTGAAATTTCGATCAAAAGTTTGCTAAAAAAGGTTTTAAAACTTGAGTGAGCTCAGATAAAAACTTTACAAAAAAATTAAATTTTTGCAAAGTTTTTGAAAAAGAAAAATTTCTTAGATCATATTTTTCTTTCTTAACCCCGGGCGATAAATTCAAAACTTACATTAATGGTTTTTATTCAGTAAAAGATTTTGAAGATTCAAGATATGATCCTGAAATTTCACCAAAAATATTTTTTGGTCAAACAATAAATTGTAAAGTTAGACAAGAAGATTTTGAATTTGGACAAGATATATTAGGAAGCGTCTTTGTCGAGACTCTTGAAGGTAAAACTTTTGAGAGTGAAAAGATTATCGTAAAAGATAATTGAACAGAACTAAAATTCGAAATTCCCAAAGTTGACGATGATCACGTTTATAAGGTTGGAATTATATATTATCTTGATGATAGCAAAGAATCTTTGAAAAAAAGATTTATAAAAATGGATATTTCAGAATTTGAAATTACCGGAGCTCCTTATATTAATTTGGATTTAAAAAAATCCAAAGAAGAATATTGAACTAGATTTCATAAAAATATTTTGGGCTTTACAACTTACAGACATGGTTGAGAAATTGAAAAAGAAGGTATTGTAAATAAAAATAAAGAAATTTTTAATGAAACTTATTTTGGTCAAAACTTTAGAAATGACTTTACCTATCAAATAAATTTTTTAGCAAAGGAAAACGCAAACTTTGGATTATCAATCTTTGTAGAAGGAATTTTTGAAAAAATTTCTTTCAACTTTAAAGATGACAAAGTATTTATTACAGAAAATTATGATTATCAAAACAAAAAAATAATTTCTGAAGGCGCTTGTCAAATTAAGATTGGTAAAAACAAATGTAGTATTGAAGTTAGACAAAATAAAATTAATTTATTTGTAAACGAAGTACAAATAGTTTCAAACCAAGTTTTTGATGACACAATTTTCAAAGGAGTTGGACAATTCTCAATGTTTGAAAACACTAACGACAAAGTTGTATTTGAAAAGGTAATGGTTAAATAAAAATGGGAAAGATTATAGTATTGGGTAGTGTTAATGTAGACCTTAATTTAAATTTAATAAATTTCCCAAACAAAGGTGAAACAACTTTTAGTAATAATTTTTTTACAAGCATTGGAGGTAAAGGTTACAACCAAGCATATTATTGTTCGTTGTTTGAAAAAGAAGTTTTATTTAGTTGTGCAATTGGAAATGATGAATTTGCTGACTTAATACTCAAAGATTTTGATACTAATAAAAATATAAAATATATTATTCAAAAAAATAACAACGTTTCAGGTTCTGCAATAATACTGAATCATGAAAATGATAATAGAATTATTGTTAATAAAGGTTCTAATTGAGATTGAAAAGCAGAAAATTTTAAAGCAGATTTAATTGAAGAAGGGGATGTAATTTTATTTCAACTTGAAACACCTCAAGAAGAAAGTGTTAAGTTAATAAAAAAAGTTAGAAAAAATAAAGAAGTAACAATTTTCTTAAATCCTTCTCCGTCTTTGAGTTTTGATTTAACCATTTTAGAAAATTTAGATTTTATAATCTTAAATGAATCAGAGACAGAAAGTATCACAAAGAAAAATCCAAAGATAGCTATTTTAGAATGTGTTGATTACCTTTTGAGAAAAGGAGTAAAAAATATAATTATTACATTAGGAGCCGAAGGATGTTTCTTTGCAAATGATAAAGTTTTAAAAAAATATGAAGCTAAAAAAATTAAAGTAAAAAATACAGTAGGAGCTGGTGATTCTTTTCTAGGATCATTTATATCCAAATATCATTTAACAAAAAATGTAGATGAAGCTATAAGATTTGCAATTAATATAGCTTCTAAAGTTTGTGAGTCTGAAAATATTAGACTTACAAAAAAAGAATTAGAAATAATTTAAGGAGACGATGATGAAAGAAAAAGAAGAAGTTTTAGTAACTGAAGAATTAAAGAAAGAAAGAAAAAAAGATGAAAATTATGTGGTGCCAAAAATAAATCATAAATTATATTCAAATTTATTTCATGCTCAAAATCCAGATCAAGGAATGATGAATGACATTCAAGGTGGATTCTTTAGAGATGGTGTATGACACATTTATTTTCTTCAAAATGCTGATGGAGATTTTGATAAGTATGGTTTCAACCATGGAGTTGATGATTCTGTTTGATATCACATCACAACAAAAGATTGAATAAATTGAACTTATGAAGGTCCAGGTATTCCAAAAAATACACCTAACTTTAGAGATCAAGCAACTGGTACTTTTTATGAGGATAAACAAAACATTTTTGGTTATGATAAAAATTATATTGAAGGAAAAGATGCCAAGACTATAATGGCAGCAACAACATCTTTCAGTAAAAAAGGACAAAATATCATGATGTGATATACACTTGATAATGGTTATACCTTTACATCAGTTAAACCAGAACCAATATTATGAAATCCAGGTGCAAGTGAACACTTTAGAGACCCTTACTTTTTTATAAGAAAAGATAAAGAAGGTAATAATGTATTTATTATGTACTTAGCAGAAGATGACCACTTTGGTGTATGGGTATCAAATAAACCAACTTCAGATTACAAAAAAATTGGAAAGTATTTTGCAAAACACCCTATGTTAGAGTGTCCTAATCTTTTTGAAATGAAAGTACAAGGAACCAATGAAAAGAAATGAGTTCTATTCTATGGTGGTAATGGTATTCACGGAAAAGATGCTGACGGACTTTCTATTGGAACTTATTATGTTGTAGGTACTTTGGATGAAAACTTTGTTTTCATAGAAGAACCAGGTCAGGAAACAAAAAGATTAGACTTTGGTCCAGATTATTATGCTGCAAAACTGATGACTTTAAAACAAGAAAACACTGATATGGATTCTCTTTTAACAACTGGTTGAGTAAGCAACTGATCATATAATTTTGCAGTTCCAAATGATGGTAGATATGGAAATATGTCGTTGGCAAGAGAAATTAAATTAATCAAAACAGTTGATGGTAGATACGAGTTAAAAAACGAGTTTGTGAACTTTTGAGATAACAATGATGATTATGATTCAAAGCTTGAAAAAGTTGCAAAAGTTTTGGCCCCAGAAAAAGGAAAAACCCAAAACACTAAAAACTTTTTAACAGATAATAATTTTGAAGGTAAAACATATAAATTAGATTTATTGTTATCTAACATCAGCAATGATGAAATTGTTAAAATAAAACTTGCAGATGATATGTATTATGTTGATGTTCAGATTGATTTTGGCAAAAATGAAATAAGTGTTGAAAGAAAACTGGACTTCGAAATGGTACAAGGAGAAGAAGAATTTAACAAAAAATGAACCTATAGTGCACCAGATTTAGATAAAAATTCAAAATTTGAAATCTATGTGGATACTACAGTTATTGAATTTAGATTTCCTGATGAAAGTGCCTTTACATTATTAAAATATGTTGACGGAGAGTCTAAAGAAGAGTTAAGCATTGAAACTAACAAAAATGCCATTATAGACTTTGCATACTATCAATTAATAAAAATAGAAAATCCAAATAAATAGACAGATAGTATTTGTCTGTGGCTATACCAATAAGTATTAAGAATTATCTTTCTTAAGGTTGAGTTTTTTCGAAACAGCTATTTAGTTTTAAAAGTATAGTATAATTTTAAGGAGGATAGGATATGAAGAGTTTAAGTATAGGAGAGTCTTTAGTAGATATATTTGTTAATTTCAATGATGAAAAAATAGTTCACGTAATTGGTGGAGCACCTTTAAACTGTGCGGTTGTATATGCACTTGATAAAGATAACGAATCTACATTAATTACAGATTTTGGATCGGATTTTCATGGTAATGAAATTAACAAATTTTTAGCAAGTTTAAAGGTAAAAGTAATTAACAAAGTAAATAAAAACTTTACAACAAAAGCGATTGTAAAGAAAAATAAAGATAAAAGTGTTGAGTTTAAATTTATATACAAAGATGATAATGATTCTGCATATAAACACAATATCAAAGTTGATGAATATGATTTGATTAACTTTGTAAGCGCTTTCTATCTGTCAGATGATAATCTATATACCAAAATATATTCACCGCTTTTAAAGTCTGCAATAAAAGAAAATAAAAAAATAGTTTTTGACCCTAATTACAGAGATGATGCATGAGGGGGAAAATCAAGTTTCTTTCAAAGATCATTGGACTTTATAAAAAATGCAGACTTAATTAAATTAAAAGACTCAGACCTTCAAATCCTACAAGAACAAGCCAGTTTACTTGGAATTGACAAAGATATAAAAAAATTTATTAAAAAAAATAGTGTACTTATAAATACAAAATCAAATAAAGATATTGAAATATATTACAATGATCAAAACTTCTATTTTAAAAACGAAATAGAAGAAAGAATTATAGATTCAGCAGGTGCTGGGGATATATTATTGTCGTCTATATCAAATAAATTTTTTAAAGAAAAAAAAGTATCAATCGATAAAATTGTGGAATTTACAAAAGATGCACTTGTGGAAGTAAAACAAAGCTTAAGCTCTGTAGGAGCTATTGGTTTTCTAGAACAAGCATCTTGAATAGATAACAAAATCCAGTTTTAGGAGATCCAGGAAGATGAAGAAAGCAAACAATCAATTAGTTATTTTAGAAACTATAAGACAATTAAAAAACCCAACATTTAAAGAATTACAGCAAAAACTAGATATTCCAGAATCTACTATTAGAAGAATACTTACTAATTTCGAAAGAAGTGGGAAAGTTGTAAAGGATTTAGGAATGTACCAAATTGTAGCGCAACCTTTAGTTAGAGAAACACCATATTATGAAAAAACATTTACAAATATTGATAAAAAGAAAGAAATTGCAATGAAAGCTTTTTATTGTATTAAAGATGGTGAATCTGTATTCTTAGATGGTGGAACAACTATTGATTTTCTTGCAGATCTCTTGGAGATTGGTCAACATTTAAATATTGTTACAAACTCTATACCAATCTTTTTAAAGTTATTTGAAAAAGGTTTTAAAGATATTGTTTTAATTGGTGGAAACTATAATGCAACAAACCAATCACTTGTTGGTTTTGGAGCAGTTGATTTTATTGAAAAATACAACTTTGATGTTTCTTTTTTAGAAGTATCATCGGTTGATAACGAATACAATTGTTACACAACAAGTGTTGATGATTGTCAAATTAAACAAAGAATTATTGAGAAATCTAAATTTTGCTTTGCTCTAGCAGATGAAACCAAATTTAATAAAAAGTCTTTTATTAAATTTGGTTCAAAAAAAGATGTAATTATTATCTCTGAGTAAAAGAGTTTAGATTAGAAAGGATTAAAAATGAAATTTAGAGAAGAAATATTATGACTTAAACATAATGAACATACAAAAGAAGATATTGATAATGCAAATAAGTTAGTTGAATCAGATAAATACTATAGACCCTTATATCATTTAGCGCCCCCAAACGGATTGTTAAATGATCCAAACGGACTTTTATTTAAAGACGGAGTTCATCACATTCATTATCAATGAAGTCCAATTCAACCATATCATGGTTTCAAACACTGACTTTATGTTACAACAAAAGATTTTGTAACTTATGAAGACAAAGGAGTCTCTATTGTTCCAGATATTCACGAAGAAAGATCTGGTGCATTTTCTGGAAGTGCTTATGACTTTGGTGATAAAGTAAAAATTTATTACACAGGAAATATAGAAGAAAACGGACATATGATTGAAGAGGTACAAATTGCAGCTGATTTAATCGACGGAAAAGTTTTAAATAAAAAAGTTGTTATTAATGGAGACTTAAATGAATTTACTCCAAATACAAGAGACCCTAAAATTTTTGAATATAAAGGTCAAAAGTATATGATCTTTGGAGTTCAAAACCAAAAAGATAAACTTGGAGGTGTTGCATTTTATAAAATGATAAACCCAGAAGAGTTTGAATATTTTAAAACTTTAAAACCAAGTTTAGGAATAGATTATGGTTATATGTGAGAATGTCCAAATTTAGATTTACTTGGAGATAAAATGTTATTTATGATGTCTGCAGAAGGATGAAACAAAGATGACAACAAGTATGAATTAAATAATTCTAGAAATGTTGTTTATACTGCAATTAAAGATTTAGATCTAGAAAACGGAAAACTAAATGAATTATTTGAAATGATAACTATGGATTATGGACATGACTTTTATGCTCCACAAACTTATTGAGTAAAAGACAAGTTGGTTATGATAGGTTGATTTGGAACAATTGGAGTTCAATATCCAACTGATGATTATTCATGACATTCAATGTTAACAATACCTCGTGAGTTGAGTTGATCTGGTAATACATTAGTTCAAAAACCCTTTAAGGATTTTGAAAAGAATGTTTTAGTTGATACAAAACAAATAACTACAGATTCAATTGAAAACAAACAAGCTCTACATTTAAAATTTAACTTAGATGATAATTTAAAAATAACTTTAAAAAATGATAAAGATGAAGAAGTTGTTATTGAATTCACAGAAAAAGAAATCATTTTAGATAGATCAAAACAAAGTGAAGAAGTTGACTTTGAATTTGAGTCACCAAGATATGCATTAAGAAAAGAAAAAGAACAAGTAGTAGAAATGTACATTGACAGATCTGCTATAGAAATCTTTGCCGACAATTATAAAACCATTTTTACATCAAGATTCTTTATTAAAGACTTCAATAAAATTATTTTTGATAAATCAATAAATATAGAAATTTCAGATATTAATCCTTTAATATTGAAAAAATAAAATTGATATGAAAAAAATATTAAGTATAGGTGAAGCTTTAATAGATGTTATTAAGCAAGATGGAAAAATAATTGAAGAAAATGTTGGAGGAGCTCCACTTAATGTGGCATGTTCTGTAGGATATTTAGGTGGAGATGTTTCTTTTGTAGGAGCAATTGGTAATGATTCTAATGGAAAGAAAATAGAAGAAATGCTTTCGAAATATAAAGTAGATTTAAAAAATGTACAAGTATTAGAAGACAGAAACACTTCTCTGGCATATGTTTCTATATATGATGAAGGAGAAAGAAACTTTGAATTTAAGTTAGATGCAGACCAAAAACTATCTTTTAAACCTATTGAAGATGAATTTGGAAATTATGACATTGTTCACCTGGGAAGTGCAACTTCACTATTGAGTGATGAAGTTAAAAAAAACTATAAAGAAATTTTAAAAAGAGCTGTTGAGGAAAAAATGTTTATTTCATTTGATCCAAATTGAAGAAACCTTTTATGAAAAGAAGATAAAGAAACCTTCAAAAAAGAGGTAGAACCATTTTTAAAAGCTGCACACTTAGTTAAATTAAGTGAAGAAGAGCTACAAATTGTTTCAGAAATCTCTGACAACAAATTAGGGTTAGAAAAAATCATGAAACTATACCCACAAGCAGCTTTTATAATAACTTTAGGAAGCAATGGTAGCTTATTTGGTTATCAAGGTGTAACAAAACACTATGAAATACAAAAATCACAAAACCCTGTTGATACAACAGGAGCGGGAGATTCTTTTATTGCATACATTGTCTATAAAATTTCTCAATTAGATAATTTCTCAAGTTGAATTGAACACAAAGATGACATAGTAAATGATGCAAACTTGTTTGCAAGAAACAGTATTGAATATAAAGGTGCATTATCATTTTTAGAGCACTTATAGTTTTAAAAAAAATCTACTTACAAAGTAGATTTTTTTGCCTTAAATATTGGTTTTACAAGATTTGTGCAAATAATTGCTCTTGTTTTTTTGTTTTTATTTAATAAAATTTATTTGTATCAAGCTATGGTTATTAATTTATCAAATATCACTCGTTAAAAATGGAGGGAATTAAATATGGTAAATTTACATTTAATAAATAAACTAATAATAAAACGTCTATTGGCGGTAAGAGGTTTTGGTCAAAGTTATCTTATGAAAGTAAGCATGCTTACTTTCGTTAAGTAAATATGTTAAAAAATATAAAAATAATACTAATATTTTTGACCACGCCGTTCCTGTTTTTACAAAATATAGTTAACACAGGGTCATTTTTTAGAGACACACAAAATATTTCAAACAACAAAATTCAAGAAAGTGAAAAAATAGAAGATTGGTTTGAGAATGAAACAAACGAATTAATTATGGATGCATGAGGCAATTACTTAATTAATCATATAGAATTACCACAAAAGTTTTTGAACGATTCTTCTGAAGAAGTTCGTAAAGCTTTTGTAGGTTATACTAAAGTTGATATGAATAGATATTACTCATATTCTAAATATCTTGAAGAAAATTTTAAATGATTATTTTCATTTACTTTGAACAAAGAGAGAAATTATTTAGAAAGTTATAATGATTTTTTTGCAGAATTGTTTTCAAGTTATATTAATCAAATACTAGGAAATCAAATAACAGTTTATACAAAAATAGTTGACGATTTTCTATGGAAGAAACTCCCAGAAATTTTAAATTTGATTAGTGATGGCAAAGGGAAAGAAGAAATTTTTGAATATACATCAATTATTAATGAAAAAGATTTCTTTTTTGCAGAAACCAAAGCTGATAAGTTTTATAAAAATTTATATACTCGTCAAAAGAAAGAAAGGTTTTGAACTTTAAAAACAGAGGAAGATCTTGATATAGTTGAATTGTTAACTATGAAAAGTGGAGTTAGCGCTACAAAAGGACACTATTCAACATTACTTGATAAATTAGAATTAATTAGCAAAGAGTTTGAAATTCAAAACATTCAAAGCTTACTAATGCATACACCTTATTTTGAAAACGATTTGATATTTAACAGTTATGATAAAGGTGTTTATAAAGAATTTGATAAAATGGACAAACTGTTTGAAGAAAAAACTAAGGTTTCTGGAACTAATTACAGTGGGTTAATGTTAAAAAGAAATTTGCATTCCTTAAATAATTATTGAAAATCCAAAGTTACTAATTGAAATAATGATATTGCATATAGCGATGAAGAATTAAAAGAACATGAAAAAATTGTAATGCAAATAATGAATTTATTTTATATTGTAACAGGTCAGGAATTTTATAAATTAAATCCTGTTCATCTATTATTATCAAGAGATTTATCAGAAATAAATAATGATTTTGGGGTCTTAAAAACTTATGATAGTGAAAAAAACTTTTCAAGCATAACAACCTTTGTGACACCATCTGACTCAGTACCATTGAAGGAAAATTCTTATATAATCTATAACTCTTCTAATGTTGATAAAAGAGAACGAAATTATTTTCCTTACCAAGTTTTTTATCATTACCTATCCAAAGCTATGTTTTGGTGAGCAGGAAAAGAAAATGAAGGTAATTGAAACTCAGTAAACGCACAAGAATTTATTAAGAACGAAATTTCAAGTATCAATGAAGGGTATAAAATGTGAAATAAAGATCATTTTGAGCAGGAAGTTGATTATACCGAGTTGGAGGCAAAAGGGTTTGGTTCACTTGATGAAATAACTGTATATCTTGGTGTTAGCAGTTCAATAAATGGTAATTTCTTTGATATGTTAAAGGAATTTTATGAACCAATTGCAGAGGAGATTTCTAGACAAATCGAACTGTTATATTCAAACATTAATGGAGTCGAATTAAAGTTTATAGAACCAACTTATGATTTTTATAATGAAAACGGTGGCAGTGTTTTTAACACTAAAGGTATTTTAGAAAAAATATTAAAAAGAGAGCCTTTAAAATTATGATATAAAAAGAAATTTAATAAAGAGGAATTAAAGGTTGAGGTCAATTTCGTTACGCCGGGTGGGGATGAAAACCTAAAATACATAACTAATGGTTTTGCAACAGGAGATGTACTTGAATACGATGAAAATGATCAAAATTTAGTATTACCTTATGAAAAATACTTCTTAAATTATCAAGAAGCAATTGATAGGACCATTACAGTTTTGTTGGAGAGAAGTGAATTAGAAGAGTATAAAGATGAAGTGCAATTATTTGTTTTAAAAGGATATACAGATGTTGAAACTTCTAATTGAAGTTTAGAATGGCTAAAGGAATTTTGAGATAAATCTTTCAAGAGTAATTCAGAAATAGAATTTGTTGTAAAACTGAAGTTACCAAATGAGGAAGTTGCTTTTAAACTAAAACTTATGCAAAGAATTAGAAATATAAGTAATCCAGCAACACCAAAGCCTCCAATTACATTTGAAGGGTCTCAAGGTATTTCGGGTATATGAATATTCTTATTAGTCTTTTCTATCGTATTAACTGCGGTATTCTTAATCGAAAACATCGTCCTATTATCACTTTCAATTAAGAAAAAGAAAAATAATAATAATTAATAAACTATTCTAAGGAACACTTGTTCCTTTTTTTGTATTAAAAAAATTTATTTCACATTACTTTGCTAAAATAAATATAGAACTAAAAAGCAAGTAGAATGTAAGGGAATTTGGTGAAAAGCCAAAACTGTACCAGCAACTGTAAAGCGGATCTCTTGTCTTGATACCATTGAACTAAATTTAAGTTTGAGAAGGTGACAAGAGAGAAGAAACTAAGTCAGGATACCTATTTTACTAGATAATTATTAATCTTTCACTGGCTATGGAGGATAATATTTATTCATAAGGAAATAAATATTAATTAGCCACGATTTAGATCGTGCTTTTTATTTCTACAAATAAGATAACAGGAGAAAAAAATATGAAAAAAATGCTTAGTATTTTAGTCTCTCTTTCAATGACAAGTGGAATCGTAACACAAGTTATTTCTTGTGGAACACCAAATAATGAAACGTCAAAAACCATTAATACAACTGATGGTTTGATACTAACTAGTTACAACTCTGTAAGTAACGCTAAAGAAACTTATGAGAATGCTTATTTAAAATGAACCACTTTTACACCAAGTGTTGGTTCTTATATAAAAAGTTATATGCTAACAAACTATACAGTTAAAGCTAATAAAGAAAAAGTGGCCAACAAAACTGTAGAATTAAGCGATGTTAAAGAAGAAATATTTGACATATTTAATTCAAATTTAAGAGTATATGGTTTTTTAGATAGTGATTCAAACTTTAATATCAATGATTTTGATTTTACAGAATTTACATTGGTAGGAGATTTAGAATCTCTCTACAATGGTCCTGGTTCAGAAGCGGATTATAGTTATTTGAAATTTAAAGTTAATATAAATTTCAAAGGTAGTGATAAAACTTTTACAGTAAAAGGTGGAATAACAGATTGAAATTTTGATCCAATAAAAGATTTGGATGCAAATAACTTCAAATCAATTATTGATAAAGTTGTTGAAGCTGGATACATAACTGACTGGACATATGGTACTGGTGCACCAATTAATCAAAGTGTATTTATCACTTTGGATTTTAATGGAGCTAAAAAAGATCCTAACAATTGAAGTTGTTTAGAACTTCTTGATGAAGATAAAAACGGTTGTGATTGAGATGAAGATCAATGAATCTCAACAGAAACAGTTAAGAAACTAAATACTGATTTTATTTCTTCAAGATTAAGAACTGCAGGTATCATTGATGAAAAATTAAGTCTAAATTACAATTTTTTAGAACTTGATGTTGCCAGTGCAATGTCAAGTTGAAATACTGGTGGTAAACCAACTTTAAGTAATGATGGAGAAAAAATATGATTTGAAAAAAAATATGATTTTGGAGTTCACTCAGTATTGTTTAAATCATATTTCTATTGACCAAATGTAGAAGATTATAGATTAGAAACTTGAGGATCATACCTAAAGTCAAACATAATTTATTAGGAGGAAATATGAAAAAGCTAAAAATAATAACTAATATTTTAATAGTTTCAAATGTTATTTTAGCTATTTTATTTTCCTTGTTTGTGTATAAATTTTATTCACTTAAAGGACAAATAAGAGAAAGTGCAGTAGGAAGTACTTTGCATTATCAAGCCTATGATTCAGAAAATAATTTGATTCTAGACAAAGAAGTGAATGATGTAGCTGGTCTTAACTTATACGAAGTCTTAAAGAAAGATGAAGAAGTGAAATTTAAGTTTACGATGATAATTGCAATAAAAGGATTAGAGCAAGAAGATGGTCCGGGTGCTAGAGCATGATTCATTTATTCTGAAACGCACTCCGCATGCAAAAACGCAGTAGGTCATTTTTGTGGAGAAGGTGCAGGGACAATGTATTTAGGAATGACAAATTCGTTTGTTTTTAAATATGAGGTTTACGGGACTAGTATAGATGAAGAGTAAGAATTTTTCTCATGCATATTCAATAGCTTTAGTTGCAATGTATGCCTCAATGGTTTTTGCAACAAAAACTATGATAGCTTTCATTCCTAATGTTGAAGTTACAACTCTACTATTATCTTTTTCTGTCATAATTTTTAATTATTGAAAAGCACTTCTAATTACTATTGTATTTTGTACATTAGATGTATTAATGTGAGGTTTTGGTACTTGGTATATTACTTACTTAATTTTATGACCAACCCTAATTACAATGATTTTTATTCTACGAAAAACTAAAACACTAAATTGATTTACCTTTGTTTTAATTAATACTTTGTTTGGTTTTATGTTTGGAACACTTGACGCCACAGTCAATTTAATTTTTTTTGACTGAAGTGTTTTTTACGCATACTGAATTAAAGGATTAATTTTTGATGTAATTCACGGATGTTCAAATTTCTTAGTAGCATACTTTTTATACAAACCCATTTACAATGTATATAGAAATGACTTGGCAAGGTACTTATAATGAAAAATATATTAGAGATTAAAAAGTTATACAAAGATATAAGAAATAAAAAAATTTTACATGATATAAACTTTGAAATTAAGGAAGGTGAGTTTGTGGGCTTTGTTGGTGACAATGGAGCTGGAAAAACCACAACCATCAGATTAATTTTTAATGAATTAAAAATTAATCAAGGAGAAGTTTTGTATTATGGAGAAAGTGTCTTTGAAAATCAAAATCTAAAAAATCTGGCTTTTTTTCCAGATTCAAATAATATACCACTTAACTTTACAGTTAATGAGTATATTAAATATATTTGTGAATTAAGTTTCTTACAAAATTATGAAAAGAAAATAAAAGAGTTATGTGAGTTCTTTAATTTTGAAAAACATGTTGATAAAAAATTTAAAGAACTTTCAGCAGGAATGAAAAAGAAAGCTCTTCTAATTTCAATTTTGGTTATTAAACCAAAAATGATTATTTTAGACGAGCCAACAGCAAATTTAGATGTTAAATCTAAAATCGAATTTATGAATATTTTAAAACTATTGAATGAAAATGGAATAACTATTATGGTTACAAGCCATATCATTGAAGAGTTAGAAAAAAACATAAATAAATTAATTTTAATTGATAAAGGAAAAATCCTTTACAAAGAAAAATACGATCCCAACAAAGAGTCAATTCAACAAATTTACTCTAAGTTGGTACCAAATGAAAAACTAGACATTGAAAAATTAAAGAATATAGTGGAGATAGAAAATGAAAGATAACCTTAAAATAATAAACATAATGTTTAAAGTTAATATGAAAAAGGCTTTGGTTGACTATACAATACTAATTACTATTTCTTTATTGATTTTAAATAATGTTGTTTTTCCAGTCATTATAAATCAAAATTACAGACAAGGTATCATTAGTGGTAACCTTAATGTAAAAATGACTTTTTATATTAAAACTACATTAGACATATTATTTTTAGCGCTTTTAAATTTATTTGTTATAAGTTTATTTTGAAAAAAACAATATGATGATGGAGTTCATAATGTCGAAAAAAGACTAGGTGTAAAAACAAGTTATATGTTTTTCTTGAGAATGGGTCTTTCAAAAATTATCACAGTTACAACAATATTAATAAGTTTTTTAATTTTTTTTACAATCTCTTCAATTATGGATAACACTCCTAAAGAACTTGTAAACACAAAATTTATAAGTGTTTTTGGATTTTATTATCTTGTAGATGTTTTGTTTTTTACAATTACTATGATTAGTATTTTAACAATTCATTATATAGCTGCAATGTTTGTTTCAATTTTTATACCGTTCATTTTAGTTTTAACTCCAATGTTTTATTCAAAAGGTTATACAAGTTCTTATGACAATGTAATGAAATATAGAGATGAACTAAAGTTTGTTGCAGCAAACATCAGAACAAAACTGGGTTTTGATTTTAATGATTTTCTTGAAAAAAACAACGAGTATAGTTTTTTTCAAGAACAATATAATGGTTTAGATATTAGGTGACATAACTCTCAACTTTATACTTGAGATTTATATGAAAGAGAATTTTATTTTGGTGATGTTTATTTCCCAAATATTGCAACTGAGTTAGAAAAGAATTCACCCGATATTTATTCTTTCTTTAAAAGCATAGATGATTCATTATACTCAGGTGAGTGACAAGAAAATTGTAATAAAGTGGATCTAATGTTTAATTATGGTAAAAGACGCGAAAAAGATAACATTTACTCAAAAGGAATTTGTGATATTAGCCGTTTTTCAAACTATCTAATATCAAAAAATATTGAAGATGGTAAATTCAACTCTCTTTTTAAATATATTTCAAATTCTGCTAAGGGAATACAAATCTATAACGAATTGGATGAAATTATAAGTTTTTCTCCAGGAACAAGATCTGGAACCATATTTGCATATGGTCATGTTGATGAGAATCAAGCCACAATAGATACAGTTGTTGCAAATGTTAAAACGCCAATGCAAACTGTTTTCAATTGATACTTTTTAAACCTATTAAAAAGTTCTTATGTATTTGATAATTATCAAGTAAAAGCAGTTGTTAATTTAGACAAAATTTTAGGAGATAAAAACTTAAAAAATAAAGTTGATATATTCAGGCATTTTGAAATTTTATGAGCTGGAAAAAGTTACACAAATCCAAATTATGATGATATTTGAAATCTAAGTGGAGAGTTAAGAAATTCCTTTTTAAATAGTTATTTAAAAATAGAATTACCAGATGCAATTGCAAGAAGAGATACTTCATTGCAAGCTCACAATTTTATTTTTACAAGTGAAACTTCTGAACTATCACAATCAGTTTTAGTAAAACAATCAGTAACTGTTGTTTATGAAGCTATGTTTATTACTTATTTCACTTTATTTTTAGGATTAAATTTTATAACATACTTTATCTATGAAAGGAAATGAAAGTAATGAATAAGAAAGGGTGCTTTCACATTTATTATGGGAATGGAAAAGGTAAAACTTCAGTCTTAAATGGGATGTGTTTAAGAGCGAAGGGTTCTAATATGAATGTGAAATATTTAAGATTCTTAAAAAATATGAAAACCTCTGAAAATGATATGTTAAGCAAAATTGGGGTAGAGGTGGAAAACTTCTATCACTTTTCTAAAAAATTTATCTGGGATATGAATCCTCAAGAGGTGGAAGAATTTAAGGTTGAATCATTAAAGGGTCTCGAAAGATTAGAGCAATTACTTCAAGATGAATCTGTAGATTTAATTTTAGTAGATGAGTTACTTGGAGTAATTGAAAATGGTTTCTTTGATAAAGAACATGTTGTAAAAATAATAAATAACAGAAAAAGCAATATTGAAATTGCAGTTTCAGGTAGAGTTATTTATGAACAAATGAGTGAAATTGCAGATCTTATAAGTGAAGTTAAAGAAATTAAACATTACTATGAAAAAGGTGTAACTGCACGAAAAGGAATTGAATATTAAAAAACGACTTTGAACTAATTCAAAGTCGTTTTTTTTGAAAAATATTTCTTGTATATTTAATAATTATCACACTTTTTAAGTGAAAAATTCAATCTTTTTTAAAAAAATAAGCAAAAAACTTTCAAAAGAATAAAAAAAGCAAAAAAAGTATGAAAAAAATTTTCATAAGTACTATAATTAAAAAGTAAAAGGAGATGCAAAATAATGGAAAACATCAAAGCATTGTTTGACAAAGCAAGAGAAGCTTACGAACAATATTCTACTTTTGACCAAGAAAAAGTAGATGAAATATTTAAAAGAGCTGCATTAGCAGCTAACGAAAATAGAATCTATTTGGCAAAAATGGCAAACGAAGAAACTTCAATGGGAATCGTTGAAGACAAAGTTATCAAAAACCATTTTGCCAGTGAAATCATCTATAACAAATATAGAGATCTTCAAACTGTAGGTACTTTTTACGAAAATAAAGCATTGGGAATTCAAAAAGTTTATGAACCAATCGGGGTTATTGGAGCTGTTATACCAACTACAAACCCAACATCAACAGCTATTTTTAAATGTCTATTGGCATTAAAAACTAGAAACGCAATTATAATTTCACCTCACCCAGGTGCAAAAAAAAGTACTATTGAAGCTGCAAAAATAGTTTTAGAAGCTGCAGTTAAAGCAGGTGCTCCAAAAGACATCATCGGATGAGTTGAAGAACCAAGCTTAGAAGGTACAGATTACGTTATGAAAAACGCAGATATCATTCTAGCAACAGGTGGACCTGGAATGGTTAAAGCTGCATATTCTTCAGGGAATCCAGCTATTGGGGTTGGGGCAGGTAATGCACCAGCACTTATTGATGAATCAGCTAACTTAGATACAGCTACTTCATCAATTATTCAATCAAACACTTTTGATAACGGGGTTGTTTGTGCTACAGAAAACTCATTAGTAGTTTTAGAATCAGTTTATGATAAAGTAATTAAACTATTTGAAAGCAAAAACACTTACATCGTTAGATCAGAAGAAGAAAAAAACAAATTCAGAAAAGCAATGTTTAAAGAAGGAAAATTCGGTCTATTAAACGCTGACTTAGTAGGAAGAAGTGCATTAAAAGTTGCAGAATTAGTTGGAATTACTGTTCCTGAAACTACTCGTTTTATCTTAGTAGAAGCAGAATCTACAGCACATGATGAAGCATTAGCTCACGAAAAATTATCAACTTATGCTGCAATCTTTAAAGCAAAAACTTTTGAAGAAGGAATCCAAAAATCAAGAGATATCTTAAAAATGGGTCCTGGACATACAGCATCATTATGAATTGATGCAGATAAAAACAAAGATAAAGTTGAACAATTTAAAACTTTAAACCCAGGTAGATTATTAATCAACTCACCTTCATCACTTGGAGGAATCGGGGATGTATATAACTTTGGACTAGAACCAAGTTTAACTTTAGGTTGTGGAACACACGGAGGGAACTCATTCTCACAAAACGTTGGACCAATGAACCTATTAAACGTAAAAACAGTAGCAGAAAGAAGGGAAAATATGCAATGATTAAGATTGCCTGAAAGAATTTATCATAAATTTGGTGCGTTAGAATTCGCATTTGACGACTTAAAAGAATGAGGAATCAAAAAAGCATTCATCGTAACAGATAAATTCATTAACCAATTATACGGAAAAAGAGTTACTACTCAATTAGATAAATTAGGAATTCAATACACTATTTATGATGATGTTGAACCAAACCCTATGTTATCAACTACTTCAAGAGGAGCTAAAAAAATGAGAGACTTCGCTCCTGACTTAATTATCGGATTTGGTGGAGGTTCATCAATGGATGCTGCCAAATTAATGTGATTAATGTATGAAAATGATGGAAAAGAAATTGACTTTAAAGACTTAGCAGTTACTTTTGCAGATATTAGAAAAAGAATTGTTAGATATCCAGCAACAAACAAAAAAGCAAAAATGTTATGTATTCCTACAACATCAGGAACTGGATCAGAAGTTACACCATTCTCAGTTATTACAGATGATGAAACTCACAAAAAATACCCATTGGCAGATTACTCATTAACTCCACAAATGGCTATTATTGACCCAGAATTAACATTAACAGTACCAAAAGGTGCAACTAACGCTCCTGCTTTAGATGCATTAACTCACTGTTTAGAAGCTTATGTATCAGTTATGTCAACAGAATACACTGATGGTTATGCTGTTCAAGGTGCAAAAAACATTATGGAATACCTACCAGCTGCTTACCACAATGGTTCAGAAGATAAAGAAGCTAGAGGAAAAGTTATGAATGGGGCTGCATTCGCAGGTATCGCATTTGCTAACGCATTCCTAGGAATAGTTCACTCATTATCTCATAAAGTTGGTGGATACCACGATGTAATCCACGGTGCTGCAAACGCAATTTTATTACCATACGTAATTAGATATAACGCAGCTTGTGTATTAGAAGGTGGAAAACAAGCATACTTCTCACAATACACAACACAAAATTCAATGGAAAAATATGCTCAAATGGCAAAAGAATTAGGATTAAAAGGAAAAACTAATGAAGAATTAGTGGATTCATTAATCGAAGCAGTTCAAAAATTAACTGCAGAAGTTGAATTAAAAGCATCATTCAAAGATTATGGTGTAGATGAAGCTAAATTCATGGAATCACTAGATATGATGGCAGAAGATGCATTTGATGACCAATGTACAGGGGCAAACCCAAGATATCCATTAATCGAAGACATCAAACAAATTTACATTGACGCTTACTACGGTAACGAAATTAAAAAATTTGCAAAATAATTTTTTAAACAAGATCAAACACTCTTTATAAAGAGTGTTTTTTTTGACTAATTTTAATCAAACCTTTTAAAATTAAAAACTATATTTTGTAAGAGTTATTAAAATTACCAATATTGCTATAAAGAACAATTTAAATAACTTTTACTAAAAAATTTGCTGAAAAAAAATACCAAATAAGGATTTGTGTGGTATTTTTTTTCATATTTCAAAATCTTTATTTTTTTTAGAATTTTTTTTAAAAAAGGTGAGAAAATAACTAATGAGGAGAGAGACATATGCGATTTAAACAATGAGACGGATTTGAATCAGGGCAATGAACCGATGAGGTTGATGTTAGAGGATTTATCCAACAAAACTATACACCTTATACTGGGGATGATTCATTCTTAAAAGGCCCAACTGAAAATACAACAAAACTATGAGACATGGTTATGGCTTTAACCAAAAAAGAAAGAGATGCAGGAGGTGTTCTTGATGTGGACACTGATGTTCCTTCAACTATTACTTCTCATGCACCAGGTTATTTAGATAAAAACTTGGAAAAAGTAGTTGGTGTACAAACTGACCAACCATTTAAAAGAGCTCTAATGCCATGAGGTGGAATCAACATGGCTGTTCAAGCTAACGAATCTTATGGATTTACAGTTTCTGATAGAGTAAAAGAAATCTTTACAAAATACAGAAAAACTCACAACCAAGGAGTATTTGATGCTTATACACCAGATATGAGAAAAATTAGAAAAAGTCATATCGTTACTGGTTTACCAGATGCTTATGGTAGAGGAAGAATTATTGGAGATTACAGACGTTTAGCATTATACGGAAGTAACTTCTTAATTGAACAAAAAATTCACGATGCTTCATTAATTGATGGAGAAATGACTGAAGAAAAAATTAGATTACGTGAAGAAATTACAGAACAAATCCTAGCTTTAAAAGACATTACAAAAATGGCTGCAAGTTATGGATTTGACGTAAGTCAACCTGCAGCAAATGCAGTTGAAGCATTTAACTTCACATACTTAGCTTACTTAGCAGCTATTAAACAAAACAATGGTGCTGCAGAATCATTTGGTAGAACTGCAACATTCTTGGATATTTACGTTGAAAGAGATCTAAACAACGGAACTCTTACAGAAGAGGAAGCTCAAGAATTAGTTGACCACTTAGTTATGAAATTAAGAATGGTTAAATTCGCAAGAACTCCTGCATACAACGAAATTTTCTCAGGAGATCCAGTTTGAGCTACAGAATCAATCGGGGGAATGGGAATTGATGGTAGAACTTTAGTTACAAAAAACAGTTTTAGATATATCCATACATTATCAAATATGGGTCCATCACCAGAACCTAACTTAACAATTCTTTGATCTCAAAGCTTACCAGAAGGATTTAAAGAATTCTGTGCTAACTACTCAATTCTATATTCTTCAATGCAATATGAAAACGACGACATTATGCGTGTAACACACGGTGATGATTACGCTATTGCTTGTTGTGTATCACCAATGCAAGTTGGTAAACAAATGCAATTCTTTGGAGCAAGAACAAACCTTGCAAAAACATTACTATACGCTATTAACGGTGGTATTGATGAAATTTCTAAAGAACAAGTATCTCCAAGATTTGAACCAATTCAAACAGGAGATGATGCTATGAACTTTGATGAAGTTTGAGCAAAATTCGACAACATGATGAGCTGAGTTGCAGATAAATATGTAAATACTTTAAATGTAATTCACTACATGCACGATAAATATTACTATGAAAGTGCAGAAATGTGTTTCTATGACACTAACGTGTACAGATTCTTTGCAACTGGAATCGCAGGATTATCAGTTGTTGCTGACTCACTTTCAGCTATTAAATACGCAAAAGTATTCCCTGTAAGAGATGAAAACGGAGTTGTAGTTTCTTATAGAACTGAGGGAGACTTCCCTAAATATGGTAATGATGATGATAGAGTAGATAGTTTAGCAAAAGAAGTTGTTAAAGTATTTATGGATAAAGTAAGATCACACAAAACTTACAGAGATTCACACGCAACATTATCAGTATTAACAATTACTTCAAACGTAGTATATGGAAAATCAACAGGAGATACTCCATGTGGAAGAAGATACCCTGAAGCATTTGCTCCAGGAGCTAACCCAATGCATGGACGTGACTGTTCAGGAGCTGTTGCTTCAATGGCATCAGTTTCAAAATTACCATTCAAACATGCAGCTGATGGAATTTCAAACACATTCTCAGTTATTCCAAACGCACTTGGAAAAGATGATGATATGGTAATCCAAGGTGACTTCTCAGTTTCAGGAGAAATCCCAGAAGATGCAAAAATCAAATAATTGTAGTATAATTAAACTATAAAAATAGTTACACGAAAGGAATGAAAATTATGGAAAATCAAAAAGTTTCAAAACAACAAAAAGAAAACCTAGTTAACATGTTAGACGGATATATGGGACACGGAGGGCACCACTTAAACGTTAACGTTTTAAAACGTGAAGTTTTATTAGATGCTCAAAAAAACCCAGACAACTATCCACAATTAACAATTAGAGTTTCAGGATATGCTGTTAACTTTGTTAAATTGACAAAATCACAACAAGACGAAGTTATCTCAAGAACATTCCACGAAAAAATGTAATTAGGAATTATAAACCAAGAGTGCCTTCAATAGGTGCTCTTTTTTTAAGGAGAAATACTATGAGTGAAAACAACAATAAAATCGGTTATTATAGCAGTATAGAAACCTTTGGAGCAGTTGATGGTCCTGGGGTTAGACTTGTAGTTTTTTTACAAGGATGTCTATTAAGATGTAAATACTGTCACAACCCAGAAACACTAGAATTTAAAAAAGATAAACCTATTACGGTTGATGAAATTATGGCTCTCTACAAAAAAAATCAATCTTTTTATAAAAATGGTGGAATCACTTTATCTGGGGGAGAAGCTACAACACAAATTGATTTTTGTATTGAAGTTTTTAAAGCGGCAAAAGCAAAAGGGATCAATACATGTTTAGACACATGTTTTGGTACTTATCAAGAAGTTGATAAAATCCAAGATAAATGAAAAGAACTTTTAAGTTATACAGACCTAGTTTTGGCTGACTTAAAACATATAGATAATGAAAAACACATCAATTTAACATCAAGACCTAATACAAATATTTTACAAGCTATTAAATTTCTAGATAAAAACGGAGCAAAAATGTGAATTAGACACGTTTTAGTTCCAGGGTGAACCGATGATAAAGAAGATCTTTACAAATTAGGAGAATTTGTAGGTGAACTTAAAAATATGGAACGTTTAGAAATGCTTCCATACCATAACATGATGGTTCCAAAATACGAAAATCTTAAAATGAAGTTCTATTTAAAAGATGTAGAACCTCCAACTAAAGATTATGTAAAAGAATGTAGAAAAATAATAGAACAAGGAATAATGGCAAAAAAATAATGGCGCAAGCCATTATTTTTTTGTAAGTATATGTGATAAACCAAAGAATATTAATTCTTCATCATAAATAAAGTTATTTTCATTCATTTCTTGTTTAAAGTGAATTGCATTTCCTCCGGTTATAACAGTTTTTTCAACTTTAAAGTCCTTGGTTAATTTGTCAATTAAGCCTTTTACCAAACATCAATGCCCATCAAATGCACCAATATCAATTGCATCCACTGTATTTTTTCCAATTAATTTTGAGGTTTTATTATATTCAAACTCTTTTAATAGAGAAGCATTACTTATAAGACCATTTAAAGAAGATTCTAATCCTGGAGCAATTACTGTTCCTACAAATTTCTTGTTTTGGATTAATAATAAGGTTGTTGCAGTTCCCATTGATACAACTATTCCGTTTTCAATGTTGTATTTATCAGTTGCTGCAAAATAATTTGCAATAAAGTCTGCTCCAACTCTATTTACATCATCCACTTCAAATAATTCACAATGTTCAAAGACAAAATCCCTAACATTAACAAGTTTTGCTTCTAAAGCACTTGCTATGGCTCTTATAAGTACGTTTCAATTGGGAACAACTGATGAGTAAACTACTGTGTCAATTTTTAACCCTTTTTGGTTAATTATTTCAATTATTTTTTTATCACTTGTATATTCTTCAGAATAAGTGGCAGGTCTAACTAAAGAGAATAATTCTGAGCCATTTTCCTCACAATATCTAAAGTCAGCTGTTGTATTTCCAATATCTATAAGTAAAATGCTCATTTTTTCATATCTCCACTAGAAATATTTTATCAAAATTTTAATATAAAAAAATTTTTTCTACACAAATATAATAAAATAAAGGGGTACTAGAAATCAGGTGAAGTTGTGATAGCAATATATCCAGGAAGTTTCAATCCCTTTCACCAAGGGCACTTAGAAGTTTTGAAAAAAGGACTTGCTCTTTTTGAGAAGGTTTATGTAGTAGTTACAAAAAACATTCTAAAAGAACAAGAATCTAATTTTGAACAAAGAGTAGAAACTTTAAAACAAATGATCAATGGTTTAGAGGGTTGTGAAGTTTTAATAAACGAAAACAAACTTTCAGCAGAACTTGCAAAAGAGCTAAAAGCAAGCTATATGATCAGAGGTGTTAGAGATGCAAAAGATTTCAATTATGAATTGGAACTTTCTGATGCCAATAAATACTTAAATAAAGAACTAGAAACCATAATCTTTATTGCAGATTCTGAAAGTAGAGAAATCTCTTCTTCAAGAATCAAAGAGATAGAAAGATACAAAAAAGGAGAATAGTTTTATGATGACTATTAATGAAATAAAAAAATCAATATTAAACTCAAATACTAAAAAAACAATCGTTTTTCCAGAAGGAAGAGAAGAAAAAATTGTAGAAGTTGCAAACAAAATGCAAGAAGAAGGGTTGGCTAACATAGTTTTACTTTTTGATAGTGAAGATGAAATAGCTAGCAACATTCACAAAGACATTGAAACAAGAGTTATAAAAGGAAATGTCGACAAAGAAATGTTAGAAACAATTTTAGAAATCAGAAAAGGGAGACTTGAAGAAGCAGAAGCTATTGAACTTGTTCAAAAAAGAAACTACTATGGTAGTTTAATGATGCAACTTGATAGAGCTGATGGTATGGTTTGTGGATTAAATTATACAACAGCAGATACTTTAAGACCTGCACTTCAAATAATAAAAACTGCACCAGATTACTCAATTGCATCTTCAGTTTTTATTATGACAAAAGGAGATCAAAACTTTTTATTCACAGACTGTGCTCTAAACGTAGATCCAAACCCAAAACATTTATCTGACATTGCCTTTATGGCAGCAGAATTTGCAAAACAATTAAATGTTAAAACTGTAGAAACTGTAATGTTAAGTTATTCAACTGCAGGTTCTGGAGCAGGACCTACAGTTGATAAAGTTGCAAAAGCTGTAGACAGATTAAAAGGTATGGAAAATGAGTCAATGATATTTGATGGAGAAATGCAATTCGATTCAGCGTTTGTAAAATCAGTTAGAGATAAAAAATATCCAAACTGTAAATTAACAAAAGAAATACCAGATGTATTTGTGTTCCCAGATTTAAATGCTGGTAACATTGGATACAAAATAGCACAAAGACTTGGTGGCTATGAAGCTGCAGGTCCATTTATTTTAGGTTTAAACAAACCAGTAAATGACTTATCAAGAGGAGCTACTGTTGAAGATATTTATCAAACAGCTATCGTAACAGTATTTCAAAGTTTATGTAAGGGAGGAAAATAATTATGATTTTAATAGTAAACGCAGGAAGTAGTTCAATTAAATTTAAACTATACTCAATAGAAGGTAAAACTCCAAATGCTTTAGTAGAAGGTTTGGCAGAAAGAATTACAGTTGATGGAGCTTTAACAATTAAAGTTGGAGATCAAAAACATGAGTTTGATGACAAGATGTCAGATCACTTAGAAGCTGTAACTTCAATCTTAAATAGATTTAAAGAATTAGAAGTTATTAAAAATGAAGAAGATATTAAAGGTATTGGATTTAGAATTGTTCACGGGGGAGACAAAGTTGTTAAGCCAGTTGAACTAACTGATGAAATGAAAAAAGTTGTAGAAGAAAATATTCGTCTTGCACCTTTACACAATCCTGGAGCATTAACTGCAATTAATGCATTTGAATCAAAAATGCCAAAAGCAAAATTGGTTGGATGTTTTGATACATCATTCCACCAAACAATGCCAAAAGAAAAATTCTTATACCCAACTCCTTACTCATGATACGAAGATCATGCTGTAAGAAAATATGGGATGCACGGAATTAGTTATGACTACATAACTTTAAAAGCAGCAGAAATGTTAAATAAAAAAATTGATGATGTTAATTTAATTATTTGTCACTTAGGAAATGGTGCAAGTATCTGTTGTGTAAAAAATGGAAAATCATTAGACACAACAATGGGACTTACTCCATTGGCTGGAGTTATGATGGGAACAAGAGCTGGAGATATTGATTCATCAATTATCCAATACATTTCAAAAGAAACTGGAATGGATCTAAACCAAGTTACTGATGCTTTAAATAAAGAAAGTGGTTTACTTGGAGTTAGTGGAATTTCAAGTGACATGAGAGATGTAACAACAGCTGTTGAAAAAGGAGATGAAAGAGCAACTCTTGCTCTTGACATGTATGCAACAAGAATCTCTGACTACATTGTTAAATATGCAAACTACTTAGAAAATAAAGTTGATGCAATTATTTTTACAGCAGGAGTTGGTGAAAATTCAGCTGCAGCTAAAAAAGCAGTTATCGATAAAGTTAAATTATTAAATGTAACTTTAGATGATACAAAAAATTCTCAAGGTTATGATGATTACTTAGAAATCTCAACACCAGATTCACAAGTACCAATTTACAAAGTAAGAACTGATGAAGAACTTATGATTTGTAATACTGTTTTAAAATTCTTATAAGAAAAAAACTCTACAACTAAAAAAAGTTGTAGAGTTTTTATTTACAATAGAATTAAATTGTTGAAAGTGATATTATTATAGAAAGGTGGTGGGAATATGAAATTAAATAAAAACTCGGAATTTTCAATTAAGCTAATGGTTTTAATTGTTTTAATTGCGTTTCTAGTTTTTGACTTTATGCTTCAAGTGTATAGTCCAAAAATGAATATGCGTGCAATTCCCACTTTACAAAGATTAAATATCTATTATGCATTTTTTACAACTCAGTCAAATTACATTGTTGTAATTTATTTATTCTTTACATTATTTACAAAACAAAACTATAATAGAAAACCTCCATTTGGAATTGAGTTGGCAGTTACAGTTTACATTACAGTAACAATGTTAGTATTCTGATTTGGATTACTTGGTTCTACAGACGAAATGAATTCATATGGAATAGCTAACTGAATTTCAACAGTAGTTCTTCACTTGTGCATTCCAACAATTATGATTTCAAACTTTATTCTGACTTCTGGTGATTACTACTACTCACCAAGAGAGCATACAAAGTTTGGATTGTTTGGAACTACATTGTATCCATTAGG
The DNA here is from genome assembly GCF_008086545.1 of Spiroplasma chinense. NCBI lineage: Bacteria > Bacillati > Mycoplasmatota > Mollicutes > Entomoplasmatales > Spiroplasmataceae > Spiroplasma > Spiroplasma chinense. The sequence continues at coordinate 1,195,194 of NZ_CP043026.1, read as the reverse complement.
ATACGGGATCTTTGTAATGATTAGAGGTAAATTTAGATACCAAGAATTTGGTCCAGATTTTTTCAAAACAATTTATCACTTAGATGGAACAAACTGAGTGGCTAACTGACCAGAAGGTATGGGTCACGGTACTTTTGCAAACGCTTCACCTTACACAACTCAAATGTGATACCCTTATTGATTTTTAAATTTTAGACACATTACTTTAGAAGATGCTGCAGGAAATGTTTGATACGAAACACCACAACCAGCTTGAATGTTAATCTTAACTTTATTTTTAGCAAGTGTTGCAATCTTTGGATTAGTAATAGGATTACAATTTATTTACTTAAATTGAAACAACAGTAAGTTCTTCAGATGACATGATATCAATGAAAATCTTATTTCAAAAGAAGAACATGACTACAGAAAAAAAATGAGAAAGTTGAAAAAAGTTCAAAGAAGAAATGAAATCAAATTACAGTTTGTTAAAAGACAAACGGAGAGAAAAAGTTGAAGAAAAAGTTTAGCAACTTTAACTAAGGAAGAAAAAAGTTTAGCGATTTCAAAAAGAAAGAATGAACAAATTCTAAAAACGAAATTAGAAATTGCAGAGAAAAAAAATCTTCGACTTGTTGCCAAACAAGAAAGAAGAGATTATCGTTCTCTTATGAACTCGTTGAAAACACAAGATAGAGTTTTTGTTAGAAACAATTTACGTGAAGCTGATAGATACAAAAGACTTGTTTCAAAAGGTGTTCTTGTTTCTAAAAATAAATTTGATTAAAAAAAATTGCCAAGCGGCAATTTTTTTTATCAGATTTTAATTCTTTCATTTTTTGGTTTATACATTTTATCACCTTCACTAGTTTCATAAACTTCGTGGAACTTGTCAACATTAACAAGTACTCCATTACATCTAAACTCTTCTGGTGAATGAGGATCAGTTAATAATCTTGTGTTCAACATTTCAGCTGTTGATTTTCTTCTTCAAACATAAGCGTAGTTTTCAAAAAATAATTTTAAATCATCTGGTGCTTGCTCTAAACAAATATCAAGAGCTGCACTAACTCCACCTAAGTCTCCGATGTTTTCTCCTAAAGTTAATTTTCCATTTACTTTTGAACCATCAACTTCGTAAGCGCTATATTGATCAACTAATTTTTCTGTTCTAGAATTATATTGTTTATAATCTTCTTCTGTTCATCAGTTTGAAAGATTTCCATCTTTATCAAATCTACTTCCTTCATCATCAAAACCATGACTAACTTCATGACCAATAACAGCTCCAATACCTCCAAGATTTTTTGCAAGAGGTTCGTTGATGTCATAGAAAGGTGATTGTAAAATTGCAGCAGGGAAACAAATTTCATTTGCTTGTGGATTGTAATATGCATTTACAGTTTGAGGACTCATATGTCATTTAGTTTTGTCCACTGGTAAATTAATTTCTCTTAAGTTTTTTTCTCTAAAGTGTTTTGCAATGTTAGATCTATTTTCGAAAAGTGATCCACCATCTTCGTAACTTCTAACTTCAATTCCACTATAGTCTTCAAATTTATCTGGGTAACCAATTTTTGTTTCAAAAGTATTTAATTTTTCAATTGCTTTTGCTTTTGTTGTGTCACTCATTCATTCAAGCTGATTAATTCTTTTTGAATAAACTTTAATTAAGTCATCAACAATTTTCAAAACATTTTCTTTTGCTTCTTTTGAAAAATGTAACTTAACATATTCTTGACCAATTAATTCCCCAACTAATCCTTCAGTAAAACTTAAAGCTCTTTCTTTTTCTGGTCTCATTTCTTTTACACCAGAAAAAACTTTTGCAAAGTTAAAATTAATTTTGTGTAATTCAGTTGTAAGAATTCCTGCATATGATGTAATGATATCTAGTTTTAAAATATCTTTAAGATTTTCTAAACCAATTTCTTTTAATTCTTTATTTAAAGCTTTCATAAATTTAGGTTCTAATAAAATAATTTTTTTAGCTTTAGCATGACCTGTTGAAGTTAAATATTTATTTCAATCAATAAAGTCACAGTAACTTGTAAGCTCATCAATTGTTACAACATTATTTATATTGTCAATGTTTCTGAACTCTTCTTTTTTCAACATTGATTGACTTATTCTATATTCAAGATCATAATTCATTTCAAATAAATTATCTGTATTAAATTTTAATTTTGAAGCTTTGATAATATCTTCAATATAAACTTTGTATGCGCTTTTTATTTCTTCGTGTCTTACATGACTTGGATCATAAAAGTCTCTGTCTCCCATTCCAAGTCCCATTGAACCAATCATTAAAGCTCTTAAGTTACTATCTTCAAAATCTGCATCAATGCTTTTTGAATGAAAGAAACCAAAACCATATTTTTTATAAAAATTAATTAAGAACTCAGTAAAGTTTTCTTTACTTTCTAGTTTATCTATTTCTTCAATGAGAGGTAAAATTGGTGTTATTCCTTGTTCATCTCTCATTTTAAAGTTTAAGTAGTTTTCATACACTGTAACAATTTTTCTTTGATCTTCATTTAAATTATTTTTATCTTTAATTAATTTATCAATCAAATCGTTGATGTCATCAACAGATTTTTTGTGCAGCATTTCAAAACTACCTCAAGCAGCATATCCGCTTGGAAGTTCTGCTTTATCAATTCAATCTTTATTTACGTAATCGTAAAAATTGTCTTGAGGTCTTATTTTTGTGCTCATTTTTTAAACAACTCCTATTCTTTTTAATTATAGCACCATTATTAGGGGGTAAAGAGAATATGCAAAACCTTGAAAAATAATATATAATTTTAAATGTCAAGTCTATAAAAAAAGAAGTGACTTTTTACTACTATAAGTTTAAATGTTATATAATTATGGTAGTAAATTAGGGTTAAAATGACTATTTAGAAATGATATAATTATAGAGAATGGAGATACTATGGTACATTTAAGGGCTAGAAATTTACCATCAAAAGGAAAAGTTGTTGAATGACTTTTTAAAGGAGAAAACATCTCTTTTGGAGATGATTTTGCTCTTGTAAAGTTAGATGATGGTGGAGAAGTAAATATAAAATCTAATTACAATGGTGTCATTGTAAAAACCATAAAACTTGGAAGCCCTGTAAAAAATGGAAGTATCCTTGCAAACATTGCAATTGGAGAAAAAGAAATAGCAAAATTTCGAAATCGTCATTTCACAAGAGAAAATGTAGAAGAAGGAAATATTGATGGTATTTTTTTACCTGATTATATTGAAGAGACAAATATGCCCGTTGTCGATTCTCCTGCAGACGAATTTTCTGGTGCAGTAGTTTATGATAGATACAATCAAGCCATAACTCCTTTTTCATCTGGACACGATGATATAATGGATTCAAAAGAGAAATTTGAAAAATTAGAGGAGAAGGAAAAAACTATGCAAGACTCGCCAGTAAAAGATAGATTTGCACAGATGCGTGCAAATATCCAAAATTCCATAAAAAATGCTCCTCAAAATAAAGTTATGGGAGATATGAATCCAGATGAACTTTTAAAAATGAATAATAACGATCTAATGGCAAGTACTGGGGGAAACATCTTTGAAAAACAAGATGGAGTAGGTCCAAGTAAATTTAGACAACTTATTCAAGCAAGAAAAGAAAAATTGTTAGAAGAAAATGATTATAAAGAAGTAAAAGATGTAGACCAATCAATTGATGCTATGTCTAAAACTGATGAAAAAGGTAGACCTTTAATCATGAGAAACATTATCGCTTCAAGAATAGAAAAACTTAATCAAGCAGGAGGAGACCCTTCTGTACTTGAAAGAGATATTGTAGCTACAAAAGATAATGCACTCTTAGATAAAGATAAACCAAAACCAAGTTTGGAGGCCAAACCAATGAGTAAGCCAGAACAAAACTCTAATTGAGAACAAAGAGGAAGTAAAAACCTTGAAGTAACTCAAGATGAAGTATTTATGAGACAAAGAGCCAGTGAAGATGGTGATTTTGGTGTTTCTCTTGGAGGTTACATAGTTGATGAAGAACCAACAGTAATTGATGCAAACGACTTAAGTAAATATGGTGGTTTTGTAATGCCACAAAAAAAACCAGATGAACTTTTAGAGGAAATTAATTCAAAAGGTAAACAAAGTTATGCTGAGTCAAAAATCAAAAGTTTATATGATATTAATAAACGTTGAAATTTAATGAAAGATAGAGATGAAAGAACAGAAATTACCAATAGACGTAAAGCTATTGAATCTGGTCAAATTAGAGAAGTAAGTAAATTTGAACAAACTGTTGAACAAGATAAAATACCAAAACAGTTTACTCAAGAAGTTCCTTACCAAGATGATGTAACTGGAGAAATGCAATTTATACCTTATAATAAAACACCAAGAGGTAAAAAGGAATTTGAATCTTGATTAAGAGCAAGTAACTTATATACTTCATATCTTGAAGCAGAACATGATGCTGAAAGAGAGGGTAGAGAACTTGATATGGGAGGACACAAAACTCCTAAAAAAGTTCAAAAACAAATTAGTAAAAAACTAAACGAACAAGGTGAAGAGTATGCAACAATTAGTGGGGACAAAGAAGATGACACAATAGACTTCTTAAAAAAACAAATTGCTGACTTACAAGATGCTTTAATTCAACAAAATAAATTAAATGAAGCCAGCCAAAGAGTGGGACAGCAAACTCAAATGGGTGCGGGTGGAGGAACTGACACTTTCTCTCAACTAATGCAATACATGTTAATGCAAAGTATAATGCAAAACATGTCTTTAGGTGGAGATAAAATATCGGGTAAAGAAATTAAAGACTTAATAAGATCTGAAATTGAATCATTTAAAAAGGAAGTAAAAACTCCTTCAAAAAATTATGATGAAATGAGAACAGTAAACTTTGAAAACCAAGTTCAAGATGCAAATCTTGGTTATTTAGATTACGAAAGTAATGATGTAAATAAAGAGGTTAGAAGAGAAAAGGTTAATAAGACTAGAAATCCTGCTGTTAAATCAATGATTTTAAGTCAAAACTATATTCCGCCATTAACAATTTCAACAGAAATTGATATGTCTTCAATTTTAAAATTAAAACATATGTTAAAGCAAACTCAAAATCATATTAAATTTTCTACAATTTCATTTATCGCTAAAGCAATTTCAATTGCTTTAGAAGAACATCCAAAAATTAATTCTAGTTATGATCCTGAAAGCGATGAAGTGATAATTAAAAAATATCACAACATTGGTCTTGCAACAGAAACTAGTGAAGGACTTATAATTCCAGTTCTAAAATTTGTTGAAAAACTTTCTGTAAAAGAAGTTGCAATAGACATTCGTGAAATGACACAAAGATTAAGAGCTGGAGAATTATATAATTACGAAACTGAAGGAAGCACCATTACTATTGCAAACTACGGAAATATTGGAGCAATACAAGCTACTCCAACAATTTTCTATCCAAATGCAGCAGTAATTGGAGTGGGTAAAGTTGTTAAAAAACCTGTTGTTGTTAACAACGAAAAACTTGCAATTAAAGCTATTATGAATATGAGTTTAACAGTTGACCAAAGAATTTTGGATGCAGCTGAAGCTGGAAGATTCTTATCTAGAGTAAAAGAGATCCTTGAAAGACCCGAAGTTTTAACAGTATCATAGTTTAAAAAGAGAGCCGCGCTCTCTTTTTTTATGGTGTAAATTTTCAAAAAAAATGATAAAATATTTAAGAAAATGAAGTGATGTAATGAAAGAAAATTTGAACCTAAGGGTAAATTTATGTTTTGAAAAAACAAACATGATTTATTTCAATTAACACATGTTGAATTTTATAAATTTAAAAATTATAAATCCAAGTATTATGAAGAATTAAAATGCAGTTATAAATAGTTGTTTATTATCAATTTATCTGTATCAATCCTATCTTAATATTTGGTTTTTTAATTTGGGTTCAAAACCAATATTTATACTTAAGTCTTGCTGTTTTTTAAAAGTTTTATTTTAAATATTGAAATGTCATCATTCTTTTCATAAAAATTATCAATGATAGTATTTTATGAATTTAGTTTATTCAATATATGGATAAGCTACTACAAAAATTAATATTTAATCATATCAGAATACAAATTTTAGAAAAGTATAAAGTTTTTTAAAAACCGTTTTTTTTAATGAGAACATCATGTTTTACTTCCAACGAGTACTTTACAAAAAAATAATCCTTTATAACCCTAACGGGGAAAAAATAGCCGAAGATTATAATGAACAAGATGCTTTTAACTATTTAAAATCTATTACAAATATAAAAAAAGGATTTGTAAATATTAAAGAACTTAGATATATAGAAAATAACTTTACAGATTTTAACAATATAATTTCTAACGGAAAATATAATGTTTATTACTATTGAATAGATAATCAAAAACTTTACTTTAAAGATTATAAATATGCTTTAGAATCATACAGAAATAATATAAATCTTATTTCTGCTGTTCAAGTAATTTATAAAAAGCATTATATTTATGGTCTTTCGATAAAACAAAAATATTATGAGTTTTATTGGTCAAACTTAGAAGAGATTGATGAAATAGCTAATAAAATTTATAACCTAATTTACAAGGAGGAATAAAAAAATGAAAAAATTACTAAGTATACTGGGAATAACAAGTTTGTTAACAACTACAATCACAAATATTGTGGCTTGCTCAGTGCCTATAAGAAACGGAGATGAAGATCAAATCGAACCCGAGGAAAAATTAACTATAAATAAGTTTAATAGTTTTAGAGACTTCCTATCCAAACAATTGATAATAGATTTTGGAAACGCAGATTATAAACCAGAAGATTTTAAACGCCCTTATACACATTTAGAAAACAGAGAAAATTGGTGATATTCAAATTCTGACGACAAAAAAAATGAAGAAAAATTTTGAGATTATTTTCAAACCACAACACGAAGAAGGATAGATATTTTATTGGGAGAGTTAAATAGAGAAAATGATTATGTTGTTGATCAAGACGGAGTAAATGCAATACCTTATCTTAAAAAAGTGCACCAAGATAATAATGATTGAGATACCTGGGAAAGGTTTTTTGACAATATTTTTGAAATAAGTACTCCAGATATTCCAGATGATTGGGAAGGAAAACCAGAAGCAAGTACAAACTCTATTATTGATGCGAAAAATGCATATAGAACTTATATTCAAAAAGGATATGTTGAGGTAAGGGTATATGAACCAACATTACTTTTTGACTTAAAACCTATTAATGCAAGTGTTATATATGAAAGTTTTTATATAACAGACTATGAAGTAACAAATACAGATGGTTCTTGTATTTGATTTGATGTAGAAGATATTCCTTTACCAGAAATAGAAGAATAAATTTTTAGTATAAAGAAATTACATATTCTAGCTTATGCAGAATATGTTTTTTTTAAAATATAAAGGAAATTAAAAAAAATAAAAAAAATTCAACTTTTTTAGTATAATAATTAAGTTGAATATATGGCGCACGTGGCGAAGTGGTTAACGCATCGGATTGTGGTTCCGACACTCGGGGGTTCAATTCCCCTCGTGCGCCCCATTTATAAAGAAAATAAACTCAAATTTTTGAGTTTTTTTTGTACATTTTTTTTGATTTCATGACGATAGTTTATATGAGGTGAAAAAAAATGAATATTGCAATAGACAATGATATAGATTTAAATTCTAGCGACAGACAAGATACTATTAAAGTTGAAAATAGTTCGCAAGATGTAAACAAAAATTTTGATTTAGATATAGTATTTCAAAATGAAGTTGTTATGAAGAACAACAAAAAGTACTTTAAACTGTTTTTCAGACCAAGTATTTCTGAAAAAAAATGAAATAGTATATGCAGTTATTACTTTGGAAAAAATCCAAATGCACAAAGCATAAGTTTATACTTTAACGGTGGAACTTGCGTATTTTATGCACAAGTTGGGTCAGAATTGAAACAAATTGTATTTGAAGACAAAACTGACAGAGTAGATTTTGGATACTATAGAATCTCTAAAAGTGAAAATAACAAGTATGAGTTCTTAAATTATGAATTTAAAAGTGTACTTATACCTTATGAATATTTTGAAGATAACAATTTTCCAACAATTAGATATACTGCAAGTTATAAATATACAGGAAACTTTGTTGATGAAGGTTCGGTTACAGGACTGATTAATTTAAATAGAAAGCCCCAAATTTATAGAAGTAAAAATAATTTGACTCAATATAATCTTATTTCTTCATATTTAACAAATCAATTCAATGTAAAATATGAAACAGGAAATAGAGATTTAATTACAAGAGAAATAGATTATGAAGTTTTAAATACTTCTGTAAATAGATTGGATTTTGACGTAAGTTTAAAATTTAAAGAATCTTGACTTGGTAAAGTTGAAACTTCAATTTATGGCACTCTTGTAACAAACTTTTTAAACCAATATGTTTCAGGAGTTTCAAAAGTTATTGGAGTTTCTAGTACAAACGAAATTTTATTAAACAACAAAGAAAGTTATTATGATTTAAAACTAAAAGATGATGCCATTTCTTCTAGAAATGACCAATATTTGATAGAAAATCAAAACTTTACAGCTATTGATTGAAAAACCAACAAGGTAAGTGAATCTATTTATGGACAAAAAGGTATTTTATTAAACCCTTTAATTAGTGATAGGGTAGTTTTTAAAAAGACTTTAAAATTAAATGATCTAAATTTAGTGTTTGAAAACGAGTTTTTAGACAGTGATTATACAAACATTTTCAATTCTAGAATAGATTTGAATTTTGAAGCTGTTAAAGTTGAAGAACTTAATTATTTACATGAAGACTATTATGAAGTTGACTGAAACGATAAAGAAAGTGCAATAAAATTTATACATGAAAATCAAAAAAATATTTTATAGACTTTTATTACCGATTTTCACAATAGCTTCGCTAGTTTCAGTAACTACTGTGGTTTTGCTTAAAAACCACACCATTTCTTCAACGCAAATTGAACAAGATGTAGAAAAACCAACAGAAGAGGTGAATGAAGATTTTGTTTCACAAAATCTAGACATTAACCTATCTATTGGCCAAAAAATGCAAATTTTAAGATTTGAAAGTAATAAGGTTTATATAAATTTAGATGAATTTAAGTACCATTTCTTACAAGAGTTCTATAAATTGGGTCCATTAAATGACAAAGCAACTTTTAGGTTTTATGTAGATGATATTTATTTCATAAAGGCCATTTCCATAAAATATATTTTAAATTTCAATCAAGACTATCAATATATTTGAAATTATTCAATTAAGAATATATAATCATTTTGGTGATTTATATGAACTATTTTGAAGAAATTAAAAAATCCCTAGTTGCTAAGGGAGCCAAAGGTTCTATCACAAAAGACAGTGTGTTTAAAGCTATGGGTCTAGATTCTCTAGATCTTATGGACATGATTGTATTATTAGAAGATGAATTAAATATTACATTTTCTGATGAACAGATGAGTGACATTAACACAGTTAATGACCTAATCACTACAATAGAAGAATTGGTAAAATAGATGAGAGATAAGCTTTTCGATGAATATGTAGAAATCTTAAAAGAGAAAAAGATAAAACTTACCGATGTACGTCTAACTATTCTAAAATGTATTGCTACTAGAAAACATTTCACTATTAACGAGTTAATAGCTGAAATAGAAAAGGAAACAAAGTCTTCAGTTAATGTAATGTCAGTGTATAACAATATAGATATGCTGTTAGACTTACATTTGTTGTTTTCAAACACAATAAATGGTAAACAAATTATATATGAGGCAATCACCCCACAATTAATTCATGTTAAGTGTCATGAATGTGAGATGTTTGAACATATTGACAGTTCTTCCTTATCACAAGATTTACTTTCGCAATTTAAAAAAATTGGTGAATCAATAAATTTTGAGTTGGATCATTTCAAGTTAGAAATGCACGGTTTGTGTAACAATTGTCGAAAAAAACTTTCAACTATCGCAAATAAATAAAGATTTCCAAATGGGAATCTTTTTATTTTATTTTTTTAGCAAAATAAGGAACTAAACTCATAGTTGGGAAGTTTCTGGTTACATAAAAAATTGCTCTCTAAAATGGTATAATATAAGTATCGATTTTGGGGAAAAATATTAAGGGGGCAACTATATGAAAAATTTTTTAGTTTATAGAGCAAAAAAATGAAAGTTTTATTTCTTTAGTTTTTTATTTTGTTTAGCAGTAGTTGTCGTTAATGTTGTATTAATTAATACCAAACAAGAATCAAATACAACTTTGGGAGCTATTGTAAATAACGTGAAGATTTTCTCACCTGTAATGTTATTGCTAGTAGTTCCTTTTTTAACAACAATTGAAGGATGATACTTTATTGGTAAATTTACAAGTGAAGAAGATAGTTTTATTGATGATCTTGTAGAAGAGAGGAATAAAGCGTTAGGTGCTTTTAGAGATTACATTCTTTCAATCATTTTTATTGCCTTCTATGTATTTTCAATTTATATTTTAAATACTTTTGTACTTGCAATTAAAATTTCAGATTGATCTGCAAATGGTAAAGTCTTAAGTTCTAATCTTTTAATGAGTACTGTTGCAATTATGATATGACTTCCATTTAGTGTAATTGTTGTAGCTATTTTTAAAGGTAAAAAAACTGTAATTATAGTTTCAATATTATTTTTCTTAGCATCAATTTCAATAAGTTTGGTTTCAAGTTTTTTCTTTTCAAAAGGATATGAAGATAAAGATATTGTTTTGAACTTTAATGAAGCACAAGAAGGCGGTCAAAGTAAAACTAGATCAATTTTATATAAAGACTTTGTGGAAAACACAAGTCTTCAATCATCAGAATTTTATAATAAATATTATGATGGTGTTAATGATGATGAAGAGTTTTTAGCAGCCACAAATAATTTGTTAGAGTTTAATTCAATAAAAGGTGTTGTATTTATTACAAAAAACGAATCAGTTGTAGTTATTGACGAAATAGATGAAAATTTAACAGAAAGAGAAATGGTTGATTATTTCTTTGAAGATGATGAAGTTGATAGATTATTTCAATACTTTATGTTTTCACCAATTTTTAACTCAGAGTTAAAAGAATACGTTGAATTTTTTAAAGAAAGACCAAGTGATTTTGAACATTACAGGGATATGTTTTCTATACAACATTTAAAAAGAATTGACTTTACTTATGTGCCTGATGATATTTATAGAAGTTGAAACGTTAATGACAAAGGTTTTTATACAAGTTTTGATGCAAATGAACCTTTTTTAAATGAAGTATCAATTAAAATTATGAAAGAATTATTCTTATATATGTTTTACAGAACTTCGTATTTTAAAAACACTTTATTAATTGAAATAATTAATTCAATTCTTGAAAAATCTTCAAATGATTTAAATACAATTAAAATCATTGATGATTGAAACTTTATGGGAAAAACTATTACTGAAGAAGGGGTGACTTATACTCCAAATGAATTGTTTGAGAAAAAAGTTTCAGTTATTTACAACAATATGAAATTAGAAAACTCTACAGTTGATGATTCTTCATATAACAGTATTCGTAATAGCGAAAAAACTGAATACTTTGCAAATGCTTTAAATATATCAACTTACTTTGATAAATTAGCTTTATCTTTATTAGATGAAAAAGATCTTGAAATTAATCAAAAACAAGTTACTTTAGGAAGATACACACTTTATAATCAAAGTTTCTTAAGAAAAGTAAACTTTGTAGAAGATGAACAGGGAAGAAAATGAGGGGGATTTGATTTTAGATTAAATGATTATCTAAAAATTATTATGCCTTTCCTTTTCTCAATAATGGCAATATTAAACTCTTGTGCTTTGGCTGCAACTATATTGGTAAGTCGTGAAAACACAGAAGATGTTGGCCTTGAAGAGTTATCTCAAAAATTAATAGCTTTAAGAAAACAAATTTAAAAAAAATTACAATTTTATTTATACATTAATAAAAGTAATGTATAATAATAAAGTTGTAAATAGGGGTATAGTTCAGTTGGTAGAACATCGGACTTCAAATCCGAGTGTCGTGGGTTCAAGTCCTGCTACCCCTGCCAAAAAGAATCAAAACCTGCTATTGGCAGGTTTTTTATATTTAGGGGTATAGTTCAGTTGGTAGAACATCGGACTCCAAATCCGAGTGTCGTGGGTTCAAGTCCTGCTACCCCTGCCAATTTGAATCAAAAAAAGACAATTCTTTAAAAGAATTGTCTTTTTCTATTTTGCTAATAGTTTTTTATCAATTGCAAGGAAACCTACAGTTTCAACTCCTGCATGACAAGTAAATGGAGAAGGAATTTGTTCTTCTGTGTAAGAAATATTTACTTCATTCATTTTATTTCTGATTTGTTCTATAAGTTTTTCAGAAGTAGCTGGTGAATAAACAAATATTAATTTACAGTCTGCACCAGCTGTTGATTTAACAGCTTTTACAACTTTATCATAAAGTGATGCAACAGTTCTTCCCATACCAACTTTTTTAGGTTTTTCACCTCATTGGATTGCTACTTTTGTTTTTAACATTTTAAGGATTGAAATCAATACTGATTTAGCACGCCCACCGCTTGCTAATCTGTCTAAATCTCCAGGTATTACAATTGAACAACTTTTTTTAGATCAAATATTTACCTCTTTTTTGTAATCTTCAATAGTCAGATTTTCATTTTGAGTCATTTGATTCATTTTAAGTGCTAATTCTTTTAAAACATTAGCTGCAAGATAATGTTCAAATACTGTAACTTTACCTTTAAATTCATCATCGTTTGAAACCATAACAGCTGTTTGGTACATTCCTGATAAATTTGGACTAATTGATAAGTGAATTACGTGATCGTATTTTTCTAACATTTCTTGGTACTTTTCAATTAATTCCCCAGGTGAAGCTTGACTAGTTGTTACAGCTCCCTTATCGGCAATAATTTTATATGTATCATGTTTTTCGTGTTCTTTTTTTGTATCTAAGAAGTCTATTTCCCCGTTAATTATGATGTGTAATGGTATGTAACTTATATTTGTTCCTTTGATTAATTCATCAGTTAAACCTGATGAACTATCCATAAGTATTCCTATTTTCATATTTTTTTCATCTCCATTCGATTATTACTTTGTTACAATACTATATTACTTGTCTCATATTCCAAGTGCAAATGTTTCGCGACCTGTATGACAAGTAATAGTGTTTGGCATTTCTTCTAGTAGTCCTAATTCAAAACCTTTTTCTTTTATTAAATCTTTTACCATATCAAGAACCTCGCTATCAACTCTAGAATAAGATAGGTCAATAACTTTTTTATCGTTTGTTGATCTTTTATCTAGTAGTGTAATTGCTTGTTCTATAGCTTTTTTAAAAGTTCTAGTTTTGTCTTCTTTATCAATTTCACCATTATATTTTAAAATTGGTGTAATTTTTAGGATTTTTGCAAGTCCTGCTGCGGCTTTGCTAATTCTTCCACCTCTAACCAATTGGTCTAGAGATTTTGGGATAATGAAACAGTTAAATTTCTTTGTTTCTTCTTCAATGATATTTAATATTTCTTCTCCACTTTTACCTTGTTCTTTTAATTCTAAAGCTCGTAGCACTTGGCGCTTTAGAATAATACTTACTCCATTGGTATCAATTACAAATACTTTTCCTTTGTATTCTTCTTCCTGTGAAAACATTCTAAAAGTATTGTATTGACCTGATAAACCTTTTGAAAGTAGTAAACAAATAACTTGATTATAAGTCTTCAGTAATTCATCTCATTTTCCAAGCATATTACCTGGAACGGTTTGAGAAGTTTTCAGTAATTGAGAGTCATTTAATGCATAAAATTCATCAAAACTAAGATTCTCATCATCTTTAACTTGTTCTCCGTTTTCTTTTGTTATCATTAATGGCACTAAATATAAATCTTTATAATTTTCAACATCTTTAATTCCTGTTGACGAATCTATTACAACTGCAATCTTCATTTGTGTCTCTCCTGCTATCTAATATTAAACTTTATAATTGCATTCTCTTTTTGGGTTTAAAACCAAAATAATACAATTGTTTTAAAACCAGTTTATTGTTTCTTCTTAATAGAAGCACATAAATTTGTGCTACATTTTATAAAAGACATTATTTATTATATAATTGTTTTGAAGTTATTCCAAGTGTTTTAGAGGGGGAATTGAAATGAAACTATATACAAAATACGTTAAAGTGTTTGATACTTTAATGGTTGGTTTTTCAAACAAACCAGTAACAAGTAGTGAAAAAAAAGATAACAAAGAAATTTTATTTAATGATAAAGAAATAATTGGGGTAAACATTTTCAACCCTCAAATAGATAAAGACAAAAAATATCTTTTAGAAGATAGTGAACTTAGTCAATATTGTGTAAGTGAAATAAAAGATATTATTAAAATTGAAAACATTGAAAATCAATTTGTTGTTGCAAAAGTTGAAGAGTGTGAACCAATTGAAGGAACACATTTGTCACTTTGTAAAGTGAATGATGGAAAAGAATTAATACAAATCGTATGTGGAGCTAAAAACGTAAGAAAAGGTTCATTTACTTGTCTTGCAACAATTGGCTCATTCATGCCAAATGGAATGCAAATTTTAAAAGGTAAATTAAAAGGATTTGAATCTTTTGGAATGTTATGCAGTCTAAAAGAGTTAGGTTATGAAAATCCTAAATATAACAATGAAGGAATTGTCGAACTTGAAGTTGATGACAGTCAAATAGGTAAATCTGTTTGGGAGGTATTGTAGTGAGTACAAAATTTAACTTAGACAAAAGAATTTTTGACGATTATTATGGTGCAGATTATTTTAAAAAAACTAAAGAAATTTTAGATAAGTACAAACCTAATCAACAAGTTACTATGCAATGATTTCAAAGAAAAAATAATACAGTTATTTGTGGTATTGAAATGATTTGTGAACTTTTAAGAGATAGTGGTGTTAAAAATTTAATTGTTGAAGGTTTAAATGATGGAGATATTGCAAACGAAAATGAACCAGTATTAAAAATTACTGGAAAATACAGTGATTTTGCATACTTAGAAGGCTTAATTGATGGTATTTTATCAAGAGCTTCAACAGTAGCAACAAACGCTTTTAGAGTTAAAAATGCAGCAAATGGCAAACTAGTTTTAAATATGAACGACAGAATGGATATATACTCAACACAACAAATTGATGGTTATGCATCATATGTTGGGGGTATTTCTTCTCTAGTAACAGCTGCAAGTTTTGAATACATTGATTTAGAAGCTAATTTAAATGGAACAATGCCTCACGCTTTAATAGCTTCATTTGATGGGGACATCATTGAAGCTACAAGAGCATATAAAGAGACATTTCCAAACAATAATCTAGTATCTTTGATTGATTACAATAACGATTGTGTAACTGATGGTTTGAAAGTTGCAAGAGAGTTTAAAGAATCTTTATATGCTGTAAGATTAGACACTTCAAAAGCATTGGTAGATAAGTCTTTACAAGACTTAAGAGAAGAAAAAGATGAATTACATGGTGTAAATCCAACTCTGGTTAAAAAACTAAGAGAAGAGTTGGATAAAGAAGGTTACAATCATGTAAAAATCATTGTATCTTCAGGTTTTGATGAAGAAAAAATTAAATATTTTGAACAACTAAACACACCAGTAGATATTTATGGTGTTGGTGAAGCTTTAACTAAAAATAAAGTGTCTTTCACAGGAGATCTAGTTTTAATTGATGGAAAAAACCAAGCGAAAGTTGGAAGACAAAATATTAGTTCAAATAGAATAAAAAGTATAAAATATATATAATAGCAAAATTTGGGGGGCGAAATTATGGCGGTATTTAAGAAGAAGAAAAACGTTGAGGAATTAAGTGATTATGCAAAACAACAAGAAGATAGGGCACCAAATCACTGAACATATAATGATGATCCACTTTTAAATATGGAACCTGTCTTTACAGATGGTAAAGATGGTCCAGCTCCAAGTATTGAAGAAGTTGCAAAACAATATATGCCTCAAAGTGAAAATAAACAAAATGACGAAGTGGCTGAAAAGTTACAGGCAATGAGAAAAAACATAGGTATCCCAAAAGAACCTAAAGTTGGGGGAGTATTGGGTTCAATTATTAATGGAGCAAGACAAAAATCTAGTTCATTACAAAATGAAATACTTGAAAATGACCCTGTAATTGCAAAATTACATAAAATCGAACAACTTAAGAGAAGTGGTGGGGTTGATGCAGATCTTTATACAGATTTAACAAAGTCTAAAACAGAGAGTTATGCACAAAGAGCTAAAAAGTTTCATAGTGAAAACATAACTAAAAAAATTGTTGAAACTGAATTGGAAAGAAAACTTAGACTCTCAAGAGAAGCACAAGAGAGACGAGAAAGTCTAAGAGCATCTTATACACCACAAATCGTTGAAGAGCAAGAAGAAGTTAAAGAAGAAAATATCTTTTTAGCTCAAAAGAAAAGTGTTTCAAGACTTCAAGAACTTGAAGATAAAGTAAAGGGTAAAATTTTAGATCTAAAAAATATAATGAGCGAAAAGTTAGAAAAGGAAACAGAGTTAAGTATATTAACAATCGAAACTGAAACCTTTGAAACTGATAAACAAAGAGAAGAGTTTCTAGAAAAGAAACTTAAAGAATTTGAAACCTATATTGAAAAATCTCAAAAGAAAATTGCTAACAAATCTGATGATGTAGCAACTCTTGTACCAAGAAAAAGAAAAACAACACCAAAAGTTAAACCAGTTGAAGGTGAAGAAAAAATTATTAAACCTAGAAGAAAAACTTCTACAACAAAAAAAGATTAATTAAAGGAGGTTAAATTATGAGTGATTTAAAAGAAAAACAAAATTTACTTAGTGATGATGCAAAAAAAAGACTTGAAGAAATCAAAAGAAGTGATGATTTAGTAAAGGCAAATAGTGCAACAAACTACTTTGTTCCAAAAAGAAAAGTCGTAGAAGAACAAGTAATTTCTGAAGCTCACGAAGTAATTAAACCAAGAAAAAGAAAAAATCTACCTTTTAGTGAGGATGAAAAAACTCATATAAAAGAGGTTGTTGAAGAAGTAAAACAAGAATTAAAAACCAGAGAAGTTACTTTACAAAAAGACCAAAAAAAATTATTTAAAGAAGGTCACAAAATTAGTAAAATGGTTTCAAAAGTTAATAAAAAAATTGAAGTTATGAAAACCAAAGGTTATGATGAAGAAGTTATTGAAAGAACTTTAGAATTAAAAGAAGATTATGTAAATAAACTAAAACAAATTCATGAAGAAATTGAAGTAATTAACTCTTCTTATGACCCAAATATGAGTCTTAAAGATAGAAGAAGACAAATATATAACAATGCATATAGTGCAGAAACTGAAAGAGCTAGAAAATTAATTAAAAATGCTGGTTCTAATAAAATGAGCTGATCTGATCACAAAAATGATTCTGATTTTGTACAACCAGATAAAGATGCATATCTTCCAGAAAGAAAAAGAACAAAATCTTGAGAAGAAGAAGTGGAAGATATTGATTAATAGACCTATTAAAGGTCCTTTTTTTTGGCCAAAATGTATCAATTATTGTTCAATTTCCAATTGTTAAAAACAAATTTGTTTTTATGGTAGAGAGTATTGTATAATTTATATGATTTATTAAAGGAGACCGAACAATGACACCAATATTATTTTATGCAACAGAAGGGTTAAACACTACTCAAACAGCTTTAGTTATAGTTTTATTAATTGTGGCTATAATTCTTTCATTATATACAATTATAACTATGAGAAAAGTTGGAATAGCTGCAAAAAAAGTTGACTATTTCTTTGAAGATTTAACTTATAAATCAGAAATGTTAAATGCAACAGTCGATACTGTTGCTCGTATCTCAAATTACGTTGATATTTTTGATGCTTTTGCAAAAAGAAACGTAAAATCATGAGTTAAAGTTGCCACAAAAAACAAAGATATTGTATATAAAATGGTAGAAAAACTTAGAGATTTTGCCAATTCAGAAAATTAGTGGGGTATTTGAAAAATGTTCAAATTATTTAAATTAGTCAGTTGAATGGCGTTGGGTATGATGTTAGCTCCTAAAAAAGGTATAGAACTTAGAAGTGATTTTGTAGATTACTTAAAAAAATATCGTCCTCAAATTAATAAATTTATCAACACAATGGATGAAGCTTGAAAAAAATCACAAGGTAACGAAAGTGATGAAGTTGTAACAAGTGTTGAAATGAAATTAGATAAAGTAAAACAAGCAAGTGATGAACTTGATGCTGCAAAAACAAAAGAATTAGCTTACAAAGCATTATTAAAAATTGGAGACATTTCTTTAAAAATAGGTAAAGAAATTGTTAAATCAGATAACATGAAAGAAATTGCAAAAGATCTTGCAATTATCACAGTGGATGTTATTGATAAGGCTGATGAAGTTTATGCACAAGTAAAAGATGTATCAACAAGTATGAGTGAAGATGTTCACGAAAAAGGAGATACAAAAAAAGCTATTGAAATAGCTAAGGAGAAAAAATAATGAAGTTTATTTTGGAAGAACTAAAAGATAGGGGTTTGCTTAAACAAGTCACTAATGAAGAAAAAGTTAAAAATGCCCAAGAAACAAATGCTGGAGTTTATTGTGGATTTGATCCAACAGCAGATTCATTACATATTGGTCATTTAATTCAATTAATAAACTTAAAAAGATTTGGTGAACATGGATTTTCTCCAATTGCCATAATTGGTGGAGCAACTGGAATGATTGGTGATCCAAGTTTTAAAAGTCAAGAAAGACAATTATTGACTCTAGAACAAGTTGGAGAAAATGTTAAAGCAATTGAAAAACAAATTAAAGGACTAGTTCCAAATGTTAAAATTGCAAATAATGCTGACTGATTATCTACTATGTCACTTATCGATTTTTTAAGAATTATTGGTAAAGACTTTAACTTAGCATATTTATTAGCAAAAGATAATATTGCTTCTAGAATAGAGAAAGGTTTAAGTATTACCGAATTCTCTTACACAATGTTACAAGGATATGATTTTTTCAATTTATATGAAAAATTTAATTGTACAGTACAAATTGGTGGTTCTGATCAATGAGGTAACATAACAAGTGGAACTGATTATATTGCTTCAAAAATTGGAAGAGAAAATTCAAAAGCTTGTGGGATAACTATGAATCTTTTAACAAAAAAAGATGGAGTTAAATTTGGTAAAACTGAAGGTGGAGCTATTTGATTAGATGCAAATAAAACTAATGAATATGAATTCTACCAATTTTTCATAAATCAAGAAGACCAAGATTTAGAAACTTTATTTAATTATTTAACTGTTTTACCAGTTGAAGAAATAAAATCAATTTTAGAAGAACATAACAAAGAACCTTTTAAAAGATTGGGACAAAAAAGATTGGCGCAAGAAGTGACAACTTGAGTTCACGGACAAAAAGGTTATGAAAGAGCAATATATATTACACAAGCAATCTTTAGTGGTAAATTGGCAGAATTAAACTCTGAAGATTTAAAAATAGTAATTCAAGCTATTCCTAATTCAAAAGCAAAAGCAGATCTTTCTATTATAGAATTTTTAGTAGAATCAAAAATAGCTTCATCTAATAGAGAAGCTAGAGAATTAATTAGAGATAAAGCGATAACAATTTTAGAACAAAATGAATTTACAGAGCAAGATAGTGTTGGAAAAAAATTTTCATCTTTGGAAAATATTGTCATAGTGAAAAAAGGAAAAAGAAAATATTATAGTGTAGAATTAATTTAGTGAGGGACGAATAATGGTTTTAGAAATTTTTAAAAGAACATTTGAAGATATCACTAACTACTACAACAATGATTGATTTAAAAGAATCAAAATAGAAGGTCAAGAGGCAGAAGTTATTTATGATGAAAAACATTTTTGACAAATCAATGATGTTGAACATTTAAGAGAATTTTTTGAAGCAGTTGTGAAAAAAGTTCATGTCTTAAGACAAGCAAACCAATCACAATTAAGCACTGAAGGAGAACAAGTGCGTGATTTTGCAAGAAACGAAGTTATATTAGCATCAGCTAATGTTGCTTACGAAAGTCTTTTAGATTGTTTAAATGATATTAATTATTTAATCAGTAAAAATGGTGACAGACCTGGTTTCGAAATAAACCAGAAGTTTGCAGTTAGAAAAGTTTTAACAATTGGGTTGAATGTACAAGCAAAATACGAACAATTACCAAATAGATTAAAAAAATCAAAAGACTTAGAAAACATTATTGAGGACATAAACAAAATGTCAACAATGGAAAACATTGATGATATTGTAGAAGTTTCAAAAGGTATTCTTGATAAATACAATGATATTTTAAATCTAGATAAACTTATTAACTATGAAGATTGTGTTGAGGAGTATGGTTGAATACACGATGTAGTTAGAATTTCAAAAATTAATGCTGGAGTAGTTGGGTTTTTGGTTAACCTAGACCTATACGACAACATTTTGAATGAAAATGTCTATAAAAATAGCAAAGTAAAAGCTATTTAAAAATGGTGCACTATTGTGCACCATTTTTTTTCATTTTTTCAAGTGATTTAAAGTAAGAGTCAGTAAATGGATAATAAATAGTTCCACTTTTAAATCTGTTTAAAATTTCTTTATCTATTTTTGTTTGATAAAGAGCATTTTTTTCTGAATCAGGATTATTGTAGAAAGTATATACCACATGATCCAAAACGTCTGCAAACCTAATTACATCAGTTAATTTACTTGATAAGTAATAGGTTGTAATATTGAATGGTTTTTCAATAAAATTAGTTTTTAAAAGATTTTCTAGCTGGTTTAAATCTGTTTTTTTAAGATTTCTTTCATCCATCAATACAAATATATCCTTAAAGTGTTCTTTAAAATTATATTTTTTTGAATAATAACGAATCAAGTTATTTACGAAAAAATCGTAAGCTAACATTTCGTTAACAGTAAAGTGTTCTGGAAGTTCATTTCTTGCAATTACAGAAAAAACAGGTTTTATTTTGTTTCCCAATTCTGCAAAAACTTCATTTATAAAATCTATTGTTGCCATTTCATTAGATTTGTTACCTTTAAGTTCATAATCCTTGGGGATATTGTATTTATTTTTTATATCTAACTCTACTTTTCTTATTGTTGATTTTACAAGTTCTTTATCACTGTAAAGAAACCCACCAACAATAAAATAATTACCTATATCGTTTCGATTAAGCTTGCCACTCTCATCTAAAGCGATATAAAGTTTGTCTGAAAAGATTTGCTCCATGTATTTTAAGTCCCCTTATTGCTTTATAATACCACATTTAAGTAGCAAATTTTGACTTAAAACAACCAATATGGGGTTTAATAGAGTGAAAAAATAGGGGTTATATTTGATTAAAAAACAAAAAAGATTATAATAATTAAAGTATTTTAAAGGAGAAATAAACATGAACTGAGCAAATAGAATTACTATGGTAAGAATTATGTTAATTCCAGTTATTGTAGTACTTATGATCTTATTTAGTTTTGGAGGAAACACAACTTTATTTAATGTTTTTGACACAACTATAGACTTTAAACAATATAGCTTACCTGTAACATATTTAATTGCAGGAATATTATTTGTTATAGCTTGTTTAACTGATGCACTTGATGGTTATGTTGCAAGACATTACAACCAAGTTACAACTTTTGGGAAGTTTTTTGACTCAATAGCTGACAAGCTATTAACAAATGCAGTATTAATAGTTTTTGCAGTTGCAGGTATTATTCCAGTTTGAATGGTTGTTATCTTAATTTGTAGAGACTTTATAATTGATGTTGTTAGACAAATTTTGGCAACAGAAACTGTCGTTATGTCTGCAAACAAATTAGGAAAATATAGAGCAGCATCAGAAATGATTGGAATGACAATTTTATTCTTTGCAGGATTTAGAATGTTTGGTGGACAAACAAATGCTAGTGGTTTTTGAGATGAATATGGCATTGTAAACCAATTAATTATGATTCCAATGTACTTAACAACAATTCTTTCAATCGTATCTGCATTTAACTATATTTACTTAAATAGAAAAGTTCTGTTAGATACATCAAACAGAAAAAAAGATTAATATGGGAAAAATAAAAGTTCAACCAAATAGATATGCAATTGTAACTGGAGCTAGTAAAGGTCTTGGTTATGCATATTGTGAAGAATTGTTAAAAATAGGTTACAACATAATTGGTGTAGCAAGAGATTGTTCTAGTTTAAAACAACTAGAAGAAAAATATCCTAACCTTAAAATAGAGGCTTGAAATATGGATATGAGTATTTTTGAAAATAACCAAAAGTTATTTGATAAAGCTAAAGAATTTGATGTAGAAATAGTTATAAATAATGCAGGTTATGGAGTTTGAGGTTATTTCCAAGATAGTAGTTTAGAGAGCGAAATGAATATGGTAGATTTAAATATTAAATCACTTCATGCTCTAACAAAACTATTTGTACAAGAATTTCAAAGAAAAGGTTATGGAAGAGTTTTAAATGTAGGTTCAATGGCTTCATTTACACCAGCTCCAGTTTTTGCTTCATATTATGCTTCAAAAGCATATGTATGAAGTTTAGGAGTGGCTGTAAATACAGAACTTAAAAAAACTAAATCTAAAGTAAGAGTAATTACTTTATGTCCAGGGCCATTAAAAACTGATTTTTGAAACAGAAGTAGTGATCAAAAAGATGCAAAATATAAATCTACAGTAAAAGTTATGAAAACTAGTGTTTATGCTAGAAAAAGTTTAAAATCAGGATTAAAAACTAAGAAAAAGAACTTTATCATCACTGGTGCTACAAACAAATTTGTTAAAAAATTAACTTCATTTGCACCACAATCTATTGTTCTAAGTTCAGTTTATAATTATCAAAGAAAAAGAAAATAATATAACAAAATTATAAAAACACCAGCTAATGTAGCTGGTGTTTTTGTTTTTTAAACTATTCGTTTTTTAAATAATAAAGAGGGTGTAATAAATTTGTTGGTTCATAGTAAGAATCTTGAAAATACTGAAAATTCATTTTCTTTAATAAGTTTTTAGAAGCATCATTTAAGGGGTGATGTCCAGCTCTTAATTCTTTTGCTTTTAACTTATTAAAACTGTATTCTATAATTGCTCCAAAAGCTTCTTTAGCTAAACCTTTATGTCAAAATTCTTTTTTTAAGTAGAATCCTGTTTCATAGATTTTGTTTTCTATATTAAAAGGTTTTAAACCACAGCAACCAATAAACTCTTCTGTTTCTAGATCAAAAAAGGGGAAATATTGGATTTTATAGTTTTCAAAGTTACTCATTTCAAACTTTAATCGCTCTTCAATCTCTTCGTTACTAAATTTCCCACTAACAGAAACATATTGACTTACTTCTGGTTGCCCTCATAAAGAGAGGGCTAAAGGTAAGTCTTTTTCTTTTCATGTAGAAAATCCTATTCTTGAAGTTGTTAAAAAATACTTTCTCATAAAAATACCTCTCTTATTAGTGTAATAAAAAAGCATCTAATTTTAGATGCTTTTAATCAAAATTTTAATTATTTAATTAAACGGTTGTATCATTCAACGATTAATGCATCGTTAATTTCTTGGTTTAATTCTTTTCTTTCTGGTAATCTAACAAAAGTACCTTCGAATTTTGCTTTATCAAATTTAACAAATTCAACTGTTGATGCGTTTGATGTTAATGCTTCAACCACTTTGTCATTTTTTTGCATTTTATCTTTTAATGCAATAGTTTCACCAGGTTTAACAATGTATGAAGGAATGTCTAATTTTTTACCATTAACTAAAATGTGACCGTGACTTACTAATTGTCTTGCACCTTGTCTAGTTAAAGATAATCCCATTCTGTAAACTACGTTGTCTAATCTTGATTCTAATAATTGTAAAAAGTTAGTACCTGTAATTCCTGAAAGTTTTTTAGCTCTTGCGTAAGTATTTCTAAATTGTCTTTCAGTTAAACCATACATGAATTTAACTTTTTGTTTTTCTTGCATTTGTTGTCCGTAACCAGATAATTTAGTTCTTCTAGCTCCGTGTTGACCAGGAGCTGTAGTTCTTTTTTTACCTTTTGAAAATTCTTTACCATTTTCTAAGATTGAAAAACCATATCTTCTAGCCTTTTTAAATGTAGATCCTGTATATCTTGACATATAAAATTTCTCCTGTTTTTCTTTAGTTTTTTATTAAATATATGTGGAAAATCATTAAAAAATTATAAGTTCTAATAAAGGAAGTTTATGTTCGCTCCATTCTGCAAGAGTTACTGGTGTAAATTCATAAACTAATTTTTTTATTATACTTATTTGCAGATTTACCAAGATTAATTATATATGTTTTTTGAGCTAATTTGAAATAAATTTGCTTTTTTACTAACTTTTTTTAGTAAAAAAGACCTGGTAGTTCAATATTATCGATTGATTCTTGGAAGTTATTATTTCAACCATTAGTTTGTAACGCTCTAATTATTTCTGTAAATTTTTGTTTATCTAAAGTTTCTAAAACAAGTTCTTTGTCTTCATCAATTATATTTAAATCAAGTGAATAAACATAATTCAATTCTGGTAAAGAAACATATTTTACACCATCTTGATTAGAAATAATTGTTGTATCTTCATAAGCAATTAAACCATTAAATTGACTCATATCAAGGATTAAATCATTTGGTTTTAATTCGATGTAATAAGAATTTCCTTGTCCGTCAACTGAAGAAAATTGTACAGCTAAAGCTTTATCCTCATTAATTGAAAGTAATAAGAAAGGAACAATGTGTTTTTCATCATTGTTGTTGTATTCTATACCTAAAATTTGACCTATTTTCATAAAAATCACCACAATCTCTCTATATACTTAAATAATAACATTTTTAAGTACTCTCTTGCTTTTTTCTATTAATTTGAAATAATTTAAATAACTTTTAAGTTAAAAAGGGGGATAAAATATGAAAAAATTATTAGGATTATTTGCAGCAACAAGTTTGTCTGCAATAAGTGTTTCACAAGTTGTGTCATGTGAAACAAAATATGAAAGCTTAACTTGATTACAAGAAGGACAAAATAAAGACTTTGTAAAAGCTGCTAAACTGGATGAAGATGGTGATGGAAAGTTAGATAGAAGTTATTCAGAAGAAAGTTCTGAAGGAAGTTGAGGAATTACAGTAAAAGGAAAAGTTTTGGGTGAACCAATTCAAATGATTGGTGGATTTGATGGTGATGGAGTGTTTGTACAAAGAGAAGTGAGTCAATTCTTTAAACAAACCAAAGATTTGACAGGGACTAAAACAGAATTTTATCTTATAACAGTATATGGTAGTAAGGGCGAAACTTCAGTTGATGTTTATTTAGTAGAAGTTGTATTAACAAATGCACTTTTTGAAATTGATGAAGAGGATGGAAAAGAGTATCTTGCTGGAGGAGAAATTGATCTAAAAACTTTAAATCAATTAAAAGTAAGTTTAGTTTAAAAAAATGTGTGGTGATTTACCACACTTTTTAATTCATAAAATTTTATTAAAATTTAAAAGGTTTTTTATATGACATTTTTTGTAAAAACCCATATAAAAAGGGTTCGAACACAGAATATACACTTTTTACTTTTAAAAGCAATGTTGAACACATTTTTTCATAAATATATAATCAAAACAAGCACTTTTTAGTGTAGAAAGAAGGAAATATCAATGAAAAAATTATTAGGAATTTTTGCAGCTACAGGACTTGTAGCTACAACTAGCGCTACAGTAGTTGCTTGTGGAGATAAAGTTAATGATTTATCTCTAGTTGGTGGAGATGATTTTAATCTTGAAACTTTAGTATCAAAATTAAAAATTGATGAAGATGGAGACGGAAAATTAGACAAAGATTATAACGAGGTAGATGAAACATATGCTGCACAATTTAAAATGGGTTCAGTAAAGGTTACTGGAACACTTAAAGGAACTGCGGTTAATACAAATACAAATGAATTCTTTATGCAAACTAAGGAACTTAAAGATGATTTGCAAATGGGTGAAAATTCAATGACAGGGCCTTTATATGTTACAACTTTAATAGGAGTTAAAGGTGAAAGCAAGGCTGTTATGTACATTTCTTGTCTTACTTATAACGTTAGCGGGGACTCTGTAGAAAATGTTTCAGGAACTATTAAAATAAAAACAGTTGGTAAATATGAATTAACATTACCTACACCCGAATCTAAACCAGATACTAATGAAGAAACTCCATCAGGAACAGAATAAATTTTACAAAAACAATCTTTAATATAAGGTTGTTTTTTTGTAGTCTGAATTGCTTTTTTCTTTTTTTTTGTAATATTCAAGACATCTTAGTCAAGATAAGAAAGGAAAACAATATGAAAAAATTATTAAGTTTATTTGCAGCTACAGGACTTGTAGCAACAACTAGTGCTACAGTAGTAGCTTGTGGTGATAAAGTAGAAACCTTAACTATTATAAACGGAGAAGATAACTTAAAAAAACTAGTAAAACTTTTAAGTGTCGATAAAGATGGAGATGGAAAGATTGATAGAGATACTAAAGCTGAAGAATGGGATAAAGATTATAAAATAGATGATGTAAAAACAACTGGAAGTATCGAGGGAGAAACAGTAGATGAGTGAGGATTTATCACAGCGTATTTCAATGAAACTAAGGATTTGAAAAATGATAAGAAAAAGGATGATTCAGGTATCCAAGGTAACACTTACACTACAACAGTTGTTGGTAAGAAAGATGCTACAAAAGTAACAGTTTATGTTAATAAAGTAAATTTTGATGTAAAGATTCAAGATGGTAAACAATCGGGGAGTGTAACAGGTTCTGTTATTGGTAAAATAGTGATCACTTTACCAGTGACAAAATAAGGTTAATTTTAGCAAGAAATTACACTTTTAGAGTGTAATATCTTGCCTTTTTTTTTGTATTATTTTAATACCTTGCAATTTGCGAGATGAAAGGAAAACAATATGAAAAAATTATTAAGTTTATTTGCAGCTACAGGACTTGTAGCAACAACTAGTGCTACAGTAGTAGCTTGTGGTGATAAAGTAGAAACTCTTACATGAGCTGATGATAAAAAAATCGAAGATTTTGTAAAAGAAGCATCTTTAGATACAAATGCTGATGGAAAATTAGATTTAGACTTTAAAACTCCAGAAATGCCAAAAATTGATGGTGTAACTATTAAAGGATCTATAAAAGGTCAAATTATAGACTCATTGGATAAAGAAAAAGGTGGACTTGGAACTTACTTTAAAGAAACTAAAGAACTAGTTTCTAATGAAGAAACTAGCTATGTTTTAACAGCTGAAGGGAATAAAGATGATAAAACAGTTACAATTTATGTTATTAAAATTGTTGGTAAAGATGTAAAGTATGAAGATGCTGTGCCTACAAGTGGAAAAATAACTTACTCTACTCTTAATAAAATAAAATTAGACTTACCTCAACCAAAAGCTGAATAGGATATGATCAAAATAATTCTATAACTAGAATTATTTTTTTTATTGCCAAATAGTGAAAAAAATTAACAATATTGCCATTTTTATTGACTTTTAACCAAATTTGCATTGCTATTTTCTTTTCATTTGAAATAATTAAATAGACTTTAAAAAAGTTGAATGAAAGATGTGAAAATTTATGAAGAAATTATTAAGTCTTTTTGTTGCAACTAGCTTAGTTGCAACATCAAGTTCTATAACAATAGCTTGTGCTCAAAAAATTAAAAACTTAACTATGGTTGAAGAAAAAAGTGAAAGTGATTTACTTTTAAATTTGCATGAATTAATTGAAAATAAAAAAGTGGAAAGAGATTTAAATGATACAAAGGTTGGAGACTTTACTATAGGTCCTATTCAAGTCAAAACAAAGGGAAAGATTCAAGGTGAATTAATAGCTTTATTGGGAGTGGAACTCGAAGGTGTTAACGATAATATTTCAATCAATGAAGAATTATTTACATTTTTTCAAGAATCTAAAGATCTAAAACCAGAAGTTTCTTTACAAACTTTTGAAAGTACTACTTACTTTTTTAGCGCTAAAGGAAAAAAAGAAGCTACAAGTTTTGAATTATTTTTAGGAAAAATGAGCAGTTCATTTAAAGGAAGTAATCTTTTGAATGTAGTTATAACTTATAAAACTTTAAATAAGTTTAAAGTAAATATTTCACAATAAAAATTTACAGAAAAAGAAAGGATTAAAATGAGATGAAAAAACTAATTAGTCTATTTGCCATATCAAGTACCTTAACAACTACAGCAACACTTATACAATCTTGCGCTCAAAAAAATATAACTTCATTACAAGATAAAGGAAATGTTGAAAGTTTAGAAAAAGAAATTGATGGTGAAAAAATAATAAAACAAAACGGATGTACTTGTGGTCGTGTACATAATTAAAATTTCTAAATTCAAATATATAAAATAACCAAAAAGATTTTCTATATTGCTGTTTTTTTTCAATAACTTGTCTATATTGCCATTTTTATTGACTTTTTCAGGAATTTTTGTTGCAATTTTCTTTTAATTTGGAATAATCATTTTATCTTACAAGAGTAAGAAGAAAGGGATAGAATGGTATGAAAAAATTATTAAGTATATTTGCAGCTACAAGTGTGGTTGCAACAACTAGTGCTACAGTAGTAGCATGCGGGAATGTAGCTTCGTTGTCATTTGAGGCAGAAAAAAAAGATGCAGATGTAGTTTCAAATCTTAGTGACTATATAGCAGAAAAAAAACTTAAAGCAGATATGAAAGACCTAACATTACCAACAGAGATTAAAGGGGAACCTACAATTACAAATAAAGGTAAAATGGATGGAAAAGATGTTGCTTACATAGGTTTGGATTCAAGTTTAGAAAAAAATAAAGCACTTTTTGCTTTATTTAAACAATCAAAAGATCTTAAAGCTTCAGAATCTACAGATAAATTAACTGTAACTGAATATTACTTTAGTCTTAAAGGTGACAAGGACGCTACTAGCTTTGAGTTATTTTTAGGTAAATTTGAAAAAAAATATACTGAAGAGAAAAAAGCAGTAACATTTACTTATACTTCAATTAATAAAAAAACTATTAAAATAGCACAATAATAAAAAATACCAACTTAATAATTTACTAACCTACTAATTCTAAATCTAGCCAATGGCTAGATTTTTTAGTTTTAAGTGCTATACAAAATAACTTTTTCTAATTATATCCATAAATTTATGTATAAAACTTACATATGCTATAATTAATTTGATTTATAGGGGTAAAAATATGCTAATGAAATGAAACATAAATACAATGTTTTCAGAAACTGTAACACTGATTTGTTTTAGTGTATTTTTTGCTTGTCTTGCAATAGCGTTTATTATTTTAATTTTATTAACAATTTACAGAAAAATTACACAGACAATTGCTTCAACTATTGATCTAATTGACAGTATCAAAAAGTCACCTTTAAGAGACATGCTTAAAAGGGTAGCAATTGTTTATGAAGAATCTGGTGCTTTAGAAAAAGAATATGCTATTTGAAGAACAAAATATGAAATACTTTATGAAATCGAACTTCAAAAAGTTATGGTAAAACTTGTAACAAGAATTAAAAAAAGTTCTTCAACAAGTCCTTTAATAAGTAATCTAAAAGCGTACAAAGAAATTTATGAAACTACATCTGATATTAACCAAAGATTACACACTATATTTATGGAAATTAAAACAGCTTTTGAAATAGAAACAGTACAAAGAGATTTTGTAACAAGTCAAAAAGAAATTTTTGCAAAATTAAGAGATGAATTTACTATTTTAACTTTAAATAATTTTGAAATTGATGAAAATCATTTGAATAAAACTTTAGGAATGATAGAAAATTTATTTGAAGAATTCTATGTTTTAATTCAGGATGGTATTTATAAAGAGAGTTTAGATACTTTAGACAAAATTCAACAAGCTTTAAAATTTTTAATCGAGTTATTAGACGCAATACCTTATATTGTTTCTTCAATTTCTGACGTTATTCCTCAGAAATTGGTAGATTTAAAAAATAAATATATCATTTTCTCAAGCAATATAAAGAAAATAAATACATATGCTCAAAAATTTGGTGTATTAGAATCAAAAATCGAATCAATAAGATTTGATTTAAAAAATCAA
This sequence comes from Spiroplasma chinense, assembly GCF_008086545.1. NCBI lineage: Bacteria > Bacillati > Mycoplasmatota > Mollicutes > Entomoplasmatales > Spiroplasmataceae > Spiroplasma > Spiroplasma chinense. The sequence continues at coordinate 1,165,036 of NZ_CP043026.1, read as the reverse complement.
ATTAAAAAATTGCAATATAAAAGAGCTGGTAAGTTACTTTCTAAAGCCTTTGAATTGATAGAAGATTTCAGAACAGAGGCAGAACATAATGATACATTAAAGAACTTCTTTGAAATTAATGGTGAATCTATTAGAGCCAATTTTGCAAGTATTAAACAATCAACAAGAGCTATAGAAATAGCCTTTGAAAAAGTTAATGCATTTAGTAAACCAAGTTCAAGAGAATGATACGAATTTGAAACAGTAAGAGCTCATGCTATTAGAACTCAGAATAGAGCTGATGCAATTTTTGCAGAGCTTGATTTAGCAAGTCAAAATAACAAAGATATAAACTTAAATGAAATTAAAGACAAAATGATCCAAGTTATGAATGAGGGTATCCAGGACGTAATAGCGCTTGCAAAATCTGCAAAAGCAGTTGAAAATCAAAGCGATAACAAAGATACTATGTTAAATAATGTTGTATTTTTACAAAGTGTTTTAAATCAATGTGATGTTAAAATAAATCAATACAAGTCTATTTCAGAATTAGAAAGATTTATTCCGCCAATTAATGAAATGTATTCACAGTTGGCTAAATTCTCAAAAGAGAATTTAGCCAAGGTAGAATCTAATGAGCAAAAAGAACTTATATCCAAAGATTTAGCGATTTTGGGTGAAAGAATTTGAAGTCTAGTTTCTGGATTAAATGATGCAATATTCTTAGATTATATTTCACAAGAAATAATCACTTACATGGAAAGATATGTAGGTAAAGTTCCAAAAATTGAAGAAGTGATTATTAGATGTGAAAAACTTTTCGAAGAAAGACATTTAGAAGCGCTTTTAAGTTTTGCTTTGGAAAACTTAACAATCATCAAAAAAGCTAGATAAGAGGTAAAAAATGAAAAGTATTTTAGTAAGATATGGGGAGCTAACTTTAAAAGGTAACAATAGAAGTGTTTTTATCACTAAACTAGTTCAAAATATTAAGTTTAAATTAAAACATTTAAAAGAATTTGTTGAATATAAAAAAGACAACAATTCTTTAACAATTGAGGTAAAAGAAGAAAAATTAGAAGAAGTTTTAAAAATTCTTACAAGAATTTTTGGTATTTACTCTGTTTCAATAGTAGATATTGTTGAAAAAAATGAACAAAAAATTTTAGACAAGACTTTAGAGATCGCACAAGCTTTAAAAGAACATACTTTTAAAGTTGAAGTGGAAAGAAAAGACAAAAGTTTTGATGCAAATTCAATGGATTTAAAAATCAAAATTGCTTCAAACATTTTAAGAAACACAAACCATTTAAAAGTTGATGTACACAATCCTGAAAACAAAATAAATGTAGTTATTAAATCTGATGGAGTCTATATATTTACTTCAAGAATTAGTGCAGCAAAAGGATTGCCAGTTGGAGTAAGTGGAAAAGGGCTTTCAATGCTAAGTGGAGGTATTGATTCTCCAGTTGCAAGTTATTTAACTATGAAACGTGGAATGCAAGTGGATTTCTTACACTTCATGACCCCACCACACACAACTCCAGAAGCTTTAGATAAAGTTTTTCAACTTGCAAAAAGATTAGAAAGATATAATCAGTCAAGTTTCTCTTTATATGTTTGTGATTTTTCAATGATATTAAGAGAGTTAATGCATATTAAAGAAGAATCATACAGAATTACTTTAATGAGAAGAATTTTTATGAGAATTGGTAATGAAATTTCAAACATAATTGGTGCTAAAGCTATCATTACTGGAGAAAGTTTAGGACAAGTGGCATCTCAAACTATTGAGTCTATTAATGTTATTAATAGAACCTCACAGTTACCAATTTTAAGACCGGTAATTACTTTTGATAAAGAAGAAATAATCAAAATTTCAAAAGAAATAGAAACTTATGAAATTTCAATTCTTCCTTTTGATGATGTTTGTTCTTTATATGTTCCAAGAAATCCAGTTACAAAACCAAAAGTTTTTGTAGCAGAAGAACAAGAAAAAGATTTAATGTTAGAAGAAATGATACAATATGCTATAGATAACAGTGTAACACGTTACGTTTATAGAGATGGTGATTTAGTTGAAAAAGAATGACTCCACAAAGAAAATTAAAGGTAAAAACAAGTTTGGTGTTTTTAACGGTAATGTTGTAAATAGTGAAACTTTAGCTTATGAAAATGAGTTTGTTATTGAAGAATATCAAGACGATTCACTTACAATTTCTGAAATCAAAGCTTCTAAACCAAGAACTAAGAAGGAAGAAAGAAAACAAGAACTTGCAAATAAACCCAAGAGAAAAGTAAATGCCCTTATCTATAAAATAATAGCTGGGCTTATAATTTTATTAACGATTATTTTACTAATCGTTGTAGTAGCTGTAAAATAAAGGTAAAGGAAAGTGATTTAAATGGAAGATTTATTTAGACTATTAGGAAGATTACTAAACTTTCTTCTTTTCTTCTTTATAATTGATATGTTTTTCAATAGAGGAAGATCTAGAGCAAGAAATTATGGAAGATTTCAACAAAACAGTGAAGAGGGACACGAAGAACAAAGCAGTCAATCTTACTGGTCTAATTCAGCTTCTCATATTGATGAAGCATACTCAGCTCTTGGAGCTACAAGAGCAATGTCGGATAATGACATAAAAAAACTATACAGAAAACTTGCTAAAAAGTATCATCCAGATGTTAATAACAGTCTAGAAGCACAAGCTGAAATGACAAAAATTAATAATGCATATGAAACTATTATGGAAAGTAGAAAAGTTGTTCACTAGGATTGCTATCAAGCAATCTTTTTTATTCTATTTTGTGTAAAATAGAAATAGAGTAAATAATTTAGGAGGTTTAATGTGAAGTATTCAAGTTTAGTTAATGTACAATCTTGCTACAACTTTTTAAAATCAGTTATTAAACCTGAAGATTATGTTGGTTTTTTACAAAAAAATGAAATTAAAGTAGGATTTTATTCTGATCTATATTCAATGTATGGTGCAGCTGAATTTGCAAAACTTGCAAGTTCAAGAGGAGTTAAACCAATAATTGGTGCAGCATTTGATGTTTCATTTGGAAGAATAATTTTATATGCAAAAAATAATAAAGGTTTTAAAAGAATCTCATACCTATCAAGTAGTGTTTTAAATGAAGACAAAATTGATTTGCAAAAATTAGAACAAGAAATATTTACAAAAGCAGGAGATGATGTTTTTGTTATTTTTATTTCTAGTGTAGAGAATCTTGATAACTATAAAGATAAATTAAAAAAAGTATTTAATGATAATCTTTTTTTTGGAATAACAAAAACAAACTTTCATTTCTTTAAAAATGAAAGTAATTTAATTTTTGCAAATGAAGTTAATTATCTTTATGAAGATGATTATTTTCAATACAAAGTGTTGAGAGCAATTGGAGAAGCTAAATTATTAACAGAAACTGAAAATATAGAAAAAAACTTTTATGTTTCAAATGCACAAATGCAAAACTATATTGATGTACAAAAACATAATGAAAATATTTCAAAAATTATTGAACAAGTTGAAGATGATGTTATTAATGATAATCAAGTACACTTTATAAAATTTAAAGATGCCAAAAACGATTCATCTTCAACTTATATTGAAAAACTTTGTAAAAATAAATTGGTTGAATTGGGGTTAAGTGAAAACCAACAATATAGTGAAAGATTAGTTTATGAATTAGAAGTAATTAAAAAAATGGGATTTGAAGATTACTTTTTAATAGTAAGTGACATGATAAATGCAGCAGAAGAAAAAAATATTTTAGTTGGACCTGGTAGGGGTTCTGCTTCTGGAAGTTTAGTTTCTTACTTGTTAAACATTACAAAGTTAGATCCAATTAAATGAGATTTACTGTTTGAAAGATTTTTGAATGTTGACAGAATAACATTACCAGATATAGATATAGACTTTGAAGATGAGAGACGTGAAGAAGTTTTAGAATACTTGTACAAAAAGTATGGAAGAGAACACTTTGCAACAATTACAACCTTTCAAACAATTGGTATAAAGAATGCTATTCGAGATTGTGGAAGGGTTTTTGATTTACCAAATGATGATGTAACTCACATGACAAGATTAATTGGTGATAAGAATGTTAAAGATTTAGATAAAGCTTTAGAAGAATCTAGAAATCTTACAAAATATAAAGAAAAGTATCCTCAAGTTTTTGAAGTTATAAAAAAAATAATAGGATTACCAAGACAGACAGGAACTCATGCAGCTGGAGTTGTTTTTTGTGATGTTCCTTTATGAGAAGTTGTTCCAACCAAAGTTGGAATTAATGGTATTTTACAAACACAATTTTCAATGAATTTTTTAGAAGAAATAGGACTTATTAAAACAGATATTTTAGGTTTAAGAAACCTTTCAATTATTCAACAAGTAATTTCTTCTGTAGAAAAATTAAATCAAACTAAAATTGACTTAAAATCTTTACCATTAAATGATAAAGATACTTTTGAACTATTAAGAAATAGACAAACAAGTGGGATTTTTCAACTTGAGTCACAAGGGATGACCGAAGTATTGACAAGTATGAAAGTAAATTCAATTGAAGACATTGCAGTTACAAGTGCCTTGTTTAGACCGGGACCTCAGGAAAATATACCAACCTATATTGCAAGAAAAAATGATAACAACAGAGAATTTTCGATCGATAAAAGTCTTACAGATATTTTAGGAGATACTTATGGGATTATTGTTTATCAAGAACAAGTAATGAAAATTCTTCAAAAAGTTGCAAACTTTGAATTGAGTAAAGCAGATATCGTAAGAAGAGCTATTGGTAAAAAAGACCAAAAGTTAATGGCAGAATTTAAAAAAGAATTTGTTCAAGGAGCTTTAGAAAATAAATATAATGAAGGAAGAGCAAATGAACTTTGACATTATATTGAAAAATTTGCAGAGTATGGTTTTAATAAATCTCATGCTATAGCATATTCAATAATAAGTTATTGAATGGCTTATTTAAAAACTCATTTCAAAGCAGAATTTTATTGTGCATTATTGAATGGAAGTATAAAAAACGAAGTTAAAACTTCTCAATATTTATATGAAATTAAAACTGCTGGAATAAGAATGAATGGACCAAGTATTAAAAATCCAAACTCAACTTATTATTATGGAAATCAAATGATAAATATGCCATTAAACGTTATTAAAGGCATAGGACAAGATTTGGTCAAAACTATAAGAGCAATTCATAAAAAAGCTAAAAATGCTTTTGAATCATTTGCAAAAGTTGTTGCAATACTTGTTTCAGAAGGTCTAACTGATAAAAAATTTGAAGCCTTAGCATATGCAGGAGCATTTGATGCTTATGGATATAGTAGAAAAGATCTTGCAAATAATCAAAAGGAAATCTTTAACTTAGCTCAAATTTTAAAATATTCATCAACCAAAGACTTAGAGGTTGATTTACCTATAAAAAAAGATAAACCTGAATTGATAGCAAGTTATGAAAAAGAGTTTTTCGGTTTTTATGTAACAACTCATCCTCTTTCAATATTTAGACAAAAAATGTTAAACAGTGAAAAATTGTTATATCTTTCAAGTTTACAAAGAGAAGACATTACATGTGATGTTTTTGTAACTGTTGACAACATAGTTACAAAAACAGATAAAAATGGTGGTCAAATGTGTTTCTTGGATGTTTCTGACGAAACAGGTTCAATTATGGTAACAATTTTTGCTTCAACTTTTGAAAAAATTAAGAGTCAAATTGAAATAAGCCAAAATATTATAATTAAAGTAAAAACACAACTATATAACAACAAGATTTCAGCATTATTAATTGATTTCAAAAAAACAATCAAGTAATTTTTTCTAAAAATATCTTGTTGTTTTTTTGTTAAGATTAAAAGGATTATTGGAGAAACGTTTTATGAAAAAGAAAATTTTACTAGTCGATGGAAATGCTTTAATATTTAGAGCCTTTTATAGCTCTTTTGGAAGAGTTACATTAACTACAAAAAGTGGGATACCCACAAATGCTGTTTATTCTTTTATTAATATGTTATTTAATATCATTCAAAAGAATGATTATTATGATATAAAAATAGCATTTGATAAAGGTAAAAAAACCTTTAGACATGATAAATTAGAAGATTATAAAGGTGGAAGAAAGAAAACCCCAGACGAATTAGTAAAACAATTTCCAATTGTAAGAGAATTTTTAACCCAAGCAAAAATAGATTGATTTGAGTTAGATGGTTTTGAAGCTGATGATATTATTGGAACTATCTCAGAAATGTATAATAATAACCAAGACTTTGAAGTAGAAATACTTACAAGTGACCAAGATATGTATCAGTTAATTTCTGATAATGTTTTTGTTTTGTCACCTCAAACTGGAACAAGTGACATGTTAGTTTATGACAAAGAAAAATTATTTGAAAAATGAGGAATTAAACCAGAACAAGTTATTGACTACAAAGGTTTAAGAGGAGATAGTTCAGATAACATTAAAGGAGTAGCTGGAATTGGTGAAAAAACTGCAAAAGAACTTTTGCAAAGTTACAATGATCTAGAAAATTTATATGCAAACATTGAACAAATAACTGGAGCTAAAAAACAAAAGTTAATTGACGGTAAAGATGATGCATTTCTTTCAAGAGAAATTGCAACAATTCACAAAGCAGTACCTTTAGAAGGATTTGAATTAAGAAAAACCAACGTTGATTTTTCAATGTTAAAAGATTTTTTTATTAAATATGAGATGAATTCACTTATAAGAAAATATGCTTTTGAAATGGACTCTAGTGAAGAGCCTGTTATAGAACAAGTTGTAATTAAAAATGAATTAAAAGAAGTTAAAACTTGAGAAAATGCTTTCAATGGTGAAAAAAACTTTCTTTATTTAGAAATTTTAAATGATAATTACCACAATCCAGATGTAATTGGTTTGGGTATTTCAAATGAAAAAGGTAATTTCTTTTATATTCCTGGAGAATCACAAGAAATAAGTATTTTTAATTGACAAGATTCTGGAACAGAAGAAAATTTCCAACACTTTTTAGATACAAGTAAGTTCTATACATATGATGTTAAAAAAACTATATATGCTTTAAAAAAACTTGGTTACAACGTAAAAGAAGAAAACTTTGTTTATGACATGATGATTGCCTGTTACGTAATCAATTCAAATGTTAAATCAAATTTTGAATCACATTTAAATTTAATTGACCCTGAACTGGAAATAGAAACATTTGAAGAGGTTTTTGGTAAAGGTGTTAAAAAAACAAAACAAATTGATCAAGTAAAGAAAAGCAATTACATAGTATCAAAAGCTGTTTATATTAAAGACACAATGCCTAAAATTTATGAGTTATTGCAAGAATCTGGACAAACTAGTTTATATGAAAATATTGAACTACCTTTTTGCTTTGTTTTGTTAAACATGGAAGAACAAGGGGTATTAATTGACAGAGAAGAGTTAAAAGTTCAAACACAAAATGTGTTAGAACTTTTAAATAATTACGAAATAGAGGCAAACGAAATTCTTGCAAAAGAAGGAATTGAACCTATAAATTATGCAAGTCCTAAACAATTAAAAGAGACTTTATTTGATAAAATGAACCTTCCAAATACAAGTAAAGGAAGTACTGATAAAGAAGCTCTTGAAGCTCTTGAAGACAAACACCCATTAATTGAAAAAGTATTAAAAATTAGAAAATACTCAAAACTTTATTCAACTTATTTGAAAGGTTTTGAAAAGTATATTGATAGAACAAATAAAGTTCATACAATTTACAATCAAACTTTAACAAATACTGGAAGACTAAGTTCTTCAGAGCCTAATTTACAAAACATCTCTGTTAGAGATGAAGACCAAAGAAACGTTAGAAAGATATTTATTGCTCCAAACGGTTATAAATACATAAGTTTAGATTATTCTCAAATTGAACTTAGAGTTTTAGCAGATATTGCTAATGAAAAAGTGCTAATAAATGCTTATGCAAACAATATAGATATTCATGAATTGGCTGCAAGAAACATTTTTAGCCTAAAAGAGGATGAAAAAGTAACTTCAGAACAGAGAAGAATCGCAAAGGTTTTTAACTTTGGAATACTTTATGGACTTACAAAATTTGGGCTCTCTAAGGACTTAAAAATCAGTCATAAAGAGGCAGAAGAGTACATAAAAGCTTATAATAAATCTTTCCCGGAGATAGAAAACTTCAAAAAAGAGATAATTGACTTTGGTGAAAAGAATGGGTATGTTGAAACTCAAGCAAATAGACGTAGATACATTTATGAATTGCAAAATTCTAACTATATGGTTAGAGAATTTGGTAAAAGAGCTGCTGTAAATGCACCAGTTCAAGGAACTGCTGCAGATATTTTAAAAGTTGCAATGATAGAGTTGTATCAAAACCTTAAAGATAAAGGTTTTGAAGCAAAAATGGTCTCTCAAATACACGATGAGATCATAATTTTAGCACCAGAAAATGAAGTACAAAAAGCAAAGGAATTGGCTATTGAAATTATGAACAAAGCTTATAATAAATTATTTGAAATTGTTGGAAAAGACAAAGAATCAAGAGTTTTATTAGAAGTTAATGAAGCTGTAGGAAATAATTGATTTGAATTAAAATAGAGGTGAATTTGAATGCCAGAACTACCAGAAGTTGAAACAGTTATTAGGGTATTGAATGAGAAACTTAAGAATTTAAAAGTAACAAAGGTAGAAATGTTTTATCCTAAACTTTTAAAGTCTTCAATTAGTATTGAAGACTTTTCGCAAGACTTAAAGGGAAGGGTTATTGAAAAAGTAGATAGAATAGCTAAACATATTCTCTTTATTTTGGGTGATAAAGTTCTTATAAGTCATTTGAGAATGGAAGGTAAATGATTTGTCTTTGATAAAGACAATGAACAAGATATTAAACATACTTTAGCAAGATTTGAGTTATCAGAAAATAAAGTAATGATTTATTCAGACACTAGAAAATTTGGAACTCTTCATTATCAAGATATTAAAGAGTTTAAAAAATTAAAACCAATAGTAACTGTAGGACCAGAACCTTTTGACCCAATAGTTAATGGTAATTTTTTACACGAAAAAATCAAAAAATCAACAAAAGCTATAAAAACAATATTGTTAGACCAAACTATAATTTCAGGAATTGGAAACATTTATGCTAATGAAATTATGTTTGATGCCAAAATAAGCCCATTTAGAGCTGGGAAAGATATTTCCCCAGAAGAAGCACAAAGAATTGTAGATTCTTCAGTTAAGATACTAAATAGAGCTATTGAACTGGGAGGTTCAACAATAGATACTTATCAACCTGAACAAGGTATTGATGGAAAATTTCAAAATGAATTAAAAGTTCATATGAAAAATAAAACAACATGTTTAGTTTGCGGTGGAGAGATCAAAAAAGTTCAACTGAACGGAAGAGGAACTTACTACTGTGAATTGTGTCAAAAATAATTAATATGTGGATAACTTTGAAAAAACCAGTTTCTTAGTGGTTCTTTCAATTTGTTTTTTCAACATTTTTGAACCTAATTATTAAATTTTATGAAATGACTTTAAAATTTTCTTATTTGCAATAAGATATAAAAACAGGCGACAAGGAGTGACAATATGAAAAATTTCAGCTATAAAGTTATTCTAAAGAATCGCATTGATTCTTCAGATGACAAAATCCTATCTTACCTATATCAACCAATTATTGGCTTACGAAGCATATCAATCTATAAATTATTAATTTTTGAAGCTGAAGTTTTAAAAGAGTTCAAAAAAGCTGAATTTAGAGAAGAAAGATTGTTAACACTTTGTAAGTTAAATGCTGATCAATTTCAAAGACAGTTGAAAAAACTGGAAGGAATTGGATTATTAACAAAAATGGTTAATGAACAAAAAAATTCAGTAATTTTAAATGTATATGCCCCCCTTGAACCATGCGATTTCTTTAATAATGCATTGTTCAATAAAGCTTTAATTAAAAAAATTGGTGAAAAAGACTATGAAATGGCAAGATTTGTTTTTAGAGATGAAGGAGAAATTCCTTCAGATAGTGGATATAAAAATGCTACTTCAAAATTCTTAGAAGTATTTGAAGAATTTAACAACTCTCTTGGAGATATCAAAGTGAATTCTTTAAAAACTAAACCAAAAAGAACAAACGCTTTATTAAAAGGATTTGATTTTGAAAAAATAGTTTTAGATCTTGAAAAAGAAGATATATACATTTCAAAATCAGATACAACTTTAAAAAACAAACTTGAAGAAATCTATTCTGGTCATAATTTTGAATTAGATAAAATCATTGAAGCTGTAAAAGAATCTTATGATAAAGAAAGTCTATTTTTAGACGTTAAAAAAATTTATAGAGTATTAAGTAATAATTACTTTGAAGATGAACAATTCAACACTTCTGAAGAGATTTTTGACCCTAAAGTAAACATGCAAAACTACACAAATAAAAAAATTAAAGAAATGGAAACTATTGAACCAACTCAATATTTACAACTTTTAATGAATATTGAAAATTTAGAGTTACCTGAATTGGAATTAATTAGTAAACTTTCAAAAGATTACAAATTAAGAAATGGTGTAATTAACTGTTTATTAGAGTTTTCATACTTAAAAAATGATGAAAAAATCGTTGCAAATTACCTTTACAAGATTGCTTCAACAATTAATGAAAGACAAATTGTTGATGCAAAAGAAACTATGGAATATCTAAAAGTTGCTCACAAAAAAGGTGCAAAAGGTAAAAAATTCATACCAGATCAATTTTCTCCTTGAGAAGAGGTTAAAAGTAATAAAGGTTACATGGAAAAAACAAGTTCAAATGGTAGCGGATTTGATGAAACGTTATGAGGTAAATTATAATGGAATCAAATTTAAGTAAACTAAAAGAACACGAAATGGTAAAAGCATTTATTGAAAAATACAAAATTGATGATGAAACTCTCTTGAAAAACCAGTTAGTACTAGAGAGGTTTATTTCTCAATTTGTTTTTTGTAATACAAATGAAAAAATGGCTTTATGTAAACAAATTATTCCAGGTGTACAACAAAAATTAAGTTATAAAAACAAACAATTCTACATAACAAGTAGTAATTGTAACCATTGAATTTTTGAAAACCAAGATTATAAACTTGAAAAAAATATAGTATATGCAGATTATGATATTTTTGAAAATACACAAACATTAGATGAGTTTGTTAAAGCAAATAAAGATAAGTTAGTAGAAAATGCAAACTTCTTTAATGCAGCTAAAAAAATATTAATGGAAAAAGAAAAAACAAAAGGTCTTTATCTTTATGGATTACCTGGAATTGGTAAAACATTCTATATGAAAATATTGGCAAATACATTTGCTAAAATGGATAGAAAAGTAGTTTTAGTAACTGTAAACAAGTTAATAAAAATAGTAAAAGATACTTTTAACCAAAATTCTTCTGAAGAAAATAATAGGTTTTTTGATCAATGTTGTAAAGTTGATGTATTAATTTTGGATGATATTGGTGCTGAAATGGTAACTGATTGAAGTCGTGATGAATTGTTATTCGGTCTTTTAAATACAAGAATGGAAAATAATAAGCTAACTTTCTTTACATCAAACTTTCCAATTCATCAATTGGAAGACTTTTATTTAAATAAAAGAGTTACTGCAAACCAAAAAGACTTTGAAAAAATGAAAACCATAAGATTTACAGAAAGAATTAAAGGTTTAAGCTATGAAATTGAAATAAAAGGGAAAAATCATAGGTATTAGTAGAATTATTTCCAATTTGTGTCATTTATTGTGGAATTTGTAGAAAAATTTTTGCATTATATATTTACAATATTTAAACATTAAGAATATAATAATTTTGTGAAAGGAATTATTCAATATGAAAAAAATCGCAATTAACGGTTTTGGAAGAATTGGACGTCTAGCATTTAGACAATTATTCTTACAAAACGATATTGAAATCGTTGCAATCAACGATTTAACAAACGCTAATACATTAGCATACTTATTAGAATTTGATTCAGCACATGGAAAATTCATGTCTGGAAAAATCTCAGCAAAAGATGGAGCAATCGTTGTTGATGGTAAAGAAATCAAAATCTTAGCAGAAAGAGATGCTAACAAATTACCTTGAGGAGATATGGGAATTGATTTAGTAGTTGAATGTACAGGATTCTACGCAGACAAAGAAAAATCACAAGCTCACATCAATGCAGGTGCAAAAAAAGTTATTATTTCAGCTCCTGCAACTGGAGACTTAAAAACAATCGTTTATGGAGTTAACCACAAAATTTTAGCAGCTGACGATCAAATCGTATCAGCAGCTTCATGTACAACAAACTGTTTAGCACCAATGGCAAAAGTTTTAGATGAAAACTTTGGAATTGTTAAAGGATTAATGAACACAATTCACGCCGTAACAAACGACCAAACTTTATTAGACTTACCACACGCTGACGTACGTAGAGGACGTGCAGCTGCATGAAACATCGTTCCTTCAAAAACAGGAGCTGCTGCAGCTGTTGGTAAAGTATTACCAACTTTAAACGGAAAATTAGATGGTTTAGCATTACGTGTTCCTACAATTACAGGATCAATCGTAGACTTAACTGTTGAATTAGGTAAAAAAGTTTCAGTTGAAGAAATCAACTCAGCAATCGAAAAAGCTGTTAAATCAGATGCAGAATTAGGAAGAGCATTACAATACAATACTCAACCAATCGTATCACAAGATGTTGTTTCATCAACATACGGATCAATTTTTGATGCAACTCTAACAAGAGTTATGGAAGTTGAAGGAAAACAATTAGTTAAAGTATTCTCATGATACGATAACGAAAACTCATTTACTTCACAATTCATCCGTACAATTAACCACATGTTAAGTTTATAATTTTAAACTTTTTGTACATAAAACATATTTCTGAGTCGATAGTTATATTGAGGAGGAAATATGTTTTTTTATTCTAAAGAAAATTATGTAAGCTTTGTTTTAAATTTACTTGCCAAAGTAAGTAAAGAAAACAATAGAAAGTTTACTCAAATACAAATACAAAAAAGTATTTATATAGTTTATGCTTATTTTCTACTTTTCAGATCTGCCATTTGTAAAATGGAATTTGAGACTTGAAAATATGGACCAGTTATTTATGATTTATGAAAAGAACAAACTAAATTCAAATCAAACAGCGTTCTATTAGAATTTGACTCAAATTTAGATGAACAATATAAGAAATATGAAGAAGATTATTTAGTTTGTGAAAAAATATTGTCATTTTTAAGTAAACTAGACTGCTGAGATATTGTACAAATATGTCACGAACAAACACCTTGAAAAAAACTATATAAGCCAAGCAAGAATATTAAAATAACTGATAAAGATATTTTAAAGTTTCATGTTGAAAATGGTGAAAACTTTTTTTGTTACCTAGATTTTGTTATAAACAAAGTCTAGGTTTATTTTTTTATACTTTATAATATTATTAAGAGTAAATTGAGGTATAAAATGAAAAATTGAAAAGAAATTAAAGGTGTATATATTTCGTTATTTGTAGTGACTATTGTTTCGCTACTAGTTTCGTTATTTTTAAGTTATTTTTATAATGCTACAAACTTAATAGTGAACTCAAATTTTGATCAAAAATCAAAGTTATATCAAATTTCATATCTTGTTCTTAATGTAACAAGTTTAGTGTTGTTATTTTTGGGTTCAGTTTTAGGGGTTTTTGTATTTATTTTTAAAAAACCTATAATTTTAAAAATAAATTTAGCAACCATAATAATGGGTGCTTTAGTAGCAAACTCTTTTAATTTATTTCACAAACAAGGATGATTATTGGTTGAATATCTTTTTGATATGGCCATTATAATTTTGTCTTGTGTAATAATATGTAATTTATTAAAGAATAAACAAATCGATTTTAAAGATAAGTTTAAAAATGATTACCTAATGCTAGCAACTTTTATAATCCTTGTTCTTTTAGTGGCGATGTTTATTTTTAATGTTTACAACATAGTCACAACACGTTTTGGAATAATAGGAATTGTATATTTTGTACTTTGGTTTATGGTTTGTATAGCTTCGATGGTTTTATCGGTTTTTTATATCATTAAACAAAAAGATGTGATATTTTATACATTAGTTTCACTGGTTTATTTGTCAATTCAGTTAGAACCATTTATTTTATTCTTAGGAGTTGCTATGTCAACATTTACGATTTTTGGTTTTATTTTTATTAACCAAACTTTAGAAAACAAAGAAGAAAAACAAGAAGTTAAAAACGACTAGTTTTTAAAAAAATGTGATTTATATATTGATTTTGTTTTAAAATATTAAGGTATAAGGAGATAGAAATATGAAAAAAACACTTAAAGACATTCAAGTCTCAGGAAAAACAGTTCTTGTTAGAGTTGACTTTAACGTACCAATCAAAGATGGTGTTATAACTGATGATAACCGTATCAAAGCAGCTATGCCAACTATTAAATACTTAATGGAAAACAATGCAAAAATCGTATTATTTTCACACTTAAGCAGAATTAAAGAAGAAGCAGATAAAGCTAAAAAATCTTTATTACCAGTTGCTAAAAGATTAGAAGAAGTTGCTGGAACTTCAGTTCAATTCGTTGCACAAACACGTGGAGAAGAATTAGAAAACGCAATTAAATCTTTAGGAGAAGGTCAAATCTTATTATTCGAAAACACAAGATTTGAAGATGTTAAAGATGGAGAAGTTGTTAAATTCGAATCTAAAAATAATCCTGAATTAGGAAAATACTGAGCTGGACTTGGTGATGTATTTGTAAACGATGCATTTGGAACTGCACACCGTGCACATGCTTCAAATGTTGGAATCGCTTCAAACATCGCAGAAAGCTGTGTAGGATTCTTAGTTCAAAAAGAATTAGAAATGTTATCAAAAGGAATTGATTCACCAGAACACCCATTTGTAGCAATTATTGGTGGAGCAAAAGTTTCAGATAAAATTGGGGTAATTGATAACTTATTAACAAAAGCTGACAAAATCATTATTGGAGGAGGTATGGCATATACTTTCTTCAAAGCACAAGGTCACAACATTGGAAAATCACTTTGTGAAGAAGATAAAGTTGCTTTAGCAAAAGAATACTTAGATAAAGCAAACGGAAAAATCATTTTACCAATCGATTCAGCAAACTGTACAGACTTTAAAGACGTTGAAGGAACAGTTTCTGGAGTTGACTTACCAGATGATGTAATGGGATTAGATATTGGTCCTAAATCAATCGAATTATTCCAAGAAACATTAAAAGGAGCAAAAACTGTTGCTTGAAATGGTCCTATGGGAGTATTTGAATTTGAAAACTTTAAAAAAGGTACTGTAGGAGTTTGTGAAGCTATTGCAAACTTAGAAGGTGCATTTACATTAATCGGTGGTGGAGATTCAGCTGCTGCTGCAATCCAATTAGGATTTGCAGATAAATTTACTCACATTTCAACAGGTGGAGGAGCTTCACTTGAATATATGGAAGGTAAAACATTACCTGGAGTAGAAGCAATTCAAAACGCTTAATTTTATAAATAATTTAAAAGTGTCATAGACACTTTTTTTGTTATAATTTTTTTGGTGAAATTTATGAAGTTTAAAGAGAGAAATATCGAAAATACAGAATGAATTACAAATTTTTTTGTTAATAATGAATTTGTTTATTTTGTAGATTCTTTACCAGGAGAAAAATCAAATTTATCAAAGATTTCTATCAAAAACTTAGAAGAAAATTTAAAAATTAAAGGGGACTTAAATAGAACTTTTCTTGCAAATCCCTGTTTAACAGATAATAATTCTTTGTTAGAAATAACTCAAACAGATCTAGAATACATAGGACAATATGATGAATATGTTCAAAATTATTTAGTATTAAAAAATAATGAAATTATAAGCTTTGTTATTGACAATAAAGTTGTTACAAAAAATGTAACCAAAAATCTTGAAACAAGCGCAAGAGTTTTGGATGTTTGAGAAAATAACCTTTTATGTAATTTTGAAAATCAATTGGTTGTCATGAATCTAGACTTTGAAGTTTTAAAAAAACTAGATATAAACGCCCAAATGGCTGTTGTTTTTGAATCAAACATCTTTGTTTTGGATGAAAACAATGATGTTTGAGAAATCAATGATTTCTCTCAAAAAACTAGGTTAGATTTAGAAAAAGGTTTTAAAAAAATATTTTGAGTCAATAAATGTAATCTATTAATTTCAAATTTTGAAAATGAAGTTTCAAAAATAATTAATACTCATACAAAAAACCAGGAAATTTTCTATAAACAAACGATAAATAGGGCGGTAATGGTAAATAAGGATTTAATGATGTGCTTGTGTTTGGATAGCAAAAAAACACCAACATATTCAAAAAATTTATTAAAATTTATCTTTTAATATATAATTATTTAAGTGGAGGACGAAAAAATGCCAAATATTTGAAATGATCATAATAAGTTCATACCCGATTGAAGCAGAATGGCTATAATTGCTGGGTGTGTTCTTGTGACATTTGTTGTATTATTAGCAACAATCATTAACGTTAGTGTTTATGTTAAATCAAAAGGTAGAACTAGTGAAATTAACCAAAGAGAACTTTTTGATAAACTACAAAAAAATTCTGGTTATAACGATATTACTTTACACTACGGTGAAAGAAGAAGATTTAACAACCATTTCAACTATAGAGCAGCTTATCAAGAATTGCATTTAGCAGAATGATATGAAAAAACAAATACCTCAAAAGGTACTATGTTAATGCTTTATAACTTTACAAATATTTTAGACATTCGTAATCAAGTAAGTAACTTTTGAAGTAGATCAATCTACTGTCATATTTTTGCTGCTTTTGGAGTATTTTTAAACTATGGAACATTAATTGCTGCATCAATTGTAAGTGTTGGATACCAAGACAAGGCTCACCTAGCAGAAATTTATGCTTCTTTATGTGGGTTAGGAGTATTAAATATTTTAGTTGGGTGAATTTGATGAACAAAATTGTTTAATAGATTAAATTCTAGAATCAAAGAACTTGCAACACCAATTCTAACAGAAGCTGAGTTAAAATTCATAATGGAACAATTTAGATTACAAGCTTTAGTTCCATTTACTGTTAATACAAGTATTAGAACTCACAGACCTGGTAGAAAACAACCAAAAGAAAAAGATAGCGAACCTAAAATTAGAGAAATCAATGTAACTGAATCAATTTCTCAATAAAATATTTTTAATTAACTTGCACATTTAAGTGCAAGTTTTTTTATTTCCATTAAAATTAAGGTGAAAGGAGTAATGAAATGAAAATTTTAGAGAAAAAAATTAAATTTTATAACAAGGAAGAAATACCTCAAATAGGGTTAGGAACTTATAAACTAACTGATGAGAAAGAGACTTACAATGTGATCATTGAAGCTTTAAAACTTGGATATCGTCATATTGATACAGCTCAAATTTATAAAAACCATAAAGTAGTTGCAAAAGCAATTAAAGATAGTGGGGTACCTAGAAAAGAAATCTTTATTACTTCAAAAATTTGAAATGATAAGCATGATTATGAAGGTGCAAAAGAAGCTATTAATACAATTTTAAATGAATTAGAACTAGACTATATTGATTTGCTATTAATTCATTGACCTACAGAACAAAGATTAGAATGTTGAAAAGCTATGGAAGAAAGTGTAAGTGCAGGTCAAGCAAAATCTATTGGTGTAAGTAACTTTTTAGTTCCTCATTTAGAAGAACTTTTAGATAAGTGCTCTATAAAACCTGTAATTAATCAAATTGAATTACACCCCGCATTACAATGTTGAGATTTAGTACAATATTGTCAATACAACAATATTGTTGTTGAGTCTTGAAGAACTATGATGATGGGTAAATGTTTTGAAGTAGAGCAAATCGTGGAGTTGGCTAAAAAATATAATAAAACAGAACCGCAAATTTGCTTACGTTGAGCATTTCAACAAGATTATGTAATAATTCCAAAAACTTCTAAACCATCAAGACTATCAGAAAATATTGATATTGATGATTTTGAGTTAAGTGATGATGATATGGAGTTATTATCAACAATACCAGAACTTAGAGATGGACCAGATCCTGCAAACTTTGATTTCTAAAAGAAAATCCATTTGTTTAACAAATGGATTTTTTGTATTAAAAAATCACTCAGATGAGTGATTAGTTTATTAGAATCTTCCTTGGTATTCAGCTTGTTTGTCTGATAGTCTTTGGTATTGACCATATTCAAATTCGCCTTTTTTAGATCAGATTCCTTTGATACAATGTCATGCAGTATAAATGATAAACATTTGCATAGCAATTCTTAACCCCAATAACATAGAGTTGAACATTGTTGATAAAAAACCACTACGTCTGTTAAATGTATCTGAAATAGCACTAATTATTGTTGATATTGAATTTATAATAATTCAAATCAATGTAATTGTTGCTATAACAAAGTTTATTATTGCAATAAAGTTTCTAAATCCACTTACTTCAGTAGATGTTTCATCAACTGTTTTACCAATAAATAACGCACAGTTTAAAATTCCTCAGAATAAAAATACTCCAAAGATCGCCATTGATGTTATTAGCGCTGTTGATTGTGTACCTTCTAATGAACCTAGATTAGATAAATTACTTGTAGCTGCATTGAAGATTGTAAATGTAGCAAATCCTACAATAGCACTTGAAAGAGCTATAATTCCATAACCTTTTGAAACTACAATTTTTGGATTAATTGATGTTCTAACATCAACATTTGGCATTCTCATTAAGATAAATGGTGTAAATATTCCACCTGAAGATAAAGAAAATAAAACCAAAATGTATCTGTTGTTTGAAAATGTTGCATCATCACTTTTTTTAGTAAAGTTAATTATGAATGAACACGCTGCAATATTAGCTGCAATAGCAAATGCTGAAATTGCAAATATTAATGATCAAACTGTGTTTGTAACGCCCTCTATACCAATAGTTGTTGCTTGTACAAATGTATAAAACAATATTACAGCTGCAATACTTGCAATAATAAGACCGACAATATTTGCAAAGACTACTCAAAATTTAACTCTCTGTATTTCTCAACTTCTCATTCTAGCACCCCCCTTTGTAATTAATTATATATAAAAAAAGAACTAAAAAACTTTTATTAAAAAAGTAAAAAAATAGGTAAAAACCTATTTTTTATTCTTATTGTGTAATTGCTTCAATTGCAACATAGTTTTCTATTAATAAGTAGAACTTACCAATAGCTTGTTTTTTACTTGTAACTTCCACATAGAAGTAAGGATCTGTATCATGGAATAATTGGTAATTTGCCGCCAATTGTTCTCCTAATTCATATCCACCTTTGCCATTATCAACAGCTTTGTAGATTTTTTCAAATTTATCAATACTTGTGATTTGTGCGTCTAGTAAATCTTGAATATATTTCAAGATTTGCTCTCTTCATTTAACACCACTACCTCCACCATTTAAGCTTTCAAGCATTTGGTTTACGTATAGATAAGCATCTAGTTTTGTATGTTCAATTCCAGCATCAGCGTGTGAATCGATGTGTGAAATGTCAATTACAATGTAGTAAATCATTGATAAGTTATTTGAAAATATTTTTAAAATCTCACCGACTGTTTTAAAAGGGAAAAATCCTGCAAAACTTGAAAGTTGCACGTTATCTATATTTATAAATGGACCACTACTTTGATTTGCTACCTCAAAATCAGCTCCGATTCTAACATTATATTCGTTAGAAATTGAGTTGTTTCTATAATCAATTTGAATTCATTGTCTTCTGACTTTAACTATATTATATTGCAATACTTCATTCATTGACTTTACATGAGCAAAACCATTAGCTCCACTGTTTGTTCCAGAAAGCACAGAACTAATTGCATTAAGTTCGTATTTATTTGATTTTAATTCTTTTGCTCTGTCACTTATTTTTCAAATAACTTTTTGAAGGGGATCTTGCTCTCCACCCCCAGAAATCATGATTTTTTCACCATATTTTATTTCGTTTTCTGGTAACATTGCTCTAATATCTAAGCTATATGAAAAAGACTCTTCTCTTTGGTGAATTGGTGCTTCTTCGTCATCTCGTGTGTTATTCATAACTGCATAAACTGCAGGTGTAACTGCACCCCCGGCAATTCCTGCTGCTGCTAAAGAAATTAGTAGTTTTTTCATATTATCACCCCAACCTATCATTTCTATTATTATAATGGTTTTTAAAGTAAATTAATATAAAAAAACCTTTTAGTGTTAAATTCACTAAAAGGTTTGATTTTATTTTACTATTTTAAATACTTCTTCGTATTTTTCTAATGCTGCTTTTTCTTCCTTGTTTCCTTCAATTTTTTGTAATTGTTTTTTGTGATATACAAAGTATAAACAAACAGCAGCTACAAAGATTAATGCAAGGTAAATTAATTGGAAGATACTTGCTATAACATTTTGTAGGTCAAAGTCACCGTATTTATCGTATGGATTGATAAAAATGTCTATTAACTCATATAATCACATTCCCACATTAAATGTTAAGAATAACATTGTAAATATTCAACCACCAATTTCAAATCAATTAGCTTTTAAATTTTTTCTAAATGCTTGAACAATTGCAGCTGGAATAACCAACATATAAATTGCAATTAAAAGAATTGAAGTTGTACTTGCAAGAGTTGCATAGTTGAAAGGGGAAGGCTTGTGCATTGCGCCCTGAATAACATCGGGAATTATCATAAATAGTATAAATGTAAATGTAACAATAACACCAGTTGTTATAATTCCACCAACGGGAACATTTTCTTCATTTTCTTTAGAAAGTGCTGTTGGTAAAAATCTTTGACTTGCAAGAGGTTCAAGAGTTGAACCTCCAAATAATGTAATTTGTAATAATGAGTTAAATCTCATTAAAATAGTACAAATAATTATTAATGTTGAACCAAATTTTTGTAAGAAATTACTTTTAAATCCATCAAAAATTTGCATATTTGGGTTTCCACCAAAATCACCGCTAATTGCAAACATTATAATCATTGTAAAAATGATATAGAATGCTGTTGTTGCAATCATAATTATAATGATTGCAATTGGCATATTTTTATTTCTGTTTTTGATGTTTTTTCCTGTTGTTATAAAAGTTTCTAAACCACAAAAGGCAAAGAAACATGTTATAAAAGTAGAACTAAAGTTTTTAAATCCTAAATTAAATGTTTTTGCATGATCTATAAAGTTGTTTGCGTCATCACCAAGATGTATAAATCCTGCAACTAGACCAAAAATCATTAATAAAATTGTTATACCTCAAGTTAGGTAACCAATTCCGATTGCTAAAAATTTATATTTTCTTAAACCCATTAATATTACAGTTGCTGCAAATATGTATAATGCATAAGAAATTAAATCTAAGTATAAATTTCCTCAAGCTCCTCAGCTTCCTGAAAATTCACCTAAAGTTGAATCGTAGGCTGCTAGGTTATCAAAGTTATTTCTAACCATTGTAACCATAAGTCCCATTGCAATTACTGGAATTGCAGCGTAGTTGAATAGTCCTAAAAGTAAACCTCAGAATTTACCAAATGCAGTTCTTGTATATTGGCTTCCTCCTCCGTTTGCTTCAGGGTGAACTTGAACTAATTTACCAAAAGCTCAAGCACAAAGGAAGGCGATAACACCTTCAAGTGCAAATATTCAATAGATATTTGCACCAACGCCATCAGCTCCAAGGATAGAGCTGAAACTTGCTGTAAATGTTATACCAGCTATAAATGTAAATCCAATCCAGATAACATTAAGCAAGCTTATTTCTTCTTTTTTTGTTTTCATGTCTTATTTTCCCTCGATTTTTTTGTTTAGTATTACAGGGATTATTAAAGGATTTCTTCTCTTAAATCTAAAGATGAATGGAGAAAGGGTTTCCTTAACCGCTGATTTGATAGCACCAAAAGTAGGTTTTGGTGAATTTAATACTTCTAATACTGCGTTTGTTACTATGTTTATAGATTCTGCAATAACGTTACCGCTATCTCTAACATAAAAGCTTCCTCTAGAAACGATTCTTGGAGGTGCACTCAATTTGTTAGCTTGTGAATCGATTGAAATAATTACAGCCATAAGTCCATCACGGCTTAAAATATTTCTTTCACGAATAACATTGCTTGCTTTTCCTGTCATATCTTTTCCATCGATAAATACAGCATCAGCTGGAATTCTTTTTCCAAGTTCTGAAACTCCATTATGTAATAAGATTTGATCACCGTTAGCAACCACAAATACGTTTTGTGGTTTAACGTTAACTTTCACAGCAGTGTCACCGTGAGTCTTAAGCATTCGATATTCTCCGTGCATAGGCATAAAGTTTTTTGGTTTTAATAAAGTGAATAGTAATTTTTGTTCTTCTTGACTGGCATGTCCTGAAGTATGGATTTTTTGTTCCCCATTGTTTTCAATAACAATAGCTCCGATTTTTGTAAGTTTATTTACAATATTTTCAACATCAGCTCTGTTACCTGGAATTGGTGAAGAAGATAAAATTACTGTATCTCCTGGAATTAATTTAATAGTAGGGTGTTCACTTCTAGCAATTCTTGAAAGAGCTGCCATTGGTTCACCTTGACTTCCTGTACATAAAATCATAATTTGATTTTTTGGGAAATTATCTACTTCATTTTGTTTGATAAACATTTTGTCGTTAATGTTTAAGTGACCCATTTGACGAATTATTTTAATAATACGTTCTAAACTGCGTCCAATAACCAAAATTCTTCTACCATATTTGTTTGCTAATTCTATAATGTGCTGAATTCTGTGCACGTTTGAAGCAAAAGAAGCTATTATTATTCTTCCTTTTGCTTTCAAAAAGTGCGTATCTATATTTTGGATGACTTTTCTTTCACCCAGTGTATAGCCTTCGACTTCAGCATTTGTTGAATCTGCCATTAAAAGTTCGATCCCTTCATTTCCTCAGTGTGCTAATCGTTGTATGTTTGCATCATGTCCAAGTGGAGTTCAGTCAAATTTATAATCTCCTGTTGAAAAGATTGCACCATTTGGTGTAGAAACGTGAATTCCAAAAGCATCTGGAATTGAGTGGTTTACTGCTGCAAATTGAATTGTGAAGTGTTTAGTTTGATAAATATCACTTTCAACATATTCTTTAACTACAGTTTTGTTTTGTAATTTGTACTCTTTTAATCTATCGCGAATTAAAGCAGCTGCTAATTCTGGTGCGTAAATTACAGGTACATCAACTTGTTGTAAAAGATAAGGTATTCCTCCAATATGGTCTTCGTGACCATGAGTAATAAACAATCCTTTTACTTTTTTATTATTTTCAACTAAGTATGTAAAGTCAGGTATAACTGCACTTACTCCAAGTTGTGTTGCATCTGGAAATTTAACTCCAGCATCAATCATAATTAATTCATCATCATATTCTACACAATAAGTATTTTTACCAACTTCTTCTAAACCACCTAAAGCAAAAACTTTAGTTGGTTCTGGAGCTGGATTTAATTTTTTTCTTTCTGGATTGGCATTCGTACCAACCTTTTTGATCTCAATTTTAGCTTCAAGATCGGCTACAATACTTGCTACTTTGTTATCTTTCTTTTCCATTTTTTTATCTCCTGTGTTTTTCTTATTGAAAATTCATACGTAAATGTCGCATTAAAAGGCTGCAACTATAATATTTAATTTTATTAATTATTTTGTCCAAAAAAGTTAAATAAGAATTTTCGTTATTAATATTTTAACAAAACTAAACAATAAAATTCATATTTTAGTAAAAAACTTGTAATTTTTTTTTTTTTTTTATACAATTTATAAGTGTGATACACAGAAAGGTAATTAAAAAATATGAAAAAAATATTAACATTATTAGCCTCAACAGGGCTTGTAGCAACTACTAGTGCTACAGTAGTTTCATGTGAAAACGTGAAATCATTAACTTTTGCAGAAGGAATGGATGCTGCTAAATTAATTAATGCATCAGATGTTTTAAAAGAAAACATTGCTGAGGGAAAACTTATCGCTGATTTTAAAGATGATGAATATAAATCAAACAATTCAGATATTAAAATAAAAGGAAAAGTAACAGGAACTGAAATTACAACAATTGCTAATATGGAAACTTTATACAGCATGTTTAATGAAACAAAAGACTTAAAAAACGAGGTTACATCAATTCTTGATATGACAGTTTATGGTATGTCTGTAGCTGGTAAAAAAGATGCTACTTCATTCAAATTGTATGTTGTTAAAACTACAACAAAAATAAGTGAAAAAGGAAAAGGGACAATTACATTTAAAAATGTTTTCAGTTTAAAAATTGATATTCCACAATCTTAATAAAATAAAAAAGCAAGAATTAAATTCTTGCTTTTTTATGTGATAATTCAGTTTTCATCTTTAAAATGAGGGTCTTTTTCATTAATTCTGTCGTAATAAAGTTTTCCCTCATTATGTTCTAATTCGTGTTGGAAAACTATTGCTTGATAACCTCTTAAAGTTAAATCTAACTCTTGACCAGTTAAGTATTCGTAACCTTTAACTTGTATTTTGTAGCTTCTTGGAACATTTCCGTGTCGATCTTTATCAACACTTAAGCAACCTTCGCCACCACTCAATATAGTAATTTGTTCACTTCTTGCATAAATTTTAGCATTCACCATTGCAAACTCTTCAATATCTCCAGTTTCTTCGTCTCACTCAAATCTTGCAAAGAACATGTTTGTGTTACTTCCGATTTGAGGTGCTGCAAGACCAACTGCAGGTCTTAAGTGATCTGGTGTTCCAGCAACATTTAAAGTTGGGTCTTGTGAATAACGTACAAAATCAATTAATTTTTTCATAACAAGTTCATTTTCTGAACTTAAAGGTAAATCAACATCAACGCTTTTATTTCTAATAACTTCTGGTTGAGTATCTTTTCAAAGTCATTTATTTGTTGGAATTTCACCTTGTAATAAGTCTTTTTCAATATCAAATTTCATAAATAATTACCTCATTTTTGATTATAACTTAATTTTTTTTAGATTTAAGGTTATATTATTAATATGGACAAATTAATAGGAGGTTAAATTATGCAAGTAATTAGTGGAAAATACCGCGGAAGAAAATTAATAGCTCTTGAAGGTCAAAATACAAGACCAACAACAGCTCGTGTAAAAGAAGATATGTTTAATATATTAAACAATTATTTTATTTTCGAAAATAAAATAAGTCTTGATTTATTTGGGGGAAGTGGAGCTTTAAGTATTGAAGGACTTTCAAGGGGAATTGAATTTGCATATATTAATGACCACTATAAGCCAGCACTAGAAATTATTAAACAAAATTTAAGAGACATTGATAAAGAATCTTATAAATTGTTAAATTTAGATTATAAAAGTGCTCTGAGATTTGTCAAAAATGATGCAAAAAGCGTGGATATTATTTATTTAGACCCACCATTTGCACAAATTGAGTACTACTATGAGTTTTTTAGATTCATAGAGCAAGAAAAAATTCTGAATAATTATGGTATAGTTATTACAGAATCAGAATATCCACTAGAAGTTGGCAAGGTGGATTTTCTTGTTTTACTTAAGTACAAAGAGTATAAAAATAAGCACTTGTATGTGTTTAGAAATGAAATAGAGGGCGATTAGATGAACAAAAAAGGTAAAATTATTATTCTTTCAGGACCATCAGGAGTAGGAAAAGGTACAGTTAACAAAGCTTTAAGACAAGATCCAAGCTTAAACCTAGTACAATCAGTTTCTATGACAACAAGACCTCCAAGACCAGGAGAAATTGATGGAATCGATTATTTCTTTGTGGATAGAGAAACATTTAAAGATGCTATCCAACATGATGAATTAATTGAGTATGCTGAATTTATCGGAAATTATTATGGAACTCCAAGAAAAACAGTTCACAAAAAAATTGAAAATGGAGAGAATGTAATTCTTGAAATTGAAGTAATTGGAGCAACACAAGTTCTTAAAAAAGAAAAACCTGAAAACCTAGTTTCAATTTTCTTAATGCCTCCAAGTTTAAAAGCATTGGAACAAAGATTAAGAAGAAGAGGAACTGAAAAAGAAGAAATCATCAAACAAAGACTTGATAAAGCTTTGTTAGAAATTCCTTTAAAACACAAGTACCAATATGTAATTGAAATTGATAGTGTTGATAACGCTGTGGCAAAAGTGAGAGAAGTATTAACTAAAGAAGATACTTTATCAGTTTCAAAAGATAAAAGTTATTATGCAAAACTTAAAAAACAAGTTGATAGAATTGTTGAAGAACAATATAACTTCTTTGTTGAGAATTGAAAAGAAAATGTTGAAAAAGTTGGTGGAGATAAAATTGCAGCTGATTTTGATTTCAAAAACTATTTAGTAGACATCTTAACAGACAAAACTTACTATCACGTATTGGCAAATGAAGAATTAACTATTCTAAATAACGATGAATTTGTTGAGTCAATTGTAGAACACTTTATGATTGATGTTAACTTCTTCAGTATTGAACAAGATCACTTAATTAAATAGTGAACGCAAGAAAAAAAGCATTAGACATTTTATATGAAGTGTTTGAAAATAATCAATTTTCAAACAAGTTATTAAATAAAATGGCTTTGCAAAAAGCTATGTCTAAACAAGACATAGCTTTTATTTTCAAATTAGTATATGGAACCATTCAATACAAAATATATTTAGAATATGTTGTTAATAAATTAATTGATCCAAATAAAACAAACTTTAAAATTCAAATCTTACTGTGAATGAGTTTCTATCAAATAAAATTTTTAGAAACTCCAATTTATTCTGTTGTAAATGAAGCTGTAGAAATTTCAAAAAAAATCGACAGTCATTTATCAGGATTTGTAAACTCAGTATTGAAAAAAATCCAAGATAAAACTTTATGAAATGTAGATATAAAAAATAAGCAAAATGTATTAGCTTTGGAAAACGGATTTCCGTTTTGATTGTACAAACAAATTGCAAATCAATATGGAAGTGATAATGCAGATAAACTAGTTCTTGATTCTATAAAACCTGTAAAAATTTCATTCAGAGTTAATGAAAATTTAATAACAATAGAAGATTTTGTAAAGTTATATCAAGATGAATTAGAACTAGAGAAATCAAAAATAGCTAGAAATTGTTTTTTTACAAGTAACAAACTTTTTGAATCAAACGCATTTAAAGAAGGTTTGGTATACATTCAAGATGAAACAAGTATTTTGGCTGTTGAACTATTAAACCCAAAACCCAATTCAAAAATTGTAGATATGTGTTGTGCTCCTGGGGGTAAATTAACTTATATTGCAAGTTTGGTTGGTAAAGATACAAAAGTTTTGGGTTGTGAAATTAATTCAAGTAAAGAAAATATAATAAGA
The DNA here is from genome assembly GCF_008086545.1 of Spiroplasma chinense. Classification (NCBI taxonomy): domain Bacteria; kingdom Bacillati; phylum Mycoplasmatota; class Mollicutes; order Entomoplasmatales; family Spiroplasmataceae; genus Spiroplasma; species Spiroplasma chinense. The sequence goes on along the minus strand of NZ_CP043026.1, from coordinate 1,137,656 downwards.
AAAAACATAGAATCTCAAAAACTAGAAAACATTGATTTGGTTTTTAAAGATGCAACAACCTTAAAAGAAAATAGTTTTGATTACATTCTACTTGATGCACCTTGTTCTGGATATGGTGTTTTAAAAAGAAAACCTGAAATTAAATTAAAGAAACGAAGTAAACAAGAAATAGAAGAGTTATTAAAAGTTCAAAAAGAACTTTTAATAACCGCTTATAACTTAATGGATGAAGGGGCAACTCTTTTATATTCAACTTGCACAGTAAATAAAGATGAAAATCAAAACCAAGTTGAAAATTTATTAAACAACTTTAAAGACCTAGAATTAATTGAAGAAAAACAATTCTTTGGATTTGAAGGAAATAATAATGGTTTTTATATAGCGAAAATATTCAAAAAAATAAATCTTTAAAAAAGATTTATTTTTTTTCATTTTTTTGTACATTTTTCTCAAAAACATGACGATAGTAACTTTGGAGGAAAACAAAAAATGAAAAAACTTATGAAATTATTATTAGCAACTTCAAGTTTTGCAGGAATTATACCTACAGCTTCGACATCAATCAATCAAATGGTTACTAACTCAAAACTTAACTTAGCAAACACTTACAAAACAAATGAAAAAAGCGTAGAAGAAAATGGAGAAGTCTATAGATATAGCATTGATTGAGAACCGGGAGTAAATATAAAACTACCATGTGAACAATATTTCAAGAAATTATTGGTTAATACAAAAGAGCATTATGCCTTTACTATGGAAGATGAGATTTTGATCTCACCAAAACAATTTGGTTTTAATGATCAACAAGAATATTTTGATTATTCAAAAATAGAGATGGATTTTGAGTTTGCAATGAACAGAGCAAATTTCAATGACTCACGAATAACAAATAATCACAATGTAGTTTTAGAAGAATCTAATTTTTCATTAACACTTGAAGAAAAAGAGGTTTATAAAAAAGTATCACACACGTATACTTTTGAAAGTCCTTGAGTAAATGGGGTTATTAAAAACTCAGTTACTTTAGAAATTACTAGAGAAACTGGCGAAAATAGAGGTTTAAGGATAAAATCCTATGCCATTGAAGAAGGTTTTAGAGATCAAGGATATATTGGTAGAAGTGAATGAGTTCAAAATTTTACACTTAGTGGTGGTTTAAATTTAACCAAATCTAGATCATCATTTAAGACTCAACAAAAAAACTTTGACGAAAAAGATTATTATTTTTTAGGCACTCAAGTATTTGATTATGACCAAAGTACATTGATAAATTATAAAGGTGTTGCCGAAACTTTGATGCATGACCTACCAGAATTTGAAGGACTAAAAACAGATGTGATTAATGCCTTTCTAAGAGAACAAGGCCCAGAAAAAGCAAATAACGAAACGATGATGTTTTTTGAGGTATATCTTGGAGCCAGCAACTATGCATACTACAAGGCAAAAGTAGTTTGAGATATTACCAACCCGTACCCACCACAATTTCGTTACTTTGGTCAGAAAAAAAATATCGAAGGAGTAATGGAATTTTTAAGTGAAAATCTGGACAAAGTTTTTCCTATTAGAAAAAACTCAATAGTTGTGGAATGAAATGCAAAACAAATCCTTGAAGCTTTAGATACATACAATGCAGGGGTATATATGGCGTATTTTGAAGTAACTGCCACATCAATTACTGGAGAAGATTTTAAAATTAATATAGGTATTGATCCTTTACATAGCGTAAGTCCAAACGACAATATGACTTTAGAAGATGTGACTTTTGAATACATAAAGGATGCTGTTAACAAACCGGGAGAATGTACAATATTAGAATCTGAATTTGATGAAACTTTAGATTACAAATATTTTGATTTGGATATAACTTTAGATGATATTTCTTTAGAACATGGACAAGGTGAAATATTTTATATTAAAAATTATGAAGACTTTGTTGGTTTAGAAATAGAAAACACTTCAAATCTAGAAGTTATTGATTTTGGAGATGGAAGATATTGAATTGAAATGAAAGGGTGAGGAATAGCACAAGTAACTTTTAATGCAATAAATGCAAAACAAAAAAATATAATCACAATAAATAACTCATCTGTAACGCCTTTTGAATTTGATCAAAACTTAATAACCCAAGACAAAGGAATGGATTATGAATATAAATTTGATCATATTGACCCATTAGATGAAATCATAATTGTAAATGATCAAAGAAATTTAGATATTCAATTAATAGGTGATGTTTTAAAAGTTAAAGGAAAAAATCTAGGAACTTTTCAATTTAAAATTTATTCAACTATTACTTCTCAAGCTCAAGATGTACAAATAGATGTTGTTGAAACCAAAGAAGCACCAGAAATAATTAATCAATTTTATATATTTAAAAAAGGAGACAATTCTGAAATTAATGTAGGAAATCATGATGCCATAAATGAAGAAAAATTACAAATATATGGTGAAGATATAAGACCAGTTTATTATGCAGGAAGAATAATGTTAAACACTAAGGTAGTTGGTGAGTTTAAATTAAATGTTAAATATGGCTCTAACTTTAACAAAGACATTAAAATTCTTGTAAAAGAAGATATAAATAGAACAAAAGAAGAAATAGATGATCCAAGTATAGAACTAGATTTAAGAAGTTATAGTGTGGTTGGCGACATTTCTCAATACAATTACAAAGTACTTGAAAATAAAGTATTTATACATTTAAAACCTGGTCAAACTATTGATTATTTAGATGTCTTTGGAAATGAATATATTAAGACCTACAAAAATGGTGACGACGAAGACAACGGAAACGGAGACAATGAAAACGGTGGAAACGAAAACGGTGGAAACGAAAACGGTGGAAACGAAAATGAAAATGGAGGAAATTCAAATAATAACGAAGATAATGAAGGTAGTGTAGAAACACAAAAAACTAAAGCAACTAAAACATGATTGATAGCTGCAATTACAGCGCCTTTAGTTTTATGCTCTAGTATACTTGGATTTATTTTTATAAAAAGAAGAAAAAAATAGACAGACCCTATGTTTAACACTCCATATTTGCAATTTTGTGATAAAATTTAATGTGGAGAAATTTTTATGGGGAAAACAAGTATATTTAAATACACATTTGAGGAATTAGAAACTCTTTTAGTGGAACAAGGATTTAATAAATTTTCAGCAAAACAAGTTTTTGATTGAATTTATGTAAAATTCGAAACAGACTTTAATAATATGACAAACTTAAGCAAATCTCTTAGAGAGTTTTTAAGTGAAAACTATGAGGCAAAACCATTAAATGATTTAGTGGTTAAAGAATCAAAAGATGGAACAATCAAAATTCTATTTATGCTAGATGATAGCAGAACAATTGAAACTGTTCTTATGCCACAAAAATATGGTCAATCAGTTTGTGTTACAACACAAGTTGGATGTAAAATGGCATGTAAATTCTGTGCTTCAGGATTAATAAAAACTGAAAGAAACTTAGAGAGTGATGAAATTGTAAGACAAATTTTTACAATGAACAAATTGCTAAGAGAAAAATTTAAAGACGATCCAGAAAACCCAAGTGCAAGAGTAAGTCACATTGTAGTTATGGGAATTGGAGAGCCTATGGATAATTTTGAAAATGTTATGAAGTTTGTAAACATTGTAAATGATCCAAAAGGATTTGGAATTGGAGCAAGACATATCACAATTTCAACTTGTGGTGTTGTTCCAAAAATTAAAGAATTTGCAGATTTAAAAACTCAAATAAATCTTGCAATTTCATTACATGCATCTAATAATGAAGTTAGAAATTCTATGATGCCAATTAATAGAGCTTTTCCTATAGAAAAACTTTTAGACTCAATAAGGTATTATATTGATTCAACAAACAGAAGAGTTACTTTTGAATATATTTTAATAGATGATGTTAATGATAGACCAGAACATGCAGTTGAACTTGCAAAACTAATCAGAGGAATTAATGGTTATGTTAACTTAATTCCATATAATGAAGTGGAAGAAAACCCGTACAGAAAATCAAACAGAATAGATGAGTTCTTTAAAATTCTTAAAAAACAAGGTATCAATGCCATTGTTAGAAAAGAGTTTGGAGCAGATATAGATGCTGCTTGTGGACAATTAAGAGCAAAAAGAGAAGGTGTTTTGAAAAATGAAATTTAATCACGCAATGTTAACAGATATAGGAAACTATAGAAAAGCAAACCAAGACTACCTAGATTTTGTTATTAATAAAAACGGGGACGCATTTGGAATAGTTTGTGACGGAATGGGTGGTCACGCTCATGGAGAAGTTGCATCAAAAATGGCAGTTGAAAAGTTTGTTCAATTATTTAAAGAAAAAGATTTTACTGCATTAAATCAAAAAGCAATCAATAGATGATTAAGAAATTGTGTTAGTGAAATCTTAAACGAAATGGTTGAACATTCAAACGAAAATTTTGAAACTAGAGATATGGGAACAACTTTAACAGCAATCCTATTTACTCAAGGCGCAGCTTTTGTTATAAACATTGGAGATTCAAGAACTTATAAAATTGTTGATGATTCTTTATTCCAAATTTCACAAGATCAAAACTTGTGAAATTCAACACCAGAAGCTGAAAGAAGAGATATTCAAATGTCAGGAATGTATGAAAGAGCAAATGATATTACTTTTTGAAAAGTTTTAACAAGTGCTCTTGGACCACAAAAAACTTTAAGAATAGATACTTATTTTATTGAAAATCCAATAGGTACTTATATGCTTACAAGTGATGGTGTTCATGACTATATCGATGAAAAAATAACAGCAGCCACTTTAATTAATAAAAAAATGAAATTAAAAGAGAAGGCTAAATTAATAGTTGAAGATGCAAAAGATAACATCTCAACAGACAACCTATCTATTTTAATAATTCAAGCAGAGTAATATTATTACTCTGTTTTTTTTGTTATTATTATCTTGATAAAAGGGGAGCATTATGACTAAATACGAAGCAGGAGATATGATTGACGGAAGATATGAAATCATAAAAGGTCTTGGTAAAGGTGGGATGGCCACAGTTTACAAAGCCTTAGATTTAATTACAAAAACTTTTGTAGCAATAAAAGTAATGGCGCCAGATATTGTGGTGAAAGAAGCTGGTCAAGAAAGATTTGATGTTGAAAAAGAATCATTTGCAAAATTATGAGACAACCAGTATACTGTTAAATTATTCGATGTACTTCAACATGGAGCTGAATGGTTTATTGTTCTTGAATGTGTTGAGGGTGGAACACTTAAAGACAAAATCAAAGATTATGGTGCTATGACTTTAACTGAAATTAAAAATTATTTTATTCCTCTATGTGATGCACTACAATCTGCTCACAATTTACAAATTGTTCACAGAGATATTAAACCAGATAATATTTTATTAACTCCAGCTGGTGTTGTTAAGTTAGGTGACTTTGGTATTTCAATTATGCCAGGTTATGAAAGTGAAGCTGAAAAAGCAATTGGAACACCAAGATATATGGCTCCAGAAGTATTGATGAAAATGAGAGCAACTCCCAAAAGTGATATTTACTCTTTAGGAATTGTGCTTTATGAATGTGCAGTTGGAGTTGCTCCATTTATTGCACAAGATCAACATATGATTGCAAAAAAACACATTGTAGAAAAACCAACTCCTCCAAGACAAATAAATTCTTCAGTTTCTCAAGGTTTGGAAAATATAATATTAAAAATGATTGAAAAAGATCCAGAATATAGATTTAAAAATATGAACGAAATTAAAATAGCATTAACAAATCTAAAAAGTAATGACAATTCAAAACCGTATTTTTATCAATCAAGATTAAATAATTGAACTAATATTCCAAGTAATAACAAAGTTAAAATAGGAAATACTTATGAGAATTTACCTTTAACAAGTAAAACAAAATTCACAGCAATTTTTTCAATTTTATTCCTTGCATTAATACTTGTGTTTGTAGTTGTCTTATTGGTGCTTTAGTATGAATAAAGGAATTATTTTAAAAATTGTAAGTGAATATGCTTACGTTTTATTTGAAAAAAAACTTTATGAGTGTAAAGGAAAAGGAAAATTAAGACACAAAAACCAAACACCTTGTACTGGAGATTATGTAGAATTTGAAATTATTGACCAAGAAAATTTAAAGGGTTCAATTGAAAATATTTTGGAAAGAAAAAATGAATTATATAGACCAAGAATTACGAATATAGACCAAGTTGTAATCATTACCTCAGTTAAAGAACCTGATCTAAATACTTTTACTTTAAATAAATATTTAGCTTTTGTTGAATATTTAAATATAAAACCAGTTTTAGCATTTACTAAAGTGGATTTGCTTGAAAAAGAAAGTGAAGTTTGAGAGGTAACCAATCAATATAAAGAAATAGGTTATGAAACTTATATGATAAATAACATGATTGATACTGACAAAGAATGGGTTAAATTTTGTAAGAGTTTAAAAGGTTTGGTCTCTGTTTTTACAGGACAAACTGGAGCTGGAAAATCTACAACTTTAAATCACATTATTCCAGATTTATTTGAAAAAACACAAACCATTTCAAAAGCGTTGAATAGAGGAAAACATACAACTACTAAAAATGAGTTGTTTATTTATAAAGACGCTTTAATTGGAGATACTCCTGGTTTTTCATCATTCGAATTAAAAGATATTGATAAATATGAGTTAGCACACAGTTATAGATTTTTTGCAAAGTATATGAATGATTGCAAATTCAATAACTGTATACATTTAAGAGATACTCCTGGATGTAATATAGTAAAACTAATAGATCAAGGAAAATTTCCTGAATTTATTTATGAAGACTATTTAAAAATGCAAAATGAACTAGAAAATCAAGAAAGAAGGAAAAAGTTTTAATGAAAAAATACATTATAGCCCCAAGTATTCTTACTGCAAATTTTTTATGCTTGGAAAAGGATTTAAAAAAATTACAAGATGCAGGAATTGAATGAATTCATTATGATGTTATGGATTACAATTTTGTTCCAAACCTAAGTTTTGGACCAAAAATCTTAGCAGACATTAATTCAAAATTTAACTTTAAAATGGATGCACACCTTATGGTTAAAATTAATAATTTAAGTGTAGAAGAATATTTAACCCCCTTTAAAAACGCAAGAGTGGACCAAATTACATTGCACTTTGAAGCTATTTCAAAAGAACAATTTGAAGAGTTTGAAAGTTTTTGTAAAAAAAATAACATTTTAATTTCTTTAGCCATTAGTCCAGATACTTCGGTTGAAGAAATTAAAGAGTTATTGCCAAGATTGGATAATGTTTTGGTTATGAGTGTTTATCCAGGGTTTGGTGGACAAAAATTTATTCAAAATAGTGCAGAAAAAATTAAATTACTTAAAGAACTTAAAGAAAAAAATAACTTCAAATATAGAGTTGAAGTTGATGGTGGAATTAACAAAGAAACATTTTCTATTGTAAAAGAAGCTGGAGTCGATATGATTGTTGCTGGAAGTTATTTAGTTGACGAAAAAATTACCGATTTAAAAGAAAGAGTTGAAGAACTTGAAAAGTAAATGCTTAATTGTAACTTGTGAGAATAAATTAAATCTTAGTTATTATTTAAAGGATTATTTTATCATCGGAGTTGAAAGAGGTTGTTTAGATTTAATTTCAAAGGGTATTGAAATTGACTATGCAATTAGTGATTTTGATCATGTAACAAACGAAGAATTTGAATTAATCAAAGCAAATGCAAAAGAACTTGAAGTACTAAGCAATGAAAAAGACTTTTTAGATGGAAAAGAAGCTATTCAAAAAGCATACAGTCTTGGAGCTACAGAAGTTTTATTTGTAGCAAATCCAACTAAAAGAAATGATATGAATCTTTCAGTTATTGAATTTTGTGCAAAAGACAGAGTTAAAGTTTTAAGTGATACTTCTATTACTTATTGTTTGCAAAAAGGTGAAAATATCTTGGAATTTGAAAAATACCAAGATTATACATATATAACTTTATTTCCAATTCATCAAACGAATGTAACAATTGAGGGTTTAAAGTATGAAGCAAGTGAGCTTCAACTATTACCTTATTCAACAAGAGCGTATTCAAATTGTTTTATTCCTTATGTGGATGGAAAAATAACAACTTCAAACGCAATGTTGGTTATATTTGGTAAATAAAAAAATGCAAACCATTGGTTTGCATTTTTGTTTCTTTAGTGGTGCCCTCTATCGGAGTCGAACCGATACGATTTCTCGGCAGATTTTGAGTCTGCTGCGTCTACCAATTCCGCCAAGAGGGCATTTGGTACAAAATAATTATATATAAAATATTGGATTATTGCTAAACAATTTTTTTAAAAAAACTCATAGTTATGAGTTCTAAATTGATAGATTTAAAATTTAAAATTAAACCATGGAGGTATATGATGAAAAAAATTGAATGAGAAAAATATAGTCAAGAGTTTTTTGAAGCTGTTGGCGGAATGAAAAACGTTAAAGATATTTATCATTGTGCTACAAGATTAAGATTTCACCTTGTAGACGAAGAAAAAATTGATATTAGCGCATTAAAAAAGATAGCTATTGTCAAAGGATATAATTTAAGCGAAGATGAACACCAATTAATTATTGGTACAGGAGTAGTTGATAAATTTTACAAAGTTGTTATGAGAACCTTTGAAGGAAATGGTGAAGTAAATTTAGCAACTAAGAATAAAGTTAAATTTTGAAATAAAAATTTAAACTTTAAACAAAACTCTTTAGCCCTTACAAAAAGAGGTTTAAATTCATTTGCAGCAATATTTGTTCCTTTAGTTCCTGTTTTTATAGCTGGGGGGATGTCTTTAGCTTTAAAATCACTATTTGAACAAATTACACCAAACTCAGGTTTTGGTAAAATTTTAGATATTATTGGTGGAGGAATTTTGGGAAGTGTACCCGCATTTGTTGGTTTTACAGCAGCTAAAAGATGAGGTGGTAACCCTTATCTTGGAATGTCAATGGGGATAATTTTAATAGCACCTGCGTTATTGAATTCATGATCGAATAGTTCACCAGTTATGATTGGTGTAGACATTAATGCAACTGAGGATGTAGTTAAAATTGCAATTCAAGAAGCATTTGATAAATGAAAAGATCAAAAAATTGGTGAAGGTTGAACACCAGAACAACTTGAAGCTGCAACTTCAGGTGAAGTTATTGGGGTTTACTATACAATTTGATCAGGATTCTTTAAAATTAATTTAATAGGATACCAAGCACAAATAGTTCCAATTCTTTTAGTATTGGCATTATCTGTAAACCTAGAAAGATTATTTAGAAAATTCATACCAGATACTGTTGGAATTATTTTAGTTCCATTAGGAGTGGTGTTGATAAGTTCATGACTAGCATTTTGAGCTATTGGACCTTTAGGACAAATTATTGGAAAAGGAATAGCTTTAGGATTAAATGGATTATTTAAATATACAAACTGATATGGTATTGGATTTGGTGGTATGGTATTTGCCGGTCTATATCCTTTAATTGTTATTACTGGATTACACCAAGGATTATTACCAATAGATACACAATTATTATTAGAAACAAAATTACAATACGGTCACTCATTCTCATTTATTACACCAATTGCTTGTGCATCAAACGTAGCACAAGGGTGTGCAGTATTAGTGGCAGCATTCTTAATAAAAAATAAAGAAGAAAAATCAAAAGTATTTTCAGGTTCATTTGGAGCTAATCTAGGTATTACAGAACCTGCTATGTTTGGAGTAAACTTACAAATTAAACCTCTATTTGTTGGAGGAATGATTGGTAGTGCTGCTGGAGGATACTGATCTGGAATGACCCACACAGTTGCAAACTCTGTGGGAAGTGCATCTTGGGTAGGATTGGTTCAATTTGATTGAACTTCAACTAAATCATCTGCATACTTCGATCAAACAAATATTCACGCATCATTCCAATCAATCCCACCAGGTGTTAATGCAGTTATTGTTATGTTAATATCTGGAGTAGTTGCCTTTGCTGCATCATGATTCTTGATGAAAACAAAATGAGGTAAAAATTCATTAAATGAATATATTACAAATATGGATATTGTAATTGAATCAAAAAAAGAAAGAATTAAAAAAGTAAAAAACAAATAGGAATAAATTTATGAAAAAATGAGAAGAAATTTACAATTACCTTTTAGATTTAATAATGGAAAACAAAGTTAAGGCTGGAGAATTTCTTCCCAGTGAAAGTAAATTAAGAGTTAAGTTTAAAGCATCATTACAACCGATTAGAAAAGCATTTTCGGTTTTAATTGCAGATAAACTTATAATTCCTGTTCACGGAAAAGGTTATCAACTAATAAATTCGGAAAACAACAAGTTGTTTTCCTTTTCCTATTTATACCCAAATGCAAAAAGTATTTACAAATATTTGGGAAAACAAAAAGTTGATAATGAATTAATGAAAAAAACGCACTTCTATTATGAAGACTATGTACACAAAATAGAGGTAAAAAGATATATTGGTGAAAAGCTTTATATCTATCAAATTTCTTATATAAGTGATAGTCTTTTAAAAAGAGAATTAGATATTGAATTCATTCAAAAAAACGGGTTAATGAAATTCTTTACAACTTCTCTTAAAAGTCCAATTGGTTTTGCAGTTAAAAAAATATCTACAAGTTTAAAAAGAGAACTTGTAGATTATGATATAGATGAAATCAAAAGTGAAAATTTAATTCTAGACAAAGGATTATTATTTTCTCTAGGACAACAATTAATGGAATATAGAGAAAGTTATTATAACGAAGAAGAATTTGAGTGAAGTTTTATTGAATATTATAGATAGGAGAAAATATGAACAATTTAGAATATAAGCAAAAATTAATAAATGATAATGATAAAAAAGAGTTAAATGAAAAGCATTTATTAAAAATGAACGACCCTTATAAAAACAAAATATTGTTAAGTTCTTATTCTGGTTTAACAAATGATCCAGTTGGTTTAAATTATTTTAAAGGTGAATATAATATTTTTTTACAAAATGCACCATTTACACATTGGCATGCAAATAAAAGTTGAGGGTATTTTAAAACAAAAAATTTTAAAGATTATAAATATTTAGGTTTAGCTATAACACCATCAATAGATGAAGATTTAAATGGTGCATTTAGTGGTTCTGCTTTTATTGAAGAAGGGGAATTAAAATATTTTTATACCGGAAACAGAAAAGTAAATGATGAAAGAATTTCTCATACAATTGAAGCTAAAGTTGATGTTGAAAATAAAGAAACTCATAAAAAAGTTTTATTTAAAAATCCAGAGTTTACAAATGGAGAATGTAGAGACCCTTATATATTCAAGGATGGAAAAAATAAATTTATGGCTTGTGGAGCTTCAAATGGCAAAAAAGGAGTTTTTCTACTATGAATTTATGATTATGAAAAAAAACAATGAAACTTTCATTGTGAACTTAAAATAGATTTACCTTTAGAACTTGAAGGGTATATGATTGAGTGTCCAAGTTTTATAAAAATCAATGAAAAGGATTGATTGTTAGCATGAAGTAACGAACAAACCGAAGAACAAACACCTTTTATGCATCATAAAACTTTATACGCTATTGGAAATTTTGATAAAGACTTTATGAGTTTCAAATTAATTACAGAACCAAAACTTATAAATGAAGGACCTGACTTTTATGCTCCTCAATTTTTTGAATCTGAAAACGGAAACATGATGACTGGGTGACTTGGAAATTCTAAGAATGAACAAAATGCTTCTCAAGAAAATTGTTGAGCATTTGATTTAGCTCTAATTAGAGACGTTAATGTTATTGACAAAGTTTTATATCAAAAACCAGTCATCAAACAATTGATGTCGGAAGAAGTGTTTAATAGTTTTGAATCTTTAAATTGAAAAAATGAACCTTTATATATTCAAGCAACTAACAAAAAAGATTTTTTCCTAGAAATTTTTAATGATAAGAATGAAAAATTAAGACTTGTTTTTGATGGCGAAATTCTAAAAGTTGAAAGAGACGAAATGACTTTCACTGACAAAATAAATTTACCTTCTTATGAAGTTAATTTATCAAGTGTGAGTGAAGTTGAGATCATAATTGATTCTTCTGTAATTGAAATATTCTTTAATAATGGAGAAAAAGTAATTTCAATAAAATACTTTGTTAAAGACCCATCAAATTTAAATTCTAATCTTGAAATCAAAAAGATTGTGAAATTAAATCCACTAAATATAGAGTGAGAAAATAATATTTTCAAGCAATCAAATTAAAACAAAAACGGATATTACTATCCGTTTTTGTTTTATTAAATTCTAGTTTATCTTTTTAAAATGATAAACTAGAGCTTGAAAATCTTTTCTTAATCTAGGGAAAGAAACTCCGTTTTCCATAAGTTCATCACCATAATAAGATTCTTGTGTTTCTTGATTTTGGTATTTAAATTCAGGATTTAAGTATTTTAGTTTGAAAGGACTAAAAACTATTCCTGGTTTAGACAATACCTTAGCTATTAAAACCTTAAATTCTGTTTTTTCTTTATTGATAATTAGTCACATAAAGTCATTTGAATCTGTTGTTTGAAGTCTGTAAAATTGTGAGTCAAGTAAAAATTTTCTATCATTTTTATATTGAGAAATATATTGTTTTAAATCATCTAATTCTTCTTGAGAACAATTTTCAAGATTTAGTTCAACTCCTAAGTTAAAGAAAGAACCAATATTATATCTAACTTTAAGTTCAGTAACTCTACCGATTTGATGGTTTGGAGAAGTTGTGATGTGATTTGTTAAAACCATTGGACTGTACATTAAACTATATCCGCTTTGAATTTTTAATCTAGAAATAGCATCACTATTATCTGATGTTCAACATTGTGGCATGTAATATAACATTCCCGGATCTAATCTTCCTCCACCAGAAGCACATGATTCAAATAAAATTTCAGGGTATTTATTTGTTAGGTAATTCAAAAGTTTGTAAAGACCTAAAATATATTTATGTTGTAGTTGTTTGTTGCTTACATCGGTTATATTTCTATTCATATCTCATTTGATATATGAAATCTTTCCACATTCAAGAATAGAATCTAACTTTGTTTTTAAATATTCGATAACATCATCATTTGATAAATCTAAAACAAATTGATATCTTGATACTGCTGGGTCATAACCTTTTGATCTTATAATTCAGCTTGGATTTTCTTTTATTACATTTGAATCTAAACTTGCCATTTCAGGTTCAAATCAAAGTCCAAACTTCATACCTAAATCATTTATTTTGGTTGCAAGTCCTTCAATTCCGTTTGGAAGTTTTGTTTTATCACAAACTCAATCTCCTAAACCGGTTTTGTCATTATTTCTATTTTCAAATCAACCATCATCTAAAACTAAAAGTTCTATTCCAACTTCTTTAGCTTTGCTTGCAAGGTTTAAAACTTTTTCTTCTGTAATATCAAAATACATAGACTCTCAAGTGTTGATTAGTAAGGGTCTTTCTTTATTGTTTCATTTACTTGTTATTAAATTATTTTTATAAAATTCATGGAAATTTTGACTTAAGCCATTTAATCCTTTATCGCTATAATTTAAAACAGCTTCTGGTGTATAAAATTCTTGACCTGCATTTAATTTTCACTCAAACACTTCTGGGTTAAGACCAAGTTGTACTCTAATGTGTTCATATTGACTTAATTCAACTTCACCTAAAAATGAACCTGAATAAATTAAATTAAATCCATAACAATTACCTTGGTATTGGTCTGTGTTTGGTGCTTTCAATCCAATAAAAGGATTGTGTTGCGGACTACTAGCTCCTCTTGTACTTTCGATTTTTTGAACACCTTTATGTAGTTTAAACTCATTAATATTTGCTTCATTAGTATGAGCACCTGTTAAAGAGAAGAAATCAAAATCTTGGGGATAAAAATCTAAAGATAAAGATGTTGCTTTGTTAATTGTTATTTCTTTATTTGAATAATTTTTTATAACTGATGATCTAGTTATAATTCCTGCAATATCAAAAATTGTTAAATAAGTAATTAATTCTAAACCAGCTATTTGGTCTAATTGCGTTATTTGTAAAGTAAGTGATCCACTTTCTTTACTTTCAAAACTTGACGGTAAATTTAAAATACTTGGTTTTGCATCCAAAATCTTTCAGTCTTTAAATTTTAATTCAATATGGTTTATGTCATCTGCAGTAACATCAAGTGCAGAAATTCTAAAATCTCCCATTCCTTTAGTGGGTGAAAAAATTAATTCTTCTGACAATGAATAATAATTTTCGCTATTATAAGTTGTTGAAAAACCTCTACTTATAAAAGGTTGATTAAAAGAATTGTTAAATTCTTTTATTTTTTTTCCAAAATACCTATAAGTTAAAACCTTTCCTTCTTTGACCTCTAAAACTAGACTTACCTCTCTATTTGATAAATGACATACTCTTTTTTCATTACTAAATTCTATTTTTGCTTTCATAATGAAATTATATAATTTTTTAGGTTTCAATTTTAAACAATATTTGTTTAATTGTTTCAAAAATTGTTTAAAATTATATAAAGAATAGAGGAAAAAAATGAAAGAAAGAGAAATAGTGTATGAAGTTTTTGTAAAAACCTTCAATGCTCATAAATCAAATGTAGGAAACATAAAAGGAATTAATGAAAAACTTGAATATTTAAAAAGTTTAGGAGTTACTCAAGTTTGAATATCACCTTTTTATGAATCTGATTTTGAAGATTCTGGTTATGATGTAATAAACTATTACAAAGTAGATCCAAGTTTAGGAACAAATAAAGATTTTGAAGAACTTATTGAAAAAGCAAATGAACTAGATATGAAAATTATGATTGATTTAGTTTTAAACCATTGTTCAGATAAAAATGAATGATTTCAAAAGGCTTTAAAAGGTGATAAAAAATATATGGAATATTTTTACTTTAGAGATCCAAAACCCGATGGAAGTGTACCCAACAATTGAATGTCAAAATTTGGGGGTAGTGCTTGAGAATATGTTGAAGAATTAGATAAATATTACATGCATTTATTTACAAAAAACCAACCTGACTTTAATTGAGAAAATGAAGAATTAAGAAATGAAATAATTAAAATTCTTAACTTTTGAATTGAAAAAGGAGTTAGAGGTTTTAGGTTTGATGTATGTAATTTATACTCAAAAGCTGAAGGGTTACCTGATGATACAACAGATTATGGTGGGCGAAATCTTTACACTAATGGACCAAGAATGCATGAATATTTAAAATTCTTGAATCAAAATTCTTTTGGAAATGTTAAAGACTTTTTAACAGTTGGAGAAATGCTTACAAGTAACATGGAAATAATGATTGAATATGTTAGACAAGAAAATAAAGAATTAGACGTTATTTTTGATTTTAATCATATGAAAGTTGATTTTGAAGGTAAAGTTAAATGACTTTATAAAAAACCAGATATAAAAGAATTTAAAAGAATAATAACTGAACTACAAGAATATTACCAAGAACAAAATTGTTTATTATCACTATTTTTCAATAATCACGATCAACCAAGAAGTGTTTCAAGATTTGGAAATGATAGTAAATATTGATATGAATCTGCAACATCTTTTGCAACATATCTTTACTTACAAAGAGGAATTCCTTTTGTATATCAAGGTGAAGAGATAGGGATGACAAATTATAATTTTAAAGATAATGATGATTTTTTTGATGTAGAAACAAAAAACAATGTTGAAATTTTTAGAAATAAAGGATTAAGTGAAGAAGAAATTTTTAAAATAGTTGATTCAAAATGTAGAGACCATTCAAGAACTGTAATGCAATGAGAAAACAAAAAATATGCGGGATTTAGTGAAAATGAACCACAAATAAAAGTAAACCCAAATTATGAAAAAATTAATGTTGCAGATCAACTTAAAGATAAAAATTCAATCTTAAACTTCTATAGTTTCATTTTAAATATGAAGAAAAACTCTGAAGCTTTAGGAGAAGGTAAAATAGAATTCTTAGATAAAAATTCTCAACTATGTTCATACAAAAGAGTTGGTTCTAAAGACGAATATTTAATTGTTGCTAATTTGTTTGAAGAACAATTAAGTAATGATTTAAATTTAGATTTTAAAGATTACGAAGTATTGTTTAATAATTACAAAGACTTGAATACTGGTGAATTCAAACCTTATCAATGTGTAATTTTACATAAGACATACTAATCTTTTTAAAAACAAAATAATATTAAAAAATCAGCGGTTTTACGCTGATTTTTTATGTTGATGTAATTTGACTGATATCTCATATTTGTAAAAGGTTAAGAAAATATTTACTGGTTTTGGTAATGTGAATTTACTTTAAAAATCACTTTTTTATGTGTCATTTTTTGTCTATAATAATAAATAGACTTATAAGTAAGTTGTAAATGTTGAAATAAATTTTTGAAATAAATTTTTGAATTAAAAAAATAAAAGTAATTGATTACAATAATTATCAATATAGTGTAGAATAATATTGTACTGATTTGAAAACATGCAATATGTTTTTCTTTTATTACCTGTTTATTATGTTATGGAGGGCTTGAAGATGATCGACCAAACTGTTTATGATGCAATTAGCAATGCTGTAGTTACTGTACCGGGTGTAATTTCTTTTGCGAATTGCTCAGCAAAATCACAATCAGAAATTAAAACTAGCGACATAAAAAATGCTGTTGAAATTACTTCAGCAGATAACATCGGAAGAGTAAAAATCCATATCATTTTAATCAATGGGGTTAATATTAGAGACGTTGTTAATGAGGTTCAAATTCGCGTAAAGTATGAATTGGAAAAATTAAACCAATTTGTGCGAAATTATATAGTTGACGTAGCTGTGGATGATCTAGAAATTATTTAGATCTCGGGACTACAATTATATATCTGGCAAAAGTATTTTTGCAATTTTTTATTATTTTTTTGATAAGAAAAAAACAATATTAGTAGAAGGTGAAATAGAACTATGAAAGATGTGCAAATTTTAAAAGGCATGATAACTAGCGGTGTTAACAATTTATATAACAATTACCCGCACATTGACAAACTAAATGTTTTCCCCGTACCTGATGGAGATACAGGAACTAACATGAACCTGACATGTACAAATGGTTATGCTGAAATAGAAAATGAAAACTTTGAAGGAATTTCTCCATTAATGGCGAAATTTGCAAGAGGTTTAATTATGGGGGCTCGTGGTAACTCAGGAGTTATATTTTCACAAATCGTAAAAGGATTTTCAAATGGAATGAAAGATAGAGAAGTTTTAGATATTGAAACTTGAAAACTAGCTTTCTCAAACGCAAAAGAAGTAGCATATGCTGCTGTTATGAAACCAGTTGAAGGTACTATTTTAACAGTAATTAGAGAAACAAGTGAATTTGTAAATTCAATTACAGATTCAAAAATGGACGCAAAAACATTTTGAGAAAAAACAGTGGAAGCTGCAAACATCTCGCTAGAAAACACACCAGAACTTTTACCACCTTTAAAAGAAGTGGGAGTTGTTGATAGTGGAGGTTATGGGCTTGTTAAATTTATTGAAGGAATTCAATACTTTGTAAACAAATCTAAACCAATAGACAGATTAAAAAAACTTGAAGAAAATACAGGTGGAAACATCGAAATGGACATCGAGGATGAATTTGGATATTGTACAGAAGCTATTGTTAATTTAAATGAAGAATTAATTGGGAAACTAAAAGTAGATACTGTAAGAACAACATTTGAACAATATGGAAATACTTCAATTGTTGCTGTAGTTGATTCAGACATTCTAAAAATACATACACATGCATTAATGCTTGGACAAGTATTGACTTACTTACAACAATTTGGAGAATTCAAAACTATTAAAGTTGAAAACATGAATCTTCAAGCTGAAAGACACGTTAATGATGCAGGTTCTGTATCAAGTGATGCTAAAAAAACTGCTGAAAAACAAAGAACATTAGCAAATGATGTTGCAACAATTGCTGTTGTAAGATCAAAAGGGATTTTAAATTACTTTAAAGATGAATTAAATGTAGATTACGTAATTGACGGGGGACCAAAAATGAACCCATCAACAAACGACTTCTTAGCAGCTATTGAAAAAGTAGATGCTAAACAAGTTTACATTTTCCCTAATGACTCAAACGTTTTATTAGCAGCAAAACAAGCAAAAGAATTAGAAAATATGTCAAAAGTAACAGTTTTAGAAACTAAAACTATTCCTCAAGGAATTACAGGTTACTTAAGTTTAGATCCAGAAGAATCAAGTAAGAAAAATGAAGCAAACATTGCAAAAACTATTAAAAATGTGACTTCAATTTCAATTAACAAAGCTGCAAGAGACGCAACACTTGATGGTGTAAAAATTGTTGAAGGACAATACATGATGATAGCTGATAAAAAAGTTGTTATCTCAACAAATACTCTAGCAGAAGTATTCTCAAAAGCTTTAGCAAAATACATTACTTCAAAAACTGAAATAATTACTATCTTTACAGGAGTGGACGCTTCTTTTAAAGATATAAACGATTTACGTAAATATTTAGATGAAAATCATGATGTTGAATATGAAGTTGTTGACGGAGGTCAAGAAGTATATTCATTTATCATTGGAATTGAATAATACCAGAAAAAAGGTTTGTAATACTGCAAACCTTTTTTTATGTTTCATTTAACCGGAAGACAAAAAAAGAATTCCTAAATGGAACTCTTAGTTTATTGTTTTATTTATTTTGCTAATTGGTTGTTTTTTTTCAAAGTTCTTAGTGTTCTAGCTGAAACTTTTAAAGTCATAACTTTACCGTTTTCATCCATTACTTGAACTTTCTGTAGGTTAAGGTTTCATTTTCTTTTGTTGGCATTCATAGCATGTGATCTTGAATTACCTGATAATGGTCCTTTTCCTGTTAAACCGTCTTTTCTTGCCATATTAATTCACCTCGGACTAAAATATATTACAATAATTAGATTTAAAAAACAATAGTAAATGCAAATTAATTGAAAATACTCGTTTAATAGGACTATTTAGAACTTTAAATATAATTTTGTATAAATTTATTCTACACTAAAAAGTTTTTTATTTTATTTTTTATAAAGGTTTTTACTACCAAATGGTGTTTATAAAATATATAATCAAAAAGAAATTAGGGGGAATAAATATGACTAATATTTTTAAGTCATACATTAAACTATTTATAAAATCATGAATAGAAACTTTGGGAACAGTTTTATTTTTAGCTATTTTTACAATGGTAATTATGGGTATGTTAGCAACCCCTTTACAATTAACTTTAAAAGCAGCCTCTATTGAAGGGAAAACAAACACTTGAGATAGACAAATGCAGTTTAATTCAGTGGTTTCAGAAGAATCTATTGAAAAAATATGAAATGAAAAAGATATTGAAATAAACTATGAAGGTGCAGAAAACTTTGTAATTGAAACTAAAGGTTGATTACAAGAAGAAGCAAAGCAAAACATAATAGCTTCTGCTCAATATCAAGCAGAACTTGAATTAAATAATAGTGGTACCGATCAAGGTGAAGATATAAAAGAAGAGTTAATCAAAAGTTATGAACTAAAAACTCTTTCATCAATTCTTGCAACTTCAAGAAGAGGTGGGATTGATGCTCATTATTCATTTCCAATGGAGGGTGATAATAAAGAGGTCAAATATAGTGATATTTTTTCACAATCTTTAATTGAAGATTTTGTAAAATATAATGCTGGAGGAAGTTTTGTTTCTTATATTTCTAATAGGTTATTAGAACAAGTTGAACAAAACGAAAAAGATTTTAGATACAATGTTTTTCAAAGACTAGTGTCAAGATTTCAAGACGTTTCAAACTCAACAGAAGTTAAAGTTCAAATCGAATCTTTAAATGCTGTACAAAAAAGCTCAAATGATGCAAATTTAAACAACTTAATTGTAGAAAAAGGTCAAAACAAAATTGACCCTTATACCATTAATACAACTGTGTATGATGCGTATGTAAATGACCTATTTTTAAAATCAAGAAATTTAAAAATAGGAAATACATTAACAATTGCAGTTTCTGGAGCAAGAATTCAGTTTAGAATTGTTGGAGAAGCTATTAAGTATTCTACTTTAACACCATCTAATTCAGGAATTTTTGAATCAAATAAAAATTATGCACAAATATTTGTAGACAGTTCATTTTTTAACCAACAAATATTTGATATAAACTTCAAAACAGATTTTAAATTCGATAGTAATACATATATCATCCAAGATAGAATGATAAAAAATTCTAAATATGACATGAATGATTTGTTTTATAATTTCTTTTCTAGAAGGACTTTACCATTTAAAACCATGAAACATCATGAACAAATAGCACAACTTGAAAACCTTAGAATTATGACTTGAATTTTCGGAGTAATTGGTGGAATCTTGTTTGTACTTGGTTTCTTCTTTGTTTTATTTGTAATAAAGAAAGAAATTAGAGATACTAGAAGACAACTTGGTGTATTTAAATCGCTTGGTTATACAACAAGAGAACTTACATGAGTATTTGCAGTCAAAACTATGATTGTTATGACAATTTCTATTGCAATAGGTTATGCTCTTTCAATTCCTTTCCAAATTAAAGCGGCTACAAAAACATATGCAAACATAGTTATTTTTGATTATCAATCAATTTACTCAAACCCAATCTTTTTAACTCTTTTGATTATTGGGGTACCTTTATTGTTCTCTGCAATTTCATATATGACAATATTTAGATATATGAACGAATCTGCTTTGGACCTTTTAAGCAAAGGTCCAAAACAAAAAACCTTTAAACACTTAAATAAAATAATTTATGTAATTTTCCCTCCAGCATTAATTTTTGCAGGAATAAATTATGCATTGCTAAGTTACTTTAGAAAACGAAACATTGCATTCACTTATAGAATGCAAGATGCTTTTGTGTCTCATGGTAAAGGAAAATTCTTCTTAATAATGGGATTGATAGGATTGAGTTCATATTTGTTTACTATGCAAATGAGAGCATTGCCTGTAATTAATAATATGATAAATGGTGCTTTCAATTATTTCTCAGAAGATATGAATCACTATTATCATTTACAAGGAACTTCAAATATAGCTGTTTGAAATAAAATTACATTAGACGAAAGAAGTTATAAAAAAAGAATTAAATGATTTGATATCAGTGAATATGGAACTGTAGAAAACTTTTTACAAAATTCAGATGATGCAAAATCATTTAATAAGTATTTAGAAATTAACAAATTAATGACAAAGCTTTCTGAAACAAGAGATGATCTTGCTAGAAGAGAGTTGATTACTCAAGAAAATAGCACTTATGCTTCTATGGTGTTTAATGCGTTAGCGTTATTTACTCCATTTGAAAATATTGATGATATTCCTACAAACATAAATGATCTAAATATGACAACTTTGCAGCAATTATTAAAAATCATTGAACCAGATAGTGAAAATACAATGTATGCTGTTAAAAATGACAAAACAGAAGAATTTAATAGTATTTGATTAAGTGATATTGCAAAATACTCATGTATTTCTTCTGCAAGTTCTTCATTTACAAATTGTTCTGACCCACAAGAATATCAAAAATATTTACTTGGACAAGTAAATATTGATAGTTCAAATCCAAATGATGGAAATAATAATAATGAAGAAGAAGGAGAAACTGGTGGAACTAGTGCATTAAATACAGGACTTGCAACTTTCTTGGCAGAAATTGTTATTAAAGATTTTTCAACAGACCAATTTATAACTTCGAATTCAGCGTTATTTGATAAAAACACTGATCTATTAACTTACAATGTTCCAGCTGCTGAAAAAAATAGTTCAGAATTAGACCCAGAAAGTACATATATTATTTCTTTTGATACCACAGGAAAATATGGTAGTCCAAGAAATACTTATAATTTTGATGGAATTACCAATGAACAATTTGATAAATTAAGAGAAGAGTTGCCTGGCCAAGAAATTCCAGGATTAGTTTCTGCAAGAGTTCAAAGACTTTTAAATCTAAAAATTGGAGATGTTATTCCTTTAAACGTTGGAGTTGAAGGAAGAATGAGTATTGATTTAAAAGTTGTTGGTATTAACAAAAACGATAACATGATGGAAAATTTCTATCTTGACTACAACAACTTATTTGATAAGTTTGGAGATAAAGAAAAATTAGATCCGAATGAAAATTACTTTAACGCAAAATATAGTACAAAGCCAAGTATTGACGGAGAATTTAATATTAATGATCTAGAAAACTTGGGTAAAAACTTTAAAAACAGACTTGAAACTTCAGCTGTTCAAACTTCAAATATTTTAGGAGGAACTGAAGCTAAAGAGTGATTGGGCCCTATGTTAGATGTTTATTGAAAAGAAATTGTAGGTTCGGAACAATGAGAAAATTTAGGTGAATTGCTAGAAGCTTTCTTAGGAGATAAAAAACAACAATTAGAAAATGCTTTAAAATCTGTGGATAAAGAATTTAATTACATAATGGATGGAAATGTATTGGGTGGAAATATTGTTGTTTTACCAATTATAAAATCTGCTATTAATTCTATGATGGAAGAAATGTCAAGAACTATGTTAATGTATATTGCAATTGATGTAATGTTGTTAATAATATTGCTGGTAGTAATTATGAACATTATAATAAGTGATGCTATAAGTATCATTACAATTATGAGGTCGTTAGGATATACAGACAAAAAAATCAACTGAATGGTTATTGGAAGATATGTAACAGGTTCTCTGTTTGCATTTATTACAGCTTATGGACTTTCAATGATTACTTGAGCTGTTATTAGGTTAATAGTTTGAAATAAACTAAAAGTATTGCTGGTAATACCAGTATTGCCTTGAATACCAATAGTTTCATTTATTTCAATTGCAGCAATCATGTTTATTGGTTGAGTTTCTGCTATAATTCAAATTAAAAAACGTGCTTTAACAGAATATTAATTGTTTTTAAGAAAAAATTAAGTTAATAAAAAATAAATTGTAAAGTAAATCAAATAAAGAGGGAGTTATTAGAATGTCAAAGTGTCCAATAGGAGTTAGCAAACTTGAAAAAAATATAAAAGAATTAAAAAAACAATTTGAAGAAACAAGAAAACAATTTGAAGAAACAAGAAAACAATCTGAAGAACTAGGAAATGGAATAAAAGAGTTAAGGGCAATGGTTGAAAACAAAACAAAAAACATTGTATAAAAATGCATTAAAAAGTATGGTTATAAATGAAAACGTACAAAAACTTTTTGTGAAATTAAGTGAATAGAACCAAAAATATAGGATATTTGCCTATATTTTTATTTTTGATATAATTATATCTATCATTAGAAAAAGGGGGTAATAACATGCCGTTACCAAAAAATAATGATGCTTCAAACAAAGACGTTTGTTGTCCTGGAGGAGCCCATAACTGTTACACTTGTAGAGTTTGTAGTGGTTCATTCCATGGATGTCAAAGTTGTTTAAAATGTATTGGTTGTCAAGTTTGTTTGACAAAAAAATGTCCTTGTTGTTCAGAGGGAAGTGCCCGCCAACAAGAAAACAAAGCAAAATACAAAAAATAGAAATTATAAACTTTCTGTATCAATTTTTTATAACAGAAAGTTTTTGTTTGAAATTAACAAGATATAAAATTATTAATATATAATTTAAATGGAATTGGAGAAAAAATATGGAATTTAAAACGATAGCATTTGATGTTATGGGTTCGGATAAAGGTTTAATTCCAGCAGTAGATGCTGCTATTAAACTTTTAGGTGAGCGTAAAGATCTTAAAATCATCTTTGTTGGAGATGAAGCAGAGTTAAGAAAAGCGCTAACTAAGAAAAAATATAACCCTGAACAAGTAGAATTTTTAAATACTACTCAAGTCATTGAAATGACTGATGGGATTATGGACATAAGAAGAAAAAAAGATTCTTCTATGGTTAGAGCAATTGAACTTGTAAACGAAGGAAAAGCTGATGCAATTACAACAGGGGGAGCTACAGCTCCGTTTATTGCTGGTTGCCACTTTATACTAAAAGAAATTGAAGGAATCGAAAGACCGGCATTTATGCCAGTTATTCCAACTATTGTTAAAGACAAAGTAACTTTATTATTAGATGTAGGTGCAAACCTTGAATGTAGTGCAGAAGACATTGAAAAATTTGCTATTATGGCAAATGCTTATGCAAAAGCAATTAGAGGAATTGAAAATCCTAACATAGCATTATTGAATCTTGGAGAAGAAAAATCAAAAGGTACAGAAATGCACAAAGAGGCATATAAATTATTAAGCGAAAATAAATCACTTAACTTTACAGGTAATATAGAATCAAGATATTTAGCGTCTGGTCTTGTTGATATTATTGTAACTGATGGTTTTGCAGGAAATATGGTTTTAAAAGCAGTTGAAGGAATGGGGAAAAATCTTTTATCTGAAATTAAAGCAGCAATTACAAAAAATTTATTTAGAAAATTGGCAGCACTTCGTTTGAGAAAAGCTTTCAAAGAAGTGGGGGCAAAATTTGACTACAAAAACCATGCTGGTGCAATTTTATTGGGAGCAAACAAAATTGCTTTCAAATCACATGGATCTAGTGATGCTGTATCTTTCTATGCAACATTATCAATGACATATAACGCAATCAACAACGATGTATTAAATAAAATCAAAAAAGTTCTAAAAGAAGGATAAAATGAGAGAATTTTTAGAAAAGTTTGGCATAACACCAAAAGATAACGCTCTATATGATGAGGCAGTTACACACAATTCTTATTCAAATGAACATAGAATTGCTAAAAACTACCAAAGATTAGAGTTTCTTGGTGATGCAATATTACAACAAAAAGTTAGTGAATATTTATTTAAAAAATTCCCTAAATCAAACGAAGGAATTCTGACAAGATACAGAAGTTCTATTGTTAGAAAAGAAACATTAGCACAGTTTTCAAGAATTATTGGTCTTGGAAAACTGTTGAGACTTGGAGTTGGGGAACTTGAGTCAAAAGGTTATGAAAAAGATTCAATTTTAGCAGATGCTTACGAATCAATGACAGCTGCAATTTATTTAGAAGCTGGTCCTGATGCATTAGTTAAATGACTAAATGCAACCATTTTTAGTGAAAGCAACTTAGATATTTTCTTGGATGCAATTCGTGATTTTAAATCAGAATTGCAAGAACTTATTCAAGTCGAAATGAGAAGTGAATTATCATATGTTACAATAAGTCAAGAAAAACTTGAAGATAACAAAATGATATTTACTGTAAATTGTACTTTAGACGGAATGGTTTATGGAGTAGGTCAAGGATCAAACAAAAAACAAGCAGAACAAGAAGCTGCAAAAAACGCATTATCAAAAATAAAGAACAAAATTTAAAAAATTTTAAAAGCCCCTTTCAAAGGGGTTTTTTGTAGGGAAAAATTTTAAAAAAAGTTTGATTATTTTAAAAAATCTATATAATAACAAATGTAAGTTATATAGGACGGCTATATACAAAAACAAGAGGTAAAAAATTATGATATTTATAAAACGTATCGAAGCGTTTGGGTTTAAGTCTTTCGCAGAACCAACAACCCTAAACTTTGATTTTGCTATGACAGGAATTGTCGGGCCGAATGGGTCAGGAAAATCAAACATTACAGACGCTATAATGTGAGCATTAGGAGAACAATCTTCAAAATCTCTTAGAGGTGATTCTATGGAGGATATTGTTTTTTCTGGTAGTTCAGACAGAAAACCACTAAATATGGCAGAAGTCACTCTTGTTTTTGACAATAGTACACGAGCATTTAGCTCTTTAGATTATAATGAAGTATCAATAACTCGAAAATTTTTCAAGTTAACAAAAGAATCAGAATATTACATAAATGGTTCAAAAGTAAGATTAAAAGATATACAAGATATTGCTCTAGAGACTGGATTGACAAAATCTTCTCTTGCAATTATTTCTCAAGGATCAATTTCATCATTTGTTGAATCAAGTCCAGAACAAAGAAGAAGACTTTTTGATGAAGCAGCAGGTGTTGCTAGATACAAAAAGAGAAAAGAAGAAGCTATTAGAAAACTTTTAAGAAGCCAAGATAATTTGGATAGAATCAATGACATTATTAATGAAATTGAAAGAAAATTGCCTTCACTTAAAAGACAGTCAAAAAAAGCTTCAGAATATCAAACAAAATTTGATGAACTAAAACAAATTGAAGTAGCTGTTTTAGTAAAAGATATTCAACTTTACAAAAAAAGAATTTTAGAAATTAGTGAAGAAAAAGTTGAAATGAAAACTCAAATTTCATCTTTAGAAAAAGCAATTCAAAGTAGAAGTGAAGAATTTAATAATATTAATAAATCAAGTTTTGAAAACGAAAGAGAACTTTCAAAACTTAATAAAGAATTTACAAAAATAGTTGATGAAATAGGTCAATTAAAAGTTTCAAGAATTAGTTTAGAATCTAAAAAATCAAAAGTTGATATTGACGATAAAGAATTTAGAATCAGTGATCTTAAAAATAAGGCAAAAGAATTAGAAATTAAATTAAATTCAGAAGAACAAAAACTGGGTAAATTATTAGCAGACAAAGTGGAAAAAAGAAATGCTTTAGAAGACTTTAGTAAGCAAAGATTTGAATTAAACAAAAAATTAGACCTATTAAGAAAAGAAAACGCTAGAATTGAATCAACTTTAGAAAACTTATATGCTAGAAAAAATTCAAATGATAATCTTTTTGAAGGTGTAAGAAATATTTTAGAAAACAAAAAAGTTTTAGCAGGAATTATTGGAACTGTTCAAGAGTTAATAAACGTAGATAAGCAATATGAAAATGCAATAGCAAGTGTTGTACAAAATTCACTTCAAAACGTTGTTGCTAGAAATAGTGCTGATGTAAAAGCTGCAATTGAATTCTTAAAATCAAATAAAGCAGGTTATGCAACATTCTTACCATTAGATACATTAAGAGCTAACTACATTAAAAGCGACATGAGATTTGCAATTCAAAAAGCAAAAGGTTTTGTAGGTTTTGCAAATGAACTAATTAAAATAGAAAAAAAATATCAAGTAGTTTTAGATTATTTATTGGCAACTTACATTGTTGTTGATAAATATGATGATGCAATTGAAGTTGCAAAATTAACAAACTACAAATTCAACATAGTTACACTGGATGGGGAAAGAGTTTTACCACACGGAGCTATTGTTGGGGGAAGTAGAAAACAAAAAAATAATCTTCTAAACGAATCAATGAGAATTAGTGAACTTGAAGAAAAGAAAAATATACTAGATTCAAACGAACTTGACCTACAAGGACAAGTAAATTCATTAAGTGATCACATCGAACAATCAAGAGAAGAGATTGCAGAAATTCAAACTGCCATTGGTAGTGCAAAAGCTGCAACTGAACAAATTGAAAAATCTCAAGCAGATATTCGTGAAGAATATAGAGTTCTTACCGGAAAAGAGTTGGATGGTGGAGAACAAGAATTTCAATCTCTTGATGAACAAATTATTAAAATTATTGAACAAGTTACAGATTGTGAAGCAAGAAAAGAAGAAATTCAACAACAAATGAACGTTATTAGATCTCTTAAAGATAAATCTAATGAAAGACAAAACAAACTTCACTCAACAATCGATGAAGATAGAAGAATGTTGTCTGCAATGAAAGATAAATATGCAAACCTAAATGCAGATTCAATGTTGATGTTTGAAAAACAATCTTCAGCTTCTGAAAGACTTGCACAAAATTATAACCTAACTTTTGAATCTGCAATTTCAATAGAACAAACAAATGTTGATAATGAAGAACAAACAAGAGATAGAATTAATTTACTAAGACAAGAAATTAAATCATTAGGAAATATTAACCTTGATGCTATCCAGGAATTCAAAGAAGAAAACGAAAGATATGAGCATTATGTTGAACAAACAAATGATGTAATCGAATCAATTAATAATTTAAAAGAAGCTATTAATGACATGGACGAACAAATGGTTGTTCAGTTCAAAAAAATTATTAAAGATGTTAATGGTGCATTACCAAATACTTTCGCAACATTGTTTGGGGGAGGAACAGCAAACATAGTTTATACAAATCCAGACGATATTTTAAATTCTGGAATTGATATTAAAATTTCACCACCAGGTAAAAAAATTAGTAACCTAAACTTATTATCAGGGGGAGAAAAATCTATGGTAGCTTTATCAGTATTATTCTCAATCTTAAAAGTAAAACCAATTCCATTGGTTATTCTTGATGAGGTTGAAGCACCTTTAGATATTGCAAACGTTGAACGTTTTGCAAAATATATAAAAACTTTTATCAATGAGACACAATTTATGATTGTAACTCACAGAATTGGTACTATGGAAAATTGTGATATTTTATTTGGAGCAACAATGCAACAAAAAGGTATTACTAAATTAGTGCAAATTAAACTTATTGAAGCTAAAAAAATTAGTAACGCAAGCTAAGTTTAAATAAGGAGCAAAAAAATGAGCAAGAAGTTAAGTATTATCTTGATAGCTATATTCTCTGTATTTGCAGCAATATGAATTTGATCATTTGCAGCACCCAAGGATTATGTAATTCTTGGTGGGAGTACAAGTGTAAATACTTTTATGCAAAGATTTACAAAAACTTATCATGATGATAAAGATACAGACTTTATTTATAACTCAACAGGGAGTCAAGCTGGAGTTAGTGGAGTTGAAAAAGAAATGTATGCTGGAGGATTTATTTCAAAAGACATTTCTTCATCAACTTTGTCTGACGGAAATGAATTTGCAGTACTCGATAATAACCCAGAGTTTGATGAAAATGTTGTAAACGAAAACGATAAATATGAAATCGAATTTGAAAAAGAAAATTCACAAAACTTTGTAAATTATATGAATCTTTTCAAAGATGAAAATAAACAAAATGCAAAAAGAAAAAGTTATTTTGCTTTTGAATTTGCAATTGATGCAATTGTTTTAATTTATAATCCTCCAACTTGATTCAATAATGATTTAATGAACTTAAAACTAAAAGAGGAAGACAAAACAACAGGAAAAGAATTAGCATTGATTTATGCAGCATCAAATTCTACATGAGAAAATCTTGCAAGAATGTTAGGGCAAGAAGATGTTCCAAATTCTTCTTCAAGAATAAGTACATTCACAAGAGAATCTGGTTCAGGAACTAGAAGTGCATTTAGTGATTTAACAGGAATAAAAGAAATGCCAAGCTCAAGTGTAGTTAACTCAAATGGTTCAATGTTTGAAAATATTAAAAGTAGTAGAGGTACATTTGGATTTGTGTCTTATGCTTTTGTAAAACAAGTAACAAAAGAATCTGGAGTTAAAATAGCTGGAGTATCTGATAAAAAATTAGGAAACCCAGCAGATGAAGATTTATTTGAAAACCCAGCAGATTGAGAGCACGCTCTTAAGTGAAATGGTAGCGAATGAGTTCCAGATAAAACATTAACAAATGATGATTTTATTAAAGATAAAAATGGATATGAACTTAAAAGACCTTTTATTGGAATTTTCAATTCACATAATTCTGACTTTGTAAACATTGTTGAATTCTTTGCATATATGATGAAAAGTGCAACAAAATCTGAAAATGATTTTGTTGATGAAGGTTTAGTACCTGTATTTAAATTGTTATCTAACGAGGGGGTACTGGAATAATGGTTAATTTAAAAAGTAAATCCGGCCCGACGAAGGTGATGCCAAGAGCAAAACTTTCTAAAATGGATGCAACTTCAAAGTGATCAGTTGTTGTAGTAACAGGTTTTACATTACTAATACTAGCTGTACTAATTGCTTTTGTAGTTTATAAATCAGTTCCAGCTCTACATGAGGTTGGTTTCTTCAAATTTATCTTTGGTAAAGTTTGAGAGCCAGGAAAAAACGGAACTGGAAGTTATGGGTTGTTAAGAATTATAGCATCAACATTAATGTTGCTGCTAATTGCTTTATGTTTTTCAATCCCACTTACAATATTTAGTTCTTTATTTATAACAGAATATTTATCGTTAAAAGTTAAAAAGTTTGTTGTTACATTTATTCAATTACTTGCAGGTATTCCTTCAGTAGTATTTGGATTGTTTGCATTAGATCAAATTGGACCTATCTTTGTTAAAATGGGAGCTCCAACTAGTGGAAACATGATGACAGCAAGTTTTACACTTGCATTTATGGCTTTGCCAACAATGATAACTTTATCAATTAATGCAATTGAATCTGTATCTGATGGTTACAGATTGGCATCTCTTGGTTTAGGTATGACAAAAGAAGTTACTACTACAAGAGTTGTTCTTGTAAGTGCTATGCCAAAAATAATTACAGCTATCATTACAGGGATAGCTAGAATTATTGGAGAAACAATGGCAGTTATTTTAATTGCTGGTAACTCAACACAAGGTTTAGAAACT
The DNA here is from genome assembly GCF_008086545.1 of Spiroplasma chinense. NCBI lineage: Bacteria > Bacillati > Mycoplasmatota > Mollicutes > Entomoplasmatales > Spiroplasmataceae > Spiroplasma > Spiroplasma chinense. Next base: position 1,107,231 of record NZ_CP043026.1, on the reverse strand, counting down.
AATAATGGTTTCCTAGGATTTATTTTCTCTTCAATAAGAACTCTTGCAGGAACAATTGGACTTGAGATGTTAGAAAATAATGGAAGAACACATGAATCTGCTCTTTATGCAATTGGATTAATTTTATTCTTCTTAGTTATTATTATTAACTTATTAATAATTGCAGTTGGAAATATTAATAATAGAAAATATAGAAAACTAAAAAAACAAAAAGTTAGAAGAATTATTAAAAGAGATAAAGATGCAATTTATGAACCTTATAAATTAAAAGTATTAGTTCAAACTTATACTGAAAAAAGAACAAGAAAAAAAGTTCACAGTGCAATCACTAAGTTCTTTATGATATCTTCTACAGCTATAATTGTTGCTTTTACAAGTTGAATAATTTTAACAGTAATTGTAAAAGGAATAGCAGGATTTGATCCATCAGCATTTAGAGAAATTGAAGGACAAAGAGCTGGTATTTTTGCAACAATGCTAACAACCATATTGTTGGTTATTGCAACAATTATTTTTGCAATACCATTGGCCTTAATTGTGGCTCTTTACTTAGCAGAGTACGCTCACAAAGATGGTAAGTTTGCAAAAGTTGTAAGATTTGCAATTAATGTATTGGCCTCAACACCAAGTATTGTGTTTGGGGTATTTGGACTTAGTTTATTTGTTGTAGCATTTAAAATACCAATGTCGGTATTTGCTGCAAGTTTAACAATGACAATTGTAATCCTACCTTCACTTATTACAACTTTTGAAGATGCAATTACAAGTGTTCCTTCTTCTTATAGAGAAGCTGCATATGGAATGGGATTAAATAAAACAAGTGTTATTTTTAAAGTTGTATTGCCTAATGCAATGCAAGGAATTTTAACAGGAACAATTCTGGCAGTTGCCAGAATTGTAGGAGAGTCTGCTCCGGTTTATTTAACTCTTGGAACTTCAGTAAGAATGCCTACAGAAGGATTCTTCTCATCAGGAGCTACAATGACAACCCAAATCTATATGATGGCAGCAGAAGGTAGTGATCCAAAAACTTTAGGAGTTGCTTACCAGTTAGCATTTGTAACGATTTTATTTGTATTAGGACTAAATTGATTTAGTTCTTACATTGCAAAAAAATTAGATCCTACTAAGAAAAAACTTACATTTAAAAATTATTGAATCACTAAATATAACAAAGTGTTTAAACATGATTACAAAAATGATTTTGTAATCATAGGAAAACATTTCAGAGCAATGGGAAGAAAAATAAAAAATACATTTAACATAAGAAGAATGAGAATTCATTTAAAAAATTCTAAAACAAGAAAACAGATTATAAAAAACATAATCACGGAGGCTAGAGAAAATGGCAGAATTGAAAAATCAAAAAGAAAATAACGATGATTCACTAGATTTAGAATTAATTAGTGAAGAAAAAGTTTTTGCAAAGCCTAAAAAGGTTGCTTTAAAAAACAGAGACAACGTTATAGAGGTAAAAAACTTAAACTTCTATTATCATGGTGGTGATAAACAAGCACTATTCGATATTTCAATGAAAGTAAAAGAAAATACTGTAACTGCATTCATTGGACCTAGTGGTTGTGGTAAATCAACTTTACTAAGATCAATAAATAGAATGAATGACTTAGTAGAAAACACTGCAATTGATGGAGAAATTCTTGTTAATGGTACAAATGTTTATGAACCAGGAACTGATGTTGTAAAATTAAGAACTGAAGTTGGTATGGTATTTCAAAGAGCAAATCCATTCCCAATGTCAATTTATGATAATGTAGCTTTTGGTCCAAGAAACCAAGGTGTTACAGATAAATCAGCACTTAACCAAATAGTTGAAGACTCATTGAGAAAAGCTGCTCTTTGAGATGATGTAAAAGATTATTTAAAAGATTCAGCGCTTGGATTGAGTGGTGGACAACAACAAAGATTATGTATCGCAAGAGCTATTGCGATGAGACCAAAAATTCTTTTAATGGATGAACCAACAAGTGCGTTGGACCCAATTGCAACATTAAAAGTAGAAGAACTTATACTAAAACTTAAAGATGAGTATACAATAGTAGTAGTAACACACTCAATGGCACAAGCTACCAGAGTGAGTGACTACACAGCATTTTTCTTACAGGGTGAACTTATCGAACACGATAGAACAAAAAAAATATTTACAAACCCAAAAAATAAGAAAACAGAAGATTATATTTCTGGAAGATTTGGATAGGGAGGTAACAAAACATGTCATATAATAAAATTTTAGACAATGATATAAAAGCAATAAAAAGAGATTTAATTTCATTGGTTGAAGCTACAAAATCACAATACGCTACAACTTTTGATGCTCTAAAGAACCAAGACCTTACCTTAGCCCAAGAAGTAATTGATGGCGACATCAAAATTAATGATTTGCAAAATAAATTTACAAAAATGGCACTTTGAAAAATCGCAAAGCAACAAATGGTTGCTGGGGATTTAAGACTTGCTGTTGGTGGAGTTTTAATTAGTAGAGAGATTGAAAGAATTGCTGACGTTGCAAAACACATTTGTAACTTTACAATTAAATACAATCCTGAACCAATTGAAATAGATTTTATTTCAAAAATGTTTGACTTGGTAAATGTTATGTTGAATATTATTTCAGCATTAGTTGAAAACTATGATAATGACCAACATATTAAGGTATTGAAAATGGAAAATGAATTAAATGCACAATTTTCGGAGTTAAGTTTGAAATTGGCAGAAAGAGTTAGATCTTCTTCTAACGATAGTGAAGCTAAAAAAGTTGTAACAATTATTAGACAATTGAAAAACTTAGAAAGAGCTGGAGAACACTTAATTAACGTTGAAGAAACAATGCAATTTATTAGAACTGGTAAATTCGAAGAGTATGATGAAACAGTTCAAAATAATTTAGAAACAAAAAAATAGGAGCGATCCTATTTTTTTGTTTTGCTAAAATAAAATTAAATGTTAAAAACTATTTTACATTGTTTTTAAAAAAATGAATTGGGTTTATAATAATATTGTCGCAAATCATTTGTGGTGCGTTATTACAAAAAATAACTTGTATAGCGAGAAGGGAATAAAATGAAAGATATAGAAAAAAACGTTAATGACGACAAACTTCAAAGAAGAACCTTGTTTTGGGTCAATATGACAGTATTAATTCTTGAATTAATACTTATGGGATTTGTTATTTGGTCGATATTCATGGACTGAGGCAACAAAGCAAAGGTTACTCTTATAGTTTCTAATTATGCATTCATAGTTTTCTTAAACGTAAGTACAACTTTTTCAAGTTATATAGCAATTGAGGAATTTAAATTTAAAAATATTTCATCTACTAAGGATAAAGTGTTTATTAGTTTTATAATGATAAGTTTATTATTTACAATTCTAAATCCAATCTTATTATTGATATTTGCAAAGGACAAAAATGTTACAAACGTAACTCGTGTTGTTCAAGGTAGTGTTAACAAAAAAATTATTAAACGTTTTATGTTGGAAGAGAGTTTGATAGTGCTAGGTTTTATTGTAACTTTATTTGCAGTAGGTTTAACAGAATTTGTACCTAGCCTATTACTTAAAAGTAGTATGCAAGATATTTTAGGTTATGTTTTGTTCGGATTTTTTATAAGTATAATTATTCATAAGGTGGCATATATTAATTTATTAAGTGTAAAAACCGGAAACAAAAAAGCAGATAAAACAATTTTAATAATTGCTTGAAGTATATTTTGAATTCCTATTTTAGGAAGTGTAGTTTGAACTTTTTTACTTATGAAGAAAAATGAATTAGAGAATAATAGGGTAATAGAAATTTAATTTAATAGAGCAAAAAAGATAATGAAAATAAAAAGAATATGAATTATATTGTTAATTCATATTCTTTTTTTATAAGCCCTAGAAGTACAGGTTAGTTTGTTATAATCGATTTATAAGAGGGTGATTTGAAGTGATAAATTTAATGGTTTTGTTTGAACCTAGACCCAAATCTTTATTGGGTTGAGAAATAATAACTTCTTTTGTGTTTTCTATTGCGTTTCCATTTTTGTTTATTTTCCCTTACTATTTTGGTTTTGAAGAAAGTGCAAATGATTACTTTAGTCAGATTTTGATAGTGCTATCTAGTTTTATAATTTACTCAAGAATTGTAACCTTAAATTTAATTAAAAATACTGAACATTTAAATGATCAAAAAAAACTTAAAACTTTATTTTATGTATTTGGTTTAATACCATTTATAAATCCAATAATTATTTTTGTCATTGTTAAATTCGACCGAATAGTTTTAAAGTCAAGAACTGATTGAAGAGAGAGTTTTAAATTCTCGCGTAAAGGATTTTTTGCAGGACTATTAGGAGCAAGTTTGTGAATTTTGTTAGGATTTCTTAGTTTCTTGGTTTTTCTTTATTTTGCAAAAGAATTAAGTAAGGAAAGTATTTTGATATCTGCAATATGTTCTGCTGTAGTTTATTTGTTTATGTTAATAGTTTCTTTTTCTAGCTTATCTTTATTAAAAAGACTTGAGAAAAACAAAAAACAAAAAAATGTTATTTACAATTTAATTGCTCTAATACCTTTTGTAAATATTATATTAGTGGTTAACTTGCTAAATGTTAAAGGTGATGAAGAAATAAAATTTTACACAGAAAACAACTTTAACTAAAAATCAAATATAATAATTAAGAATAAGAAAACGAGAACGAATAAATGGAAAATTTTAAAAATCAACATTTGATTGAAAAGATAGGTATTCTTGCAAATCAAAATCCAAGTTTAATTAAAACTTTGATTGCAAAGTTTTTAAAGGATAATTTGGAAGACTTAAAAAAAATGACAATTAACGATGTTGCTCGAGCTTGTAATTGTGCTAAGAGTAGTGTTGTAAAATTTTGTAAAGAACTTGGTTGTGAAGGTTTTAAAGAGATGAGTATGATTTTAATGTGAGAGCATTCTGTCTTCAAAACTATAAACACTAAGAAAATAGAGAACTTAGAAAATAATAAGTTATTTTTTGAAATTACTGAACAAAATATTGAAAACTTAAAAAATAACTATTTAAATAATTTTATTGAAGTTGCAAATATTTTAAAAGAAAAACCTAAAGTTTACTTATTTGGAAAGGGTCCAAATACTCATGTTATTGAAGTTTTTAATAACTATTTAATGAAACTTGGTTTTACAGTTTTTACATCAACCGATTTTGATGTACAAGTAAGACTGTCACATAACGTTAAGGAAAATGATATTTGTTTTATCTTTAGTGTTTCGGGATTAACTAAAAATATTTTAGATATTGAACAAACAATTAAAGAAGTTGGCGCAAAAACTATTGTGGCATCTTCAAATACTTCTTGTGATCTAGCTAAAAGATCAGATTATTTTTTTGAAGTACTTAACAATGAAGAAATTTTTGAAGGACAAAGAAGTGCTGTTATTTCTTTTTCATTCATAGTGATGCAATTATTATATTTTATAAAAAAGGTGAACTAGTTCACCTTTTTTTAAACCTTTTCAAGAAAAAAAGTAAACCATACAAAAGGTCAATTTAAAAATATAATCAAGGTAAGGAGGATATGATGAGTCAAAAAGAAATTAAACAAGATTTTAAAATAAAAGATAAAACTGTTAATTTAAAATCTAAAGAATGAAAAACAAAAGTTAAAATAATTGTTCAACGTTGTGGTAGTTTTATGGCGGGAATGATTATGCCATCAGTAAGTATTTTAATTGCTTGAGGTCTATTGGCAGCTGCTTTTCTAGGAAAGTATGACAATGGTGTTTGAGTAAGAACAGGTTGATTTAAATCTGAAGCTATAGGTCAATTAATAGGTCCAAGTATGAAATATTTGATCCCAACATTAATTGGTTATACAGCAGGAAATATGATTTATAAAACTCGTGGAGCTGTGTTTGGAGCATTTACAACATTTGCAATTATCATTGGAAGTGATTGAATTTACGAACACATGATTCAAGATTGAAGAATCGGTGACAGTACAGCTGGTGTTGTTAAAGCTCCAAACCAAATTGTTGGAGCTATGATAATAGCACCATTAACAACTTATTTATACAAAACTATAGAGTTAACTTATATTAATAAAGTTAGACCTGGTTATGAAATGGTTGTAAAGAATTTTAGTTTAGCATTATGAGCTATTGCCTTTGGATTAGCAGCTTACTTTACATGAGGATTTGCTCTTTATGGAATAAGTTTTGTAATGGTAGCCATTATAGATTTCTTTACATTGATGCCGTGAATGTTTCCATTCATGTCAATTGTTACAGAACCGTTAAGAGCTGTATTTTTAAATAATGCTCTTAACTATGGAGTTATGATTCCTTTAGGGTTAACAGAAGTTGAACAAGGAAAAGGGTTTTCAAGTTTCTTTATGGTTGGAGGAAATCCTGGACCTGGATTTGGATTGTTAATTGCATATGCAGTTTGAAGAAAAAAACAAAGAGGTGCAGCTTCAAGTAGTAGTTTAATTCAATTAATTGGTGGAATTCACGAAGTTCACTACGTATACATTTTGTCAGAACCAATTATGATTCTTTCAACAATTGCAGGTGCATTTGTGTCTCTATCTATTGTAAGTATTTTCTCTGGAGGGGCTGTTGCAGCTATCAGTCCAGGAAGTTTAATATCTGTAATTTCACTTTCAGGAAGTGGTTATAGAATTGCTATAAATACTTTAGCAGTATTTGCAGGAGCACTTGCTTCATTCTTAGTAGCAAGTTTGATTATGTTCTTTAAAAGAAAAAGCAATACAGAAGTTATGAGTATGAATGTTACAGATGAAGGAATTAGTTTTGAACAAGAAGAAGACAAAAAACAAGAAAGTTCAAAAGAAGTTGTAAGAAACTTTAAAGATGCAAAAATTTTAAAAGTAGCTTGTGATGCTGGTGTTGGTTCAAGTGCCATGGCAGCAGGAATAGTTAGAAAATGAGTAAAAGCAAATGATATAGATCTTGAAGTTTCAAATTGTGCTGTAAAAGATTTGACACCAGATGTTGACATAGTTATAACTATGACAAACTTTAAAGAAGTGGCGCAACAAAATTCGCCAAACGCCTACATTTATCCAGTTAAACAATACTTGGGCAAAAATATATTTGATGATTTGTATGAAAAAATTTTAAAAGATAAGAAGGGATAAAATTATGAAGTTTACAGAAAGTAATGCTTTTATAAATGTTAATTTAAAAAATAAAGACGAAGTATTTAATTTTATAAAAGATTTAAATGAAAAAAATAATTATGCAGATGAAAAACTTGTAGATTCAATGAAAGCGAGAGATAAAACAAGTACTGTAGCTATAGGAAACTATTTAGCTATTCCTCACTGCGAATATGAATATGCAACTAGTATAAAAAATAATAGTTTTATATTCATAAAGTTAAAAAAGAAAATAAATTGAGATGGTCATGATGTTTTATTTGTAATTGCATTGATCTTAAATGATAATGACCAGATTGATGCTTTAGAAGAAATAGCTTTAAGCTTTTCTGATGAAGATAATGTATTAAAATTTTATAAAAATTGTAATAGTGTAGAACAAATAAATGAATTTATAGAAAAACAAGGTGAAATATAATGGAAACAATTGGAGTTATTGGTTTAGGAAAAATGGGACAAGGTTTAGCTAAGAACCTTGAAAGAAATGGTTATGAGGTAAAAGGTTTTGATCTTAACAAAGAAGTTTATAAAGAATTTGAAAAATTAAACTTTAGTGGATTTGAACAAATTGAAGACCTTGTGTCATCAATGCAAAAACCAAGAAAAATTTTAATGGTTGTAAATGCTGGAGAACCTACTGAAATAGTTTTTAAAAAATTAGTATCTATTTTAGAACAAGGAGATGTTATTGTTGATTGTGGTAATGCAAAATACAGTGATTCAATTAGAAGAGGAAGTGAAGCTAAAGAGAAAAATATTCACTTTATTGATGCTGGAATAAGTGGAGGTCCAAAAGGAGCTTTATTAGGGTGTTGTGCTATGGTTGGAGCAACTAAAGAAGCATTTGCTCTAGTTGAACAAATGTTTGATAAAATTACAATTGAAAATGGTTACTTACACACAGGAAACATTGGAAGTGGGCATTTTGCAAAAATGGTTCACAATGGAATTGAATATGGAATGATGCAAGCTATCGCTGAAGGATATCAAGTAATGGAAAAATCTGGATTTGATTATAACCTTGAAGATATTTCAAAAATTTGAAATAACGGAAGTGTTATTAGAAGTTGATTGATTGAATTGATGGAAGAAATTTATAAACAAGATCCAAAATTAGATAGTTATACTGATGTAATGCAAATGAATGGTGAAGGACTTTGAACTGTAGAAGAAGCATTTAAACAAGGTACTCCTGCACCGGTAATTGCATTGTCTGTTATGATGCGTCAAAACTCAATGCAAGATGAAAGTTATGCTGGAAAAGTTGTGGCAGCTTTAAGAAATAAATTTGGTGGACATGCAGTTGTTAAAAAATAACTCAATATTGTAAACACAAGAAATAGGTAAAACTATTTCTTGTGTTTTATTTTGCAAGAAATTAAAAGTTAATAAATAAAGGCGCATTTAGACTAGTATAATTATAGGGATTAAATATTATTTTATTAATCTATCAATCCTATCATTTATAAATGTTATTAATTAATAAGTATAAATTTGAAAGGATGTTAAAAATGGATATAAATATTTTTAAACTTATTGATTCAAGAATATTGGTTATTCTTCCATTAAGAGTTTTTGTTTATCGTCAGGATAATAAATTTAAAAAAATAATGCACACGAATTTTAACTTAGATATTTTTAAAGAAAAATTTAGCAAATTTTTTTGAGAGGAGTTAGTGTAAAATGCCTCTAATTCATCTAAATTCTAAGGAAAAGAATGTTAAAAAAAATAAGGTAGCAACTCTAAAAACTTATATATTAATCAAAGTAATATTTGAATTATTTCTAATCATATCAGCAATAATGGTTTTGACTGTATTTGAAAAAAATATACATTTTTTTGCGGGTAGTACAGCATTAGTTGCTGGAATTTCAACATTGGTATTATATTTTTTTATACATATTGAAAGTGTTGTTTTGTTTTCAATGAATATTAAACTTTTTAAAGAAAAAGGATTTCAAAAAAAGATATTAATAATATCTTTTGTACCTATAATTAACAATTTTGTTTGATTATATTTTTTAAAGAAAAATGAACGAATTGACTGAGAATTTTTAGATAAAGAAGAAGAAAGATTAAAAACTAAGGAAGAAAATAATTTAAATAGATCATTTAAAACTTTTGTTTTACGCGATCTATCTATTTCTCTTTTATTGTTTTTGGTTTTAGCAGCAAGTGGAATGGTAACAACCATAGATAATGCTATATTGAATTTTTCAGCCCAAGAAATTTTAAGATACATATTTTTAGGGGTTTTAGCAGCATTATTATTAAACAAAATTAACTCAATTGCTTTGTTTAAGTCCAAAACTTCTAATCCAAAAAGCGACAAAACTATGTTGATTATTGCATGAGCAACATTTTGAATACCTTTTATTAGTACTATGATTTGAATACCTTTGTTTTTGTTAAAGACTAAACAGGCTAATAAGGAAGATTCAATCGATAAAAAATAACTCAATATTGTAAACAAAAGAAATAGATTAAACTATTTCTTTTTTATTTATGTATAAACATCAAAGATAAAAAAACTCCATACGAAATTCGTATGGAGAAAGTCTCATTTTAATGTCAATTTTAGTTGACAACTTCAACTGATGGTTTTTTATTTTGTTTCAATTTTAAAACTAATATTTGATGAACCTAGAAAATCTGCTTTCAACTCATTGTCATTTGGATGCTCGTGGAAATCTAAGTAATCAAAGAATTCTTCTTCTCCGTTTAGATATATGAAATTACTACAAATTCTATTAAATTTTTCTTTAATAGACTCGTGAATATTATTATGTACGTCTTTGGTATGACTAAGTTCTAGTTTTACTTCGTTTGCCAATGCTTCTTGGATTAAGTCAACATTGTCATAGTTATATAGGTAAAGATCAAAAGATTTAATGATTTTTTTGCCTAAATTAAATGAACCAGGAACATCTGTTATTTCGACTGTCATTGTAAAGTTTTCAACCTCTAAAAGTTTAAAGTTTAGTTTCTTTATCTCATTTACATGAAGGTCATAGTCGCTTAAGTTTTCTTCGATTATTTGTTTGTAGTTTTCTTGTACAAACTTTTCAACATTTTTTGTTTGGCTTAAGTCTATTTTGAAATACATGTCAAATTCATTATCTTCTAAGAAGTTTCTTGTATTATTTTCACTTTCGCTCAAATCAAAATTTCCACCATACAAATTTACCAGTGGAATTACGTTTATGTTTGTTAGAAATAACATTTTTAATCACTTTTTCATCATTATCACCCTAGTTTTATAAACTATAATATATTTTTATTATACAATCATATTGGACAAGAATGGAGAAAAATTATGGGTTTTTTTAGTAATTTAAAAGAAAAAAAGGCTTTGAAAAAAGAGGTCAAAAAACATCAAAAAGAACATAAATCTACACTTACTTTTTCAAGTGATATTAAAAAATTAAGTAAAAAATATAAAGAGCCTAACTCTGATTTTTTTGAGGATTTAGAAAATGTCTTAATTAAAACTGATATGGGTATGAAAATGGTTTTAGAAATTTCAAATAGAGTTCAAAAGAAAGCTAAAGCAAAATCAACATTTGATGATATCAAAGAAATTTTAGTGGATGCACTCTACGATATTTACCAAGAATCTGGTAAATATCGTTCAGAATTAAATTGAAAAGATGGAAGACTTAACATCTTTATGATGGTTGGGGTAAATGGTGTTGGAAAAACTACAAGTATTGCCAAAATTGCAAACCATTACTCAAAAATGGGTAAAAAAGTTTTAATAGCAGCTGCAGATACTTTTAGAGCAGGAGCTGTTGAACAACTGCAAGAATGATGTGAAAAAAGATTAACTGGAGTTGATCTAGTTAAAGGAAATTCATCAGATCCTGCAAGTGTTGTTTTTGATGGGGTTAAAAAAGGATTGGAAGGAAAATACGACCTTTTACTTGTAGATACTGCAGGAAGACTTCAAAACAAGGAACACTTAATGAAAGAATTAGAAAAAATGACAAAAATTGTCAAAAGAGGGGTTGAGGACGGACCTCACGAAAGACTATTGGTAATTGATGCCCAAACCGGTCAAAACGGAGTTACTCAAGCCAAAGCATTTTCAGAAACAACTCAAGTTACTGGAATTGTGCTTACAAAAATGGATGGAACAAGTAAGGGTGGAATTGCTTTATCGATTAAAGATATTTTAAATATCCCAGTTAAACTTGTAGGATTTGGAGAAAAAGTTGATGATTTAAAACCGTTTAATATTGAAGAATATCTTGAAGAATTGACACAAGATTTTATGGAAGAAGATAGTGATGAGTAATATTGATAAAACAATAGAAAATAATCAGCTTTATGATTACTATAAAAATTTATTAACAGAAAAACAGAGAAGCTATTTTGAACTTTACTTCTTTGAAGATCTTACTTTACAAGAAATTAGTGAAGAATTTGATGTTTCAAGAAATGCGGTTCATGATAGTATTAACAAAACAATAAACATTCTAAATGATTTAGAAAGTAAATTGAAAATTAAACAAAAAAACGAGTTTATAAAAGAAAATTTAGAAAAATTAAAAGACAATAAAATGTCTATTTCTGAATTTTATGACTTGATAGAGGGAGAACTTTAATGAATATTTTGATGATAGGAGATGTTTTCTCAAAATCAGGAAGAGATGTCTTGCAAAAAGAATTGAACAACATTGTAACTGAAAACAATATTGATTTTATTGTGGTAAATGGAGAAAACATCTCGCATGGAAAAGGTATCAATAAAAATCATTATGATTTTCTAAAATCTTTGGGAGTTGACGTAATTACAACTGGAAATCACGTTTTTAAAGTCAAAGAAACACTAGAATTTATTGAACAAACACCAGATTTATTAAGACCATTAAATTTAAATAAATATTTACCAGGAAGTGGAACAATAGTTGTTAAAAAAAATGGATTAAAAATTAGAGTTACTAATTTATTAGGAACTGTATATATGGATCATGCAAATAATAACTATGAAATTATGGATGAATTAATTGCAAATGATGATAGTGATATTCACTTAGTAGATTTTCACGCAGAAGCTTCAGCTGAAAAGAAAGCGCTAGCTTGAAATTATGATGGTAAAATTACAGCACTTGTAGGAACTCATACACATGTTCCAACAGCAGATGCTCAAATTTTACCAAAAGGAACAGCTTATGTGACCGATCTTGGGATGACAGGGCCTATAAATTCAATAATTGGTGCAAATCCTGAAGAAGTTATTAGAAAAGAAAAAACAGGTTTACCTACCAAATTCAAACCAAGTGAAAATGTGGGGGAAATTAATGGTATAATATTACAAGTAAAAAATAAAAGAGCAGAAAAAATCTGAAGAGTGCAAACTCAATAACCACAATCTACAACACAATAGAGTAACAAAATTTGAAAAAATGTGTTATAATAAATATATGTTATTGAGATTAAAGCTCATAATAAGATACTAACGGGAGATGACCATATGAAAAGACATGACAAACTTAGAAACTTACACGAAGCATTATTTGCATTAGATAAAGAAGTTAAGAATGTTTGCAGAGGTTTAGAACAAAGACTTAAAACAGCTGCTAAATACAGAGACACTTACGAAAGAATTTTAACTGAAGTTGAATTTGAACGTAAAAACGAAATGTACGGTAGATCTACAATATATGACTTCGAAAGAATGAGAATTAACTTGGAACAAGATGCTGGGAACGTTATTTATGAAGCCATCAATGTAATGGGAAATGACGAATTCATAGTTAGAAAACAAAATGTCATCTTCGCATTCTGATTTATGGGTCAATTTGACGTTTATGCATTGGATTTATCACACGGTGACTAGTTAATACAATACAACATATGTTGTATTTTTTTATGTTAAAATGACATTATTAAAGGAATGAAATTTTTATGACAATTATTATTTGAGAATTATTATCTACTATGCTTATAATAGTGGGTGCAATGTTTGGTTTTCTGTTAATTCTTGTGTTAATAGCAAGATTTACAAAACTAAGATCTCTAAAATTTAATCCAACAGCTTTACAAAGAGGAGAGTTTGTTGGAAACAAAACATTTATAACTAAGGATAAATATGAATTAAATGTTTTAGGTGAAATTAAAAAAGAAAGTGAATATATCTTTTTATGCGTTCATGATTTCAAGAACTATAAAGAAGAATTTGAAGGTTTTATTGATTACTGTAAAGAAAATAAAACATTTTCAGCAATTTCTTATGACCAAAGAGGTTGTGGAGAAAATGGTGTGGATGAAAATGCTGTAATTGGTGCTTTATATTCAGATATGAACGAAATTATTGATGCGCTAAAAGAAAAATATGAACAAAAAATTGTGTTATTAGCATCTGGTAAATCATTTGCACTTGCTTTAAAATTTGCAAATGACAATAGAGTTGAAAAAGTTATGACAACAAGTATTTTTATAAATAAAGCTTATAAAAACGGTTCTGCTTTAAACTGAAGTTTATTTATGGGGACAATCTTTAACTTAAAGAAAAAAATTATCACTAAAATCAACGGTATCGACTTTAGTGATAATGAACAAGAAGCTAAAAAAATAGAGGTAAATAACCTTGAAAAAGGAAAATATACAGTTTGTGAATATTTTCAATACAAAAGTGCTATCAAAAATACCAAAAAACTTATAAATAAGTCTAATAATAAAGTAGTTATTTTTACACCAACTTCTGACCTACAATTAGATGCTAAAAAAGCTGCAAGATTCTTTACTAAATTAAACAAAGAAAAATATGAACTTGTTGTTTTAGAAAATGAGAAGCATTTTTGAATAAATTTAGATAAAAAACAATATTTTGATTTAATTCTTCAAAAAATATAATTTTTTGTTAAGATATAAATACAAGATTAAATAAATCTTATTAAGAACTATGGAGAGAAACAACTCTGCGAAATAGTAGCAACCTATTAGATTAGGTGCTTAAATTAAGGGGAAACCAACAATAAGACAAAAAACATTGACTTATTTTGTATGACCGCCCTTAAGGTCATTTTTTTATAAACAAAAGAGGAGAACAACGATTATGAAAAGATATTTTACTAGTGAATCTGTGTCAGAAGGGCACCCAGACAAACTTTGTGACCAAATTTCAGATGCTATTTTAGATGCTTGTCTAGAACAAGATGAAAACTCAAGAGTAGCTTGCGAAACTATGGTAACAAAAGATTTTGTAGTAGTTACAGGAGAAATCACAACAAAAGCAAAAGTTAATTTTGAAGAACAAGTAAGAAGAATACTTAAAAAAGTGCGTTATAACGATGCTGCAACTGGTATTGACCCAGATACTTGTGAAGTTCTTATAAAATTAAAAGAACAATCACCAGATATTGCAATGGGAGTTAATGGTAAAGAATTAGGGGCAGGGGACCAAGGAATTATGTTTGGTTATGCTGTAAAAGAAGCAGAAACTTTAATGCCTTATTCAATCCAAATTGCTCACGATCTAGTTCATTTAGCAAGTAAATTGAAAAAAGCTGGAGTATTTAAGTATGCACAACCAGATATGAAATCTCAAGTAACAATGAACTATACAAACCCAATGAATCCATCAATTGACACAATATTAATGTCAGTTCAACATGATGCAGACTTTAATGAAGAAGAGTTTAAAAAATTTATTAAAGAAAACATTATGGATGTAGTTGCAAAAAAACACGGTTTAAATACTGATTTTAAAGTATTAATAAACCCTACAGGAAAATTTGTTATTGGAGGACCTCTTGGAGATGCAGGTCTTACTGGAAGAAAAATTATTGTAGATACTTATGGAGGATATGCTCGCCATGGAGGAGGAGCTTTCTCTGGAAAAGATGCTACAAAAGTTGACAGAAGTGCAGCTTACATGTGTAGATATGCAGCAAAAAATATAGTAGCTGCAGGTCTAGCAGATAAATTAGAAATTCAAGTAAGTTATGCTATTGGAAAAGCAAAACCAATTTCAATATTTGTTGAAGCTTTTGAAACAAATAAAGTTCCTATGGATATTATTTACAAAGCTTTAAATGAAAACTTTGACTTTAGTGTTCAAAATATTATTGATACTTTAGACTTAAAAAAACCTATTTTCTTTAGAACATCTAAATATGGACATTTTGGAAAACAAGAATTTTCTTGAGAAAAATTAGATAAAGTAAAAGATCTATCTAAATATAAATAAGAATGTTTTTAGAAGTTATTGCTAAAAATTTAGAGGATGTAATAGAGATAAATAAAAGTAATGCAAGCAGAATTGAGTTATGTGATAAATTAGAATTTGGAGGATACACACCAGATTATAATTTAATAAAAGAGGCTTGTGAATTATCAAAAATACCGGTCAATGTGATTGTTAGACACAGTCATATTGACTTTTATTCAAGTGAGGAAGAAAAACTAGAAATTCTAAAAGATATTGAATTTATTAAAACAACAAAAGCTAACGGAATAGTTGTTGGAGTATTAAATAAAGACAATACAATTGATTTAGAATTTCTAAAAAAAGTGATAGCAATGAAAGGTGACTTAAAAATCACCTTTCACAAAGCATTTGATTTTGTAAATGACTTTGAAAAAGAATACGAAAAACTTGCAAATCTTAAAATTGATAATGTTTTAACTTCCGGAGGAGAAAATATATCAAAAGGATTTGAAATATTAAAGGTTTTGACAAGTAAAAACCTTTATACAAAAGTGTTGATTGGTGGGGGTGTAACTCTCGACAATATTGACATTGTAAAGTCTATATCAGATCAAGTTCATATAGGAACCGCTGCAAGAATTGACAACACTTTTGAAACTGCAATAGATTTGGAAAAAATAGAGAAAATCTTTAGAGGCTAATATGGAAGTAAAAGTAATTGGTGCTGGTCTTGCGGGTTGTGAACTTGCTTGAAAACTTGCTAACAATGGTATTAAAGTTAAACTTTATGAAAAAAAGAATGTAAAGAAAAATGAAATTCAACAATTAAACACTTTTGCTGAATTGGTGTGTTCAAATACTTTTAGAAGTAAATCCACTCAAAATGCAGTGGGCATCTTAAAAAAAGAACTAGAATTATTAGATTCTTTAATCCTAGATTGTGCTTATAAAACACAAATACCAGCTGATGATGCATTAGCTGTGGATAGAGAGAGTTTTTCAAAGTTAGTAGATGAAAAAATTAGATCTCATAAAAATATTGAAATTTTTGAAGAGGAAATATTGGAAATTAATGAAAATGAGTATACTGTGATTACTTGTGGACCTTTAATTTCGGGTGAATTTAAAGAAGAAATCAATAGGGTAGTGGGAAATCAAAAATTGTTTTATTTAGATGCCTCAGCTCCTATAATTACAAAAGAATCAATAGATTTTTCAAAAGTCTTTTATAGCTCTCGTCATGGTGATGACAAGAGCTATATTTGTGTCCCATTAACAGAAGAAGAGTTTAATAAGTTTCACAAAGATTTGTTGGAAGCCAAAAAAGTGAATTTAAAGGATTTTGAGAACGAAATTTTCTTTCAAGGGTGTCAACCAATTGAAAGATTAGCAAAAATTTCAAAAAGTTCACTTTTGAATGGACCAATGTCGCCAAATGGGTTAAAATATAAAAGTATGAACCCTTTTGCCGTTGTACAGTTAAGAAGAGATGATGCTATAGATTCTTTATACAACATTGTGGGATTTCAAACAAATCTAACATGACCTGAGCAAAAAAGGATATTTTCATCTTTGCCAGGTCTTGGAGGTGCTGAGTTTATAAGATATGGAGTAATGCATAAGAATTTTTATCTAAACTCGCCAAAAATTTTAAATAACAAACTTCAAGTTATGAGAAGCAAAAAGCTGTTTTTTGCAGGACAAATAACTGGAGTTGAAGGTTATATAGAGTCATTTGCATCTGCACATATTGTAGCAGCGGCATTAATGGACCAATATCATGGTAGAAAATTCATACCTTTCCCCAGGGAAACAATTTTAGGATCACTTATAAATTATGTAACAAACCCTAAAATTAAGAAATTAAAACCTATGAAAGCAAACATGGGTATTTTAGACTATAAAATTCCGACTTTTGAAACAAAAACCCAAAAAAACGAGTTTATATTTCAAAATAGTATTACCAATTTATTAAAATATTTAAAAATAGAAAAATAGAAATTAAAATCTTAAACTAAAAAATTTAGAAGAGGTGCTTATTTTGTTATATTTAATGGAAAAATATTGATTAGACTTTTATGTTGAATATATTTTGGCAACAGCATATTTCAGGGGCATTAATTTATCAAAAGATGAATTAGATGAGTTTGTTTTTGATAAGGAATATTTAAATGATGATGCAGACCAAGTTTATGAAGATGTATTGATAAATACAGCTAAGGCTTTAGATTATATTAGATATATAGTTGCAAAAGGTTTAGATAATTTTCATGCTGGAGGAGAATATCCTGTAATTTCAACAGAAAACTTTAAAGAATTATATTGTATTTATGAACCAACTTTAAAATACATCAATTCATTTGATGAAGGTTCAGAAACCCGAAAAAAACTAGATGAAACTATAGGATATGTTTTATCTCACCTATATTCTGTAAAAGAACTTAGAGCTTTATGTGAGAATATATCTTATTCACTTGTAGATTACTTATCATTAATGCCTTTTGGAGAGTATTCTCTAGAACTTGCATGAATTTTAGTACAAGGAATAATGGCCTTTAAAGGTTATGGCTTTATTGTTTTTCCGGATGTGGATGATTTAAATGAAAATATAAAATTAAGTTTAGAATTGGTCCAAGAATTAAAAGACGTTTCTAAAACTGAATATGGAAAAAACAATAAGTTTAATGCATTTGTCAACCAATTAGTGGATGCTTCAGAGACTTATCATAATAAAAACCTTACTCATTTAAGTGGTAAAAAAGATTAAAAGAAATTTTAAATTCTCAAAGTGTTTTTGATAATTTAAAATTTTCTTTTTTTTATTATTAAAATATTATAATATATCAAAAGAAAGGGTTTTATAAGAGTGTTATATTTACAGGAAAAATATTGATTAGAATTTTATGTGGATTTCATATCAGTATTTGCCGGTTCAAAAGGTATAGCTTTAACAGTTGATGAACTCTATGATTATATTTTTGATTTAGAGTTTCTTCAAGAAGATGCTGAAGACATATTTGGCGAAAAGCTATCCAATATAATTAAAGCGTTCGAATATATGAGAGAACTTGTGGCAAGAGGTTATGAAAATGCCTCATACGGTCAAAAATACTCTACGTTTGAACTTAAAGATTTAGAAAAACTGTACAAAATATATGATCCAAGTTTAAAATACATTGATGTTTTTGAAAAAAACTCATTAACAGGTTTTAAACTAATAAGCTCTTTAGAATCTGCAACATCAGATTTATATAAAGATACTGAACTAAGATCGTTAAGCGAAAATATGTTGTACTCATATGTTGAGTTTTTAATGCTAAATGCATTTGGTGAATTTACACTAGATATTGCATGAATATTAGCTCAAAGTATGTTAGTTTTTAAGGGATTTGGTTTCTTTGTCTTTACAGATAGAAATACTATTTTTGAATATATTAAAATTAGCAATGAATTATGTATTGAATTAAAAAACGTTAAAAAATCAGAGTGAATCTTAAATAAAAAGTTTAATTATCTTATTTCAGAACTTGTAAATGCTTCTGAGTCGTATTCAAATAAAAATTTAGGATTTAAAAAAAGCAAATAAATTTCTAATTATTTGCTTTTTTTTATAAAAGTGATGTAAAATAGAAATGTAGTGTTTTTTGGGCGAAAAACACATTTTTATAGTAAAGGGCTAAATTATGGAAAAGATAAAATTTAAAAATTCACGTAAATATAAGGGTATTGTTGAAAAAGTTTTTGTAAAAGATGGAGAACCTGTAACAGCAGGACAAGTATTGGCGCAAATTTCAACTCAAATGGAGAAATTTCAAATTCAATCTCCAATTGATGGAGTAGTAAAAAATATCTATATCATAGAATCTTTAATCGTTTCTCATGGGGACATAATTTTTGACATAATTAATAAAAAAGAATTAAATAATATACTAAAAAAACCAGAAAACATTGGAGATACTTTAAAAGAAGCTTTAACAATAAATGGTTTTATTGATAAATTAAACTTAACAGATACTCAAGAGTTAACAGAAACTGTTGATGAAGCTAAATTTGATATTCAAAAAGATGTTGAACATACAGAAGAAGAATTTTCAATGTATAATCAATCATCACCTCTTGCTAAAGCAAATGAAAAAGAAAAAAGAGAATTTGTTGAAAGTAATGAGAGTATAACTAAACAAAATGTTATAGATGCTGAAAGTGTAACAAGAGAACTTGAAGGTTTAGAACACTTAAAATTCGATAACGGAATAATTGTTGATAAAGAAGAATCTTTAAAAGAAGTTGAAAAAGACTTTAAAATGTCAGATAAACATTTAGAAGATACTTTCAAATTAAACAAAGAAGAACAAGTTCAACAAGTTCAAGAAGAAGAAGATGATTTAGAAAATGTTGATTTAAAAGTATTTGCAAAACCAGAATTAAAACCAGTTGACAACGAAGCTGATTTCCCATTACCAAGCAGTTTACCAAAAAACCTAGAGGTTACAAAAACTGTAGATATTAAATTTGAAGATGAAAAAGATATAGCGATTTTTGAAGATCACAACCCTATCGTTGAAGAAGCGCAAATAATAGATTCTGTAAATCAATCTAACTTCTTATCAAAATTTAGAGATTTACCTAACGAAGATAATGATGACTTAATTTCTATGGATAATTCATTTGAAAAAGATGGTGAAGATTTATTTGAAAAAGAACAAAAAAACGAAGAAATCGAAGTAAAATCAGAAGAACCTCAAATTATTGAACCTTCACCAGTAGAAGAAACATTTACACAACAAGAAAACAAAGTAAATGAAAAACCAATTGTTGAAAAAGTAGTTGAAACGGTTGTTGAAAAAGTAGTGGTTGAAGAAAAATTTGATGATTCTGAATTAAAAGCTGAAATTTCAAAATTACTAGAAGAACAAAGTAAATTAAATGAAAAAATTGCAGAACTTGAAAAGAGAAAAGTAGTATCTGAAAATGTGGTTTCAAGTGATGTTAAAGTATCAAGTTCTATAGATTTTGAAGTAGATATTACAGCATTACTTCATTTACAAACATTGATGTATGAACCATATTTAGAAAAAGGGATTGAAATAGAATTAAACTCATTCTATTTAAAAGCTATGAGATTAGTATTGGCCAAATTTACTGAATTTGACTTTAATGAAAATAGCACAATTTCATTAGGTAAAAAAATTGAAGATGAGTTTAAATTCAAAGATATTAAAATTGAACAAGAAGAAGCAATTGCAAATATTGCAAAACAAATAAGTGAAAATGCAACATCATTATCACCGAACAATATTTCAATTTGAGATCTTTCTGAATACAATATTTTATCTTCAAAAATTCAATTAAATAGTGATGAAATTATAAACATTGCAATTGGAGATATACATTCAAAGGTAAAAGGGGATATGGAATTGTCAAATTACTTAAATGTAACAGTAAATTTTGATAAGAACATTATTAATGTTAATGATGCAGTTGAATTTGCAAAAGAATTCAACAAAATCATTACAAATCCTGGTCTATTAATTTAAAACATCAAGTTAACTTGGTGTTTTCTTTTTTAATTTAAAAATCATAAGGGAAATAGTTATTTTTTGATAAAATAACTTTATTGACAGAGGAATATATTATGAAAATATGCGAAATAAACAGTGAAATGAAAGCTATCGAAGTGGTAGCAAGAGTTGAGAGAGTCATTTTATCAACAGGAAATAATGGTTCTAATTATTTAATTATAAATCTAGTAGACAATTCAGGAAGAATTGAAGCAAGATTGTGAAATTCAGACGAAAGAGATGTTGACCGCATAAAAGTTGACAGTATCTTAAAAATTGATGGAATGGTAAATGTTTATAGACAACAAATTCAATTAAAAGTTAATTCTTATCACAAAATTTCAAAAGAAGAATTTGAAAAATATGGAATTCAAGAAGACATGTTTGCAATTGCAGCACCAATAAATATCGAAAATAGTTATAAAAAATTATTAGATATACTTGATGAAATTGAGAATGAAGTTTACAAAAAAGTAACTTTATCAATTATTGAAGAACATGAAGAACAATTTAAAACTTATCCAGCTGCAATGTCAATTCACCACAATGTAGTAGGGGGGCTTTTCTGGCATAGTTTCTCATTATTAATGGGAGCAAAATCTTTACAACCAATTTATAAATTTGCAACAATTGATTGAGACTTAGTATTTTGTGGAGCAATTCTACACGATATTGGTAAAGTAATTGAAATGAAAGGTAAAACTGCTGCAGATTATACAGATGCTGGTAAAATGCTAGGGCATATATCAATTGGTAATGCTTTTATAAGTGAAAAAGCCAAAGAATTAAACCTAAATGAACAAGAATATAGTGAAGTTATCAAGTTACAACACGTAGTGCTTTCAAGTCATGGAAAAAATGAATTTGGATCACCTGTAGAACCAGTTTTAATTGAAGGAATTATAGTTTCTTCTCTTGACGCAATGGATGCAAGAATTTACAAAGTAAATGACGAGATTAATAAGGTTGATAATGGAGTTTGAACTAGTAGAATTCAAACTGAAGACGGTAGAAGTTTTTTAAATCATTATAAAAAGTAAAAAAATAGAGCGAAAGCTCTATTTTTTTGTCAATATTTTATGTATTTCATCTTGGTCAGTCATATCGTTTGCGTGATTGATAACAAAGCCATAACCAAACTCTTTTATGTATTTGGGGATTATATGCTCGTGGTAGTGAAAAACTGTTTGAAAGGCCTCAGAACCTTGGTTAGACACATAATTGAACCCCACAGGTTCCACTGGCAGGTTTGCTCTCAAGAGCTTTACAACTTCTTGTTTTGTCTTTGCAACTTCAGTTATATATAAACTATCAGTTGTTTCAAAATTTTCAAAGTGTTTTTTTGGTATTACAAGACAATGTCCATCACTATTTGGAAATACGTCTAAAAAACAAAGAGTATATTCGTTTTCATAGATCTTTTTACTTGGGATTTGTCCGTCAATTATTTTACAAAATAAGCATTCGTTCATAATAATTTTCCTCTCTCTTATTTTTATAAAAAAAACTAAAAGTTTTTTACTTTTAGTTTAATTATCTTCATCTTCATCTGTTTTGATGTATTTACCTAATTCATTGTATAGGTTTAAGTAAAGAATATCATCAACATCTAAGTAACGTGAGTAAAGTGTTGTTTTTGCTAACTCTGAAGTAGAAGAGTCATTTGAAACTAAGTATTTCAACTGATTAATCATAGCAATTCTTTCAGATTTATCTAATCCTTGAATATCTTTTGAGTGCATTGCAACGTTGTTTTTTTGGTTTCAAATTGTTTTGTATCTGTCTTTATTTGCATCAGAAGGTCCAAATTGAATTTCTACACCTTTACCGTCAGCTCCATCAATTGTATAAACGTTATCACTTGTAGTATCACTACCACCAAGTAATTCCATTAAGTAAACTGGTAAAACAAATACTATTTCTCCAATATTTTGGTTGTCTACATCATCAAACACTGCAGTTCCACTGTTCATTAAGATTCCTGCTTTATTTGCTTCTTTAACTTTTGTTTCATAGTTTTTACCAGAAATTGGACTTGTACCTAAACTAGTACCATTTTCATATAATGTAAATCCTTTGAAACCTTGCATTGTAAAGAATGAATCGTAAGCATTTGAACCATCAGCTGTATAAGTGTTGTATTGTTCAAAATCTTTAAGTAAATCGATTAAGCTTTTTCCACTTGCCAACTCACCAGTATCTGGGTTTAAGTCTGAGTTTGCAGCAACAGCTTTGTTAACGGCGCTTACAGTTAACCCATCAGTTTTATCAAATTTGAAAGATCAAACCATTTTTACGTTAGTTTTTCATTCTCTGTTTACACCAGTTGTGTTTGTTGTAAATCAATCTTGTGTTTTTGAGAATAAAGTTGAACCTGTGTTGATAAATGGTAAGTTTTTACCATCACTTGCAGGTGATACTAAGAATGAAGTTGAATCGTTGTATGCCATTGTTAGCAAGTTTGAAGCAATATCATTCATTAATTTATTATTAAAGTAATCTTGGAAACGTAATCTTAAAGCAGTTTTTGCAGAAATTGCTTTTCCATTTACTTTAAATGGACTGTTAATGTCAGTTAAATTTGTTAAATCCGGTAAAACACCAGCTTTATCTTCTGAGAAAATTGCTCATGTTTTATCGTTAATTGTGATTTTATCTTCTTTCTTAACTTCGATATCATTTCCATCTAAACCTTTTACAGTTGTATCTGCAATAGGGTTAAGTGAATATAAACTGGTTAATTGAGTTAAATCCAATCTTGTTCCTGAAGAAATTGAAGAAGTGTATTGAGTAAACAATAAGTCTTCTGCAATTGTAGCTGATTTTTCAAAGTAATTATCTGAAAATTCAGCTGGTAATCCTTCACTTGTTGAAGCTGCAAATTGTTTTAAAGCAAGTTTTTCTAAAGTATTATTTGTACTTTCATAATCAAATTGTTTTGCAATTGCATCATTAATGATGTTTGTAAGAACTGATGAAATATCTCCACTTGAGAAAATATTACCAAAGTCGATACTTGCAATATCTTGACCTGTAATTTTTGAAATAACTTGTTTTGCTAAATCTTGGTTAAGTTTTAATGAACTTACTCTTTCTGGTGTTGAACAAGCAACTACCACTGAAGAAGAGGTTGTGAATAGTGAAAGTGATGCTAATAGTCCTAACATTTTTTTCATTATAAAACACCTCCTTTGTAAGCATTGTTGTAATTATAATAGAAAGCAGTTTCAGGATTTATTGATCTTGTACCATCTTTAGTGGTTTTTCAAATTTCTGGCAATGCTTCTTGTAAAGCATCTCCTGTAAATTTATCATTTGTAATTAATTTTTTTGGATATCCTGTTGCAGTGTTTGCTGTAATAGTTTTTCCTCAATTTACAAACATATCAGTAAATTTAACAATTGGTGCAATTCTGTAACTTGTTTGAACTGTTTCAATTTTTCTAATTACTCAATCTTCCATTGCTAATGAAATATTGTTTGCATCAGTATTTGAAGGATTTTCTACTCCAAATTTAATGAATTGTGAAACTAATGATTTATTGTCTTCTTTTGTAGTAATTTGTCTGAAGTAGTCAAATACTGCAGAAATTCAATATGTTTCAGAATCAGTAGAACTGCTAATTTTAGCTCAATCTTTAACTTCTGACATAATGTCAAAGTCATATGGACTGTCACTAATTCCTTTTAATAATGAGTTATTTACCAAGAATCTTAAGTAGTCATTACTTACGTCGCTATTTAAATCATTCATCATAGTTCCTCTTGAAAGAACACCAATTTTTTCAGCATCAGTTAAATTATGGAAGTCGTGGAAAGCTTTTAATTCAGCTAAATTACCATTTCCATTATCTTCTGGTTTACTTGCTACTGTAAAGTGATCTTTTAATAGGTCATATCCATCAATTGATACTAAATGAATTCCATCAGTGTCAACGTAAACTAATTTACCATTACCATCACCAAATGTTCCATAGAAATTATCTGTCCCTGTTGCTTTACGGTCTAAATTTTCAACAATACTTTTAATATCTGTAACTTTTGCTCCAGCTTTACCACCAAGAATGTAATCGTAAACTACAGTTCTTAATGTATCTGAAAAGTCAGAACTATTTAAAGTTAATAATTTGTCATATTTTTTAACGCTTGCTTTTGAACTTTTGCTTGTAATTAGAGTATTATTTCTCATACCAAGTGTTCAATTTGCATTTGTTTCTGTTCCTAATCATGTTAAAAGCTCATTATTATCATCTAAATCAACATTGTTATCACCACTAAAGTCATCAATACTTATTCCATCATCAAATTTACCATTTGTTGAATAACCAATTGTAACTTCACTAATTGCAAGTGGCGCTTTAGTTTCATAGAATTTTTCTAAGAAAAATCTTTGAGAATCACTTAACATACCACTTCTTGTTTCAGAACCTAATGATGCTCACGCATTAATATCTTCTGGTGTGTCGAATTCAATCTTATCTACATCAGCTTCTTTTACTATTTTTTTAGCCTCATCGATTTTGTATTCAGTTGTATTTACTCAATCTGAAGTATTTTCTTTTTGAGCATTTTCAATTTGTTGAATTGCAAGTTCATCTGCTTCATAAGCTGCTTGGAAAGCATCATTATCATCAACTAATGATTTTAATCTGTTTAGTTTTTGTAGAGTAGTTTGAGCTGTTGTTCAAGTTACTCCATAACTGTCAGTATTTAAAAGAACGTCTAAAAGTCCTTTAGTTGTGTTGTTTGATGCATCTGATAATAAAATATCTGCTTTATATTTTGTTTCTAATAAAGCTAAATCCATATCATCTGTATCATTTTGATAAACACTGAATTTATCAACTAATTGTTGTTTTCATTTTTTTTCTCATTTGCTCCCATTTGCTCTTTTTAAAGCATCTTTTTCTCTTTGGATTTGCAAATCAACTGCTCTATTTAAAGTAGATCATTTAGTTTTTAAAGCTTCTGCTAAACCTTTGTTTTGGTAAACATCAGAATCTTTTAAAATACTATCTTCTCCAGAGAAATTCTTTTCATTATTTGCCAAAATTGATGTGTTTATCAATTTTAAAATATCTGTTAAGAAAGTTTCTCTATTACTTGGTCCTGTTTCATTTATTAATTTTCATAAAATATCTGCAGAACTAAGTTGTACATGTCCGTCAATCGAACTGATAAATTTGACAATAACTGAGTTACCGTCGTCTTTGATATCGTAAGTTGTACCACAAGCAACTACCATTGATGAAGCACTTGCTGTTAGTGATAAACTACCTAATAGTGTTATTAACTTTTTCACACTTTCACTCCTTGAATTTTGTATATCAAATTTATTATAATGAAAAACTTGCAAGAAATATATGTTATTTTAAATATTTTGAAACCTTGAAAAGTTATTTTTAAATTCAAACAATTTTCAAAATCAACTTTATTTAATTATAATTGTAATGTGGGGAGATTTATATGCATAAAATAGAAATAAAAAACTTACATGTAAGTATTGAAGATAAAGAAATTTTAAAAGGTGTTAATTTAACTGTAAAATCGGGAGAAATTCACGCCTTAATGGGACCAAACGGGAATGGTAAATCAACTTTGCTAGCAGCAATAATGGGTCACCCAAAATATGAAATAACAAGCGGGGAAATCTTGTTAGATGGGGAAAGCATTTTGGATATGACAGTGGATCAAAGAAGTAAAGCTGGAATATTTCTAGCTATGCAAAATCCGCAAACTATTCCAGGAGTTTCAAACCTAGAATTCTTAAAATATGTTGTTAACGCCCATAACGATAACAGCAAAAAATTGAAAGAAATTTTTCAAGAAATTAAAGAGAAAGCTAATGGTTTAGATTTCGATCTAAATATGTTAAAAAGATTTGTGAATGATGGATTTTCTGGTGGGGAAAAAAAGAAAAACGAAATATTACAATTAAAACTTTTAAATCCACTATTTAGCCTGATTGATGAAATAGATTCAGGATTAGATGTTGATGCACTTGAAGTTGTATCAAAAAACTTAAATGATGAAGAACTTAAAAAACAAGGGATGATAATTGTTTCACACTACGATCGTTTCTTTAAAAAAGTAAATCCAACTCATGCTCACGTTATTATCGATGGAAAAATCGTAAAAAGCGGGGGTTCTGAAATTGTTGATAAAATAAATTCAGAAGGTTATTCTTGAGTTAAGGGGAATGAATAAATTATGTTTGATTTAAGCAATGAAGCAAATTTTATTGATTTAACTTCAAATTTTAAAAACGAAATCAATTTTTCGCAAAGTGATAGAAAAATTCTGGTTTTTAAAGATGTTGACGGTGGCATAAAACTTGATATTGAAAAAAACGTAGAATTAAATTTAACAATTATATTTCTTCCTTCAGAAAAAAAAGAAACAAAAAAATTTATGTTGGATTTTAATTTAGCAGAAAGAGCTAATTTAAATTTATTTTTGGCTAATTTAACATATACAAATAGTGATGAAAAAGTGGAAATTAATTTAAATGAGCCAGGTTCTAAGGTTGAATATTATGGGGCAACTATTGCGCATAAAGAGAGTAAAAAAAGTTCAATTATTAAAGTTAGTCATTTAGCAAGAGAAACTGCTTCAAATATTAAGACTTATGAAGTTTTGAAAGATACTTCAAATGGTTTTATTAGATGTATCAGTGATATTAGAAAAGGGTCAAGTTCTAGTGAAGCTCACCAAGAATTAAGATTATTAGTATTGGATAAAAATGCTAAAGCAGATTCAGACCCTGTATTGTTAATTGATGAAAATGATATTGTGGCAAGTCACGCCAATGCAATTGGTATGCTTGACCCTGAACAAATTTTTTACCTTCAATCAAGAGGGTTAAAAAAAGAACAAGCACAAGAGTTAATCGTAAATGGTTACTTTGAGCCTGTATTCTTAAATTTAAATGATGCTAAGTTAGAAGAAGAATTAAAAAAGATTTTAAAAGGAATGATTTAAATGGCGTACAAACATTATTTTAACTATTTTAAGTTTAATGATGATGAAGTATATTTTGATGCAGCGGCAACCGCTATTAAACCAAAAGAGGTAATAGAAGCGCAATTAGAATACGACCAAAAAATAGCTGCAAATTCACACAATACATTATTTAATAATGCATATCGTGCAAATGTAATTTTGTCAGATACAAGAAAAATGTGTGCAAATTTTATTGGTGCTAAAAACGAAAATGAAATTATTTTCACAAGTGGTACCACACACTCTCTAAATCAAATTGCATTTGGAATGAGAGAAATGTTAACAAAAGATGATGAAGTAGTTCTAACTGATTTAGAACACTCATCAAACCTACTTCCATGAATGGTTTTATCTGAAAAAATTGGATTTAAAATTAAATATCTACCACTTAAACTAAGTGGAGAAATTGATTTAGAAAAAATTAAAGAAGTAGTTAATAAAAAAACTAAAGTAGTTTCTTTTGCAAGTGTTTCAAATACAATGGGAGCACAAAATGATGTAAAGAAAATTACACAAGTAATAAAAAATATACATAGTGAAATAATTGTTGTTGTAGATGCAGCACAATCTGTTGCACATGAACCAACAAATGTAGATGACTGGAATATTGATTTTTTAGCATTTTCAGGTCATAAAATGTTTGCTCCATTTGGTATTGGTATTTTATGAGGGAGAAAAGAATTATTAGAAAAAATGGAACCTAT
Source organism: Spiroplasma chinense (assembly GCF_008086545.1). NCBI lineage: Bacteria > Bacillati > Mycoplasmatota > Mollicutes > Entomoplasmatales > Spiroplasmataceae > Spiroplasma > Spiroplasma chinense. Next base: position 1,078,636 of record NZ_CP043026.1, on the reverse strand, counting down.
CTTTTACGGTGGGGGAAATAATTCTTCAATAGAACACGATTCATATACTCTTGCAAAAATACCATATAAATTTGAAGCAGGAACTTTAAATATGAGTGCAATTTATGGATTAAAAAAAGCTTTTATTTTTATTGGAAAAATTGGGATTGGAAAAATTAAAATCTATGAAGCAATGTTAAAAAAACACTTTATCAAGAAAATTGCTAAGTTAGATCAAGAAAAATTCACGTTCTATAACCTAGAAAATGAAAGTCCAATTATCTTATTTAATGTAAATGGGGTAAATGCACAAGATTTTGGAGTGTTTTTAAATAAAAAATACAACATTTCAGTTAGAGTAGGAAAACATTGTGCAAGACTTTCAAACAATGTAATTGATACTCAAACAACAATTAGAGCAAGTTTTTCTATCTTTAACTCAAAATCAGATATAGATAGATTGGTTGAAGCTTTAAAACACAGTGATAACTGAATGGAAACTTTAATATAAAAAGAGGTAAATAATTATGATTGATAAACAAGATAAAATACAGTTAAGACAAATTATCATGGAACACTATACAAAACCAGATAATAAAGGTATTGATGAAGGTAAAGAAAATAGTTTTATAAAATATCAAGATTCTCCAACTTGTGCTGATGAAATTAATGTTCAATTAATTTTAAAAGATGGACAAGTATTAGAAGCAAATTTTGATGGACTTACTTGCGCAATTTCTGGAGCTGCAATAGATATCTTGTGTGATCAAATGAAAGATAAATCAAAACAAGAGGCTTTAGATATTTTAAACAATTATCATAAAATGATAATTGGAGAAAAGTATGATGAAAAAATGCTAGATGAGTTAATTGCTTTTTGAGAAATAGGCAAACAAGGAAATAGAATCAATTGTGCTTTATTAGGTGCTGATGGTTTAAGACATATTTTAGAAAATGAGGCTAAATAATGAAAAAACTTAAACAAGAAAAAGAAATAAAAGAAATTAGTGATTATAAATATGGTTTCAATGAAGGAGAACTTTCAACTTTAAAAGTTGAAAGAGGTCTAAATGAAGAAATTATTAGACAAATTTCTAAAATAAAAGAAGAACCAGAATGAATGTTAGAATACAGATTGAAGTCATTTAAAGAATTTGAAAGTAAACCTCAACCTAATTTCGGTCCTGATTTGAACTTTTTAAATTTTCAAGATTACTATTATTACACCAGAGGTACTGATGGAATCGTTGATTCTTGAGATGATTTACCAGATAATATCAAAAAAACTTATGATAGACTCGGTATTCCAGAAGCTGAAAAAAACTTTTTTGCAGGGATTAATGCACAGTGAGATGCAACTCCAGTTTATGAAAATATGAAAACAAGTATTTCAGAACAAGGTGTTATCTTTACAAACTGTGATACAGCTTTAAAAGAATACCCTGAATTATTTAAAAAGTATTTTGGAAAACTTGTGCCTCCTGGAGATAATAAATATGCAGCTTTAAATAGTGCGGTTTGATCAGGGGGAACATTTATTTATGTTCCAAAAGGAGTTAAAGTTGAAATGCCTTTACAAGCATATTTCAGAATTAACTATCAAGAGTCTGGTCAATTTGAAAGAACTCTAATCATAGTTGAAGATGATGCAGAATTGCATTATGTTGAAGGATGTACTGCACCAGTTTATTCAAAACACAATCTTCATGCAGCAATAGTTGAAATTTTTGTTGGAAAAAGAAGTCATGTTAGATACACTACAGTTCAAAACTGAAGTGATAACGTTTTAAATCTTGTAACAAAAAGAAGTATTGTTGAAGAAGATGGAAGAATGGAATGAATTGATGGAAATATTGGTTCAAAAATAAATATGAAATACCCTTCATGTATCTTGAAGGGTGATAGAGCTCAAGGTGACACTATTTCGATAGCTGTTGCTAAAAAAGGTGTTTATCAAGATGCTGGAAGTAAAATGATTCACCTTGGAAAAGAGACAAAATCAAAAATTATTTCAAAATCAATTACTTTCCAAGGCGGTACTGCAAACTATAGAGGTCTTGCATATATTGGACCTGATGCAAAATATTCTAAAGCAAGAGTTGAATGCGATACTTTGATTTTAGATAATCAATCACATTCAGACACTATACCTCAAAATAAGGTTCACAATAATGAATCACAAATAGAACATGAAGCTACCGTTTCAAAAGTTAGTGAAGAACAATTATTCTATTTAATGAGTAGGGGAATTGATGAACAGCAAGCATTGGAATTAATTGTAATGGGGTTCTTAGAACCATTTACAAAAGAATTACCATTGGAATATGCTGTTGAGTTAAACCAACTTATTAAAATGGATATGGAAGGTTCTGTAGGATAAAAAAAATCTCGTAAAGAGGTTTTTTTTAATTATTAACTTTATTTACTAAATCCAATGCTACTTTAAATAAGTCAAAATCCATTTTAATTTTTTTGTAAATAGATTCAACTATATAGTTCAAAGAAGATGTTTTTTCTTTGTCAATTTGACCAATAGTATTTATAAATTGGTAATTATAGAAGTGTTCAGAAAACAATCTATTATTAAAACCAATTGAATAGAAATTTTCAGTTATATTTTCCAAGATAATTTCAACATTTTTTGGAGTTAAAAATTTTGCAGCTCTAAAATCTGTAATAGATGTATTTATATTAAAGAAGTCATTAAACATAATTGACTCATTTTGATATTCATCTTTTTCAGGTTTTCCAAGTCTTACAACCAATCCGTTTAATGAACTATCAAATTTTGTAGAATCTAAAAAGATCTTGGTATTAGAAATAAATGCTTTGCCATCCACACCTCTAGAAGTTCTAGGTTCTGCAAAAATTTTTGGATAATCTATTTGAAATTCTCCTTTATGTCCATTTATAACAAATGAAAAGTAACTGTTGTTTTCATTTAATTCAGGACATCTTATTAGGTTGTTAAAATTTCTAACCGATCCAACTAGAAGTGAAGGTTCAGTAAAAGTACTATTGAATTTGAATTCAAAATTAGTTAAACCTTTGAATTCAAATTCTTCTTCATAATATTTTAAATATAGTTTTTGTATTTCATTAGATTTTAAAAAATCTTCAAATACTTGTTCGTTAACTTTAGTTTTGCTCTTTTTTCAAATAAATCAAACAGCTATCGCTGAATAAACTGACACTTGTAAAATTGCTGAGCAAACAAAACCAGGTATCTCTAACGCTTTTATACCAACAATAAATGCTAATACAAGAATGATAATTGCTGTTGTTACAACAACAGCAAAAACACAACAAAATATTATAGAAAATAAAGTTTTATTCTTGTAACTCTTTTTCAATTTTTCATCAACTTTTGCAAAGGAATCTATTTTAATAGCATCATTTATTTGCCTAAAAAGCTCTGTTTTTACTTCTTTCATTTATATCACCCCGACGATTATTAATTAAATGCTCTAATTATATTCATAGAATCTTTGAACTTATCAAAGTCTTCTAAAACTTTTCAATGTATATGTAAAAATAATTTTTCTATTCCACCAAAACTAGAAATACTTACCTCACCAATAGGTAAAATTGATGCTGGTGCAAAATAGAAGTCTGTATAAAAATCACCACTTAAACCAGTTGAATAAAAACTTAGATCTGTTTTATCTACTAAGTCGTTAATTACTTTTGGAGACAAGAATTTTGCAGCTCTAATATCTGTTGAATCTGCATTTAAGTTGTATTTATCATTTAAGGCTATTGATTCACATTGATAGGCATCTTTTTTTGGTTTTCCGCGTCTTAATCTAAAACCTTCAAATTCTTTGTCTAAATCTGAATTGTAAAGCGCTTTGTATGATGAAACTCTTGTTATATCTTCGTATTCTTCTGTTTTTCCATTTACTGTTCTAGTTTTAATAACAGCAAAATCAATGGGTTCATTAATTTGGAAAATACCATCTTTTTGTTTGTATTTAAATTTTATATAACTTATCCCATTGCTTAATTTAGGAATTGGTGCATTTGCAATGAAAACAGTATGTGAATCATATGTTTTCCTAATGCTTGTGGTTTTTTCTGTAAATATAAACTCAAAATCTGTTAGATTTTGAGTCTTCATTGTGTTTTCGAAATGAAGAGAATAAATTTGTTCAATGATATTTCCTCCACAAAATAAAGTTCACACTTGTTTTTTAAAACCAAATAGTTTTTTAATAGCAGTTCCCATAACTGGCAGTGCTATCGCAGCCATTGCTCCAATTCCATAAGCGATTTTTTGAATAAAAGGTTTTTCACCAATTGCTATTCCAGGAACAGTTGCAAGTACTCCTATTATAGAAAGTGTACTAATTACAGTTGCTACTATAAAAATTGTTCTTCAAAATTTGATTTTTTTCATAATTTCGGTAAGTTCACTACTTTGTGAATAAAAATTTTTAATATCATTTAAAAGTCTTTCATCTTTTTCGTATTTCTTCTTTTTCATTTTAAAAAATTACCTTTCTTATTTAATTACATTCTTAATATCTTTAATAGTCTTATTAGATTTACATTTGTAACAAGAAAGGACACTCATTTCAATTTTAAAAGTTCATTTTCTTGATTTAAAAGAAAAGTTATTTACTTCCGGAATTGCTCTAATTGTTTTTTTGAAATAATCCATGTATTTGGTTGTTGTACATTTCTTTTTACAATTAATGCAATGAACAGTGGTTAGAGAGAATCTTTTTTGAATGGCCAATATCTCTGCGCAATATCAAGCAAAGTCATTTTTAACAAAATCTTCTGAAAAATATTTGTCAAAAGCATTTGTTAATGCTTCTTGAGCAGCAATTAATTTATTGTTTTTGTCGCTATTCTTTTTTAATAAAAGAGGTAAAATAAGCGATGCTAAAACTACAGTTACAGTGCTTACACCTGTAAATAAAGTATTTAATATTTCTGTTGTTGTTGCTAAGATCATATTTTTTTCTCCTACATTACCAATTCTACGCCATCAATATCATAAGGAAATTCTTCAAGAAGTATACTTTCGATTCCATCTTTATAAGTGTAATCTGTAAGTCCACATCCGACACAATTTCCTTTTAGTCTTATAAAAACTAAACGATTTTTAATAGCAATAAACTCCATATCTCCTCCATCTTGGGTTACATAAAGTCTTAATTGTTCAATAATTCCTTTAACTTTTTCTTCTAATGTTTTTTGTTCCATGTTTTTCACCTCTATATATTCATAATAAGTTTATAACTTTTAACCAATAAGAGCAATGTAAAAAGGACAAACAAAAAATAAAAAAAACAACTTTGCTAGTTGTTAATAAAAGTTATATACAAGTCTTATACCTTGTTTGAATAGTGAAAAGTCAATTAAAATACTTGCATGAATTTTTTTAAATAAATCTTCTATTGTAGTTATTTTAGAAATTGGCAATTGACCAAGTGGGGTATAGGTTTTATTTTGGTAGTAAAAGTCTGCATAAAAAGTTTCGTCAATTCCCGCACTGTAAAAGAAAGGGCGAGTGTCTAAGAAGTTAGTTATTACTTTTGGTGTTATAAATTGTGCTGCTCTAATATCTGTTGATGAAGCGTTAACAGAATAAACTTTATTAAATTCAATAGATTCAGATTGATAACTATCTTTAGCACCCTTACCAAGCTTCATTCTTATTCCTCTTAAAGATCTATCCATATTTTTATCTAAATAAAATATTCTTGTGGTTGAAACCATTGTGGTAATTGTTGTAGTGTAAGCTCTTCCGTTTCTCATTCTTGTGACTTTTATTTCAAAAGCTAATGGTCTTGCAACTTGGAAGTAACATCAAAAATCTTTATACTTAAATTTGAAATATCCATATGCTGGATTAAAACGAGGAACTGGTGCATTTTTTAAATAAGTGGTTGATTCCATTCTGTGGACTTCATTTCCAAACTGTTGTTCAGGGAAAAAGAATTTAAAATCTTTTAAATTATTATTTTTCATATTCGCGTTAAAAAAATTCTCATAAATATTTTCAATTTCTGTACCCGCACATAATTGTGTTCAAATAATTTTTGTTTTCTCTTTCCTTGTTCTTACACCCTTGACAATCGTTAAAATTGTAAGGACATAACCGGCGATATTTAAAGCTCCAGCTAGCATTAAAAAAATTGATGATGATGTAAAAGTTACTTTTAGCATAAACATTATAGGAACTAAAATTATCAATTGGGGAACGCCAAAAACGTTTAATCCCAATAAAACCCAAGCTCAAACTATACATTTATTCCAATAACGGATTGTTTTTACAGATTCGCGTAAGAGTGAATCTTTACCAAAAGAATTTTCTATGTCTTTCATTAATTGTTCTTCTATTCCGATATTTGTCATTGTTATGTTCTCCAGTCATTTAATATTATTTTATTACTTTTTTCTATATTATTTTATTTTTTAAAAAAAATCTCTAAAATTTCCTATGAATTATTTATTTTATGTTTATAATTTTAGTAGAGGAGAGTAAAGAAAAAATGATCGAAAAAGGACAAAAAGTTATAGCAAAAGTTACGAGTGTAGTAGCTTATGGAGCTTTTTGTGAAGTTGTTGATGGAGATAAGGTTATTAAAGGATTAATCCATATTTCCGAGTTTTCAGATTATTTTGTAAACGACATTTCAAAATATGTTTCATCAGGTGATGAAGTTGAAGTTGAAGTAATTGATTTTGATAACGACAAGAATCAAATCAAGTTGAGTTACAAAAAACTAAGACCAGAATTATTAAAAGAAAATGATTCTTCAATCAAACCGACAGGTGATGGTTTTGGTAAATTAAAAGATATAGTTGACAATGAGTAATTTCACAAAAGGAGTATTAAAAATGATAAATATAAATCTCTTAAATTCAAAAATTGAAAAAAGCGTAGAGAGCTTTGATAAAAAAAGAGTGCAAGAAGTGCACGATATGATTGAAAATAAGACAGGATTAGGAAATGATTTTTTAGGTTGAGTAAATTGACCGAAAGATTATGATAAAAACGAATTTCAAGAAATGAAATCAGTTGCTAAAAAATTAAGAAGTAATATTGAAGTGCTTCTAGTTATTGGAATCGGTGGAAGTTATTTAGGTGCGAGAGCAGCTGATGAAATGATCCGAGGTCTTTATCACAATGATAAAGTAGAGTTAATCTATATTGGTAATACAATAAGTTCAACTTATACTAAACAAGTTCTAGATTATATTGATGGAAAAGAATTTGGTATTGTTAATGTTTCAAAATCTGGAACAACAACAGAACCAGGTATTGCTTTCCGAGTATTTGAACAAAAACTAGTTGATCAAAAAGGTAAAGAAATAGCTAGAGAAAGAATTGTTGCAGTGACAGATAAAGCAAAAGGTGCTTTAAAGAAACTTGCAACAGATGAAGGTTATGCTACATTTACTATTCCAGATGATATTGGTGGTAGATTTAGTGTATTCACACCCGTTGGTATATTTCCTCTATTAGTAGCTGGTGTTGATGTTGATGCAATTTTTGCAGGAGCTTTTAAAGCTATGGAAGAATTGAAAGATGTTAATAATCAAGCCTATAAATATGCTATTGCAAGATACATATTTAATGTTGAAAGTAATTATAAAGCAGAAACTTTGGTTTCTTATGAATTACAAATGCAATTGTTTTTAGAATGATGAAAACAATTATTTGGTGAATCAGAAGGAAAAGACGGAAAAGGTCTTTTCCCAACAAGTTGTGTTTTTTCAACCGACTTGCATTCACTAGGGCAATTTATTCAAGAAGGTACAAAAAATGTTCTTTTTGAAACAATTATTGATGTTAAAAAACCAACTCAAGATTTAGGAGTTCCAGAAAACGAAGGAAATTTGGATGGACTTAATTATTTGAGTTCTAAAACTTTCCACGAAATAAACTCAACAGCATTAGTTGGGGTAGTTGATGCGCATGCAAACAAAGGAGATGTTCCAAATATCATTTTAGAGTTTGAAAAAATGGACGCTGAAATGTTTGGTTATGCTGCATATTGATTTATGAAAGCTTGTGCTATGAGTGGATATTTACTAGAAGTTAATCCGTTCAATCAACCGGGAGTTGAAGTTTACAAAGAAAATATGTTTAAACTTCTTAAAAAACCTGGTTACTAGAGATTTAGTTTCAATAAAAATGACAGTTATACTGTCATTTTTATTTATTTTGTTTTTTTACCTCACACACTAGAAACCTTGCACTTTTTTATTTATGATTGACTTATAGGAGAACTATTTATGCTAAGTACAAATAATTTAAAATATCTATCTGAAAAACAAGAACAATTAGATAAATACATAATTGAAAACAAGAATTTCAAGGAACTTGAAGTTTTTGATAAGAAAATTGTAGCTCTTTATGTTGAAGTTTGTGAATTTATTAATGAAGAGAGATCGTTTAAGTTTTGATCAAATAAAAAAGCTAGTGAAAGAAATGTATTATTAGAAGAATACATCGATGGTATTCACTTTCTGATTTCTCTTGGAAATAACATTAAATTTGATTATGAAAGCTATAAATTTGAAGATGATAATTGCGAAATAACCCAAAATTATTTAAATTGTTTAAGTGCTATAGCAATATTTGAAAAAACAAGAGATAGTAAGTCTTTTACAAATCTTGCCAATTCATTTTTTTCAATAGCATCAACTCTTTCTTTTGGAGAAGAAGAAATTATAGATGCTTATAATATAAAAAATAAGACAAACTTTGAAAGACAAGATAACAATTATTAGAAAATTTATTAAAAGAAAGGAGGTCTAGATATGTCAAAAGGTAAAAAGACAGAATTATTTGACTATCAACCTTCAAATCCTCGTGACCCAAAAATGCCAACTTTAACAGTTGACTTTGATGAACAACAGGTTGAAAAAGAAACAGAATCTTGAAATCCAGAATCCAATTTTGAAAGTAGTACAAAAAAAGAGGTGGAGTCTAAAAAACCAGAAGTTATAGGTTCTAATAATAAAGCTAAACAAGGAGCTAAAAGCATTATTGATAGATTAAAAGCTATCAAAGATGAAGCTGAAGGAAAACCTAAAGAAAAAGAAGGTCCTTCAGAATTGGTTATGCCAGATCCAAACAGCGAAAATAGACTTTATGCAGGTTATAGACCTTCAGCTTCAAGTGCCTCTCCTGTAAAAAGAGATGCACAAACTTTAATTAAAAATTCTCACAAACAAGCTAGAGAAAAACTAAAACCTCAAGAAATTGAAAAAATTGTTAAATTCTTTAAACATAAAGTTGTAAAAATCAATAGAACTGAAGTGGTTCTAAAAAACAATAAATATGGTTTTGAAATATATAACAATAACGTGGATGGAAGATGATGAGTTGCTGCAACTTGTCATGAAGAACTTTGAAATCCAAGAAAACAAAATTACATATCATTTTGAAGTGGAAATACTTTTATAGGTTACGGTCAAGCAACTTTAAAAGAAACTTTAGAAAAAGCAGAAGAACTTATGAATTATGGAAGAACAGGAAATATAATTTGAAAAGATTTTGCTGTTGATTGGAATGAAAAGGGCAATAGATTTATTGCTAGCAATACTGCTAGAAAATTTACTTGAAAAGAATACCAAAAAATAGTTAAGTGATATGATGAAAATAAAATCTGAATTCTTGTAAAACAACAAGGAGTTGTAGATTACGAAGATCTTATGAACGAAACTAAAGCTAAAAAAGCTAGGGGAGAAAAAATAAACCCTATGACTTCAGTTCAAGCAAAACTTTTAGACCCACCAAGAAAAGCGCAATTTTTGTTTGGTTATCCTGTTAAGGACCCAAAATATAAAGGAGAGGACTATGCAAACCCAGAGAATAAACTTTATGAAATAGGTTTTGCATATGCAGAATAATATGGACAAAATTACATCAGTAAAGAATCAATTAATTTTAGATGCTTGTGAGTTGAAACAAAAAAAACAACAATTTGAAAAACAACAATATTTAGTCGAAGGACTAAATATTGTTTTAGATGCTATAAAAAATGATGCAGTAGAATTAGTTTTAACTACTCAAAAATATTTAAATAATTTTGAAAGTGTTAAAGTTGTTGAAATTTCTGAGAATGTAGCAGACAAGTTAAGTGATTTAAAAAATTCACAACATGTTTTTGCAATTTGTAAAATATTAAAGACTGAATTTTTTGAAGATAATGTTTTGGTATTAGACAATATTCAAGATCCTGGAAACTTAGGAACTTTAATAAGAAGTGCTAAAGCTTTTGGTTTTAAAAATATTTACTGTTCAAAAGAAACTGTATCTTTATATAATCCAAAGGTTTTGAGAGCAATTCAAGGAAACCATTTTGAAATGAACATAATTTATGGAGACTTAATTGAATTGATAAGTGACTTAAAAGAGAAAGGTTACTTTGTTGTAGGAACTTTTTTAAGAGATGAAAGTCAAATTAAAGATATTGGTGAATTGAAAAATAAAAAAGTGGCATTAGTTTTAGGGAATGAAGGACAAGGTATTGGTCAAGAAGTTATAAAACAATGTGATAAAAATTATATTTTAAATACAACAAAAGATGTTGAAAGTTTGAACGTTGCAATTGCAGGTTCAATCATTATGCATAACATTTTTAATTAAATTTTTTTTCATATACAAAAATGTATAATGAATTTGAGGTGAAAACAAATGAGAGAATTTAAAGCACTTATTAATAATGAACTTATTGATAACGGTCAATGATTAGAAATCATAGACCCAACAACTTTACAACCTGCTGGAAGAGTTACTGCTCTATCTGCACAAGATATAGATAACGCTTACAAAGCTGCTAGAGCTTCTCAAAAAGCTTGAGAAGAAGTTGAGTTGTTAAAAAGAATGGAATATGTTAAAAGTTTTAGAAATGAAATTGAGAAAAATAAAAATGAAATAGCTCAAATCATGTCTGAAGAAATTGCAAAAGGTTTAAAAGAATCTTTAGGTGAAGTTGAAAGAACTATTGAAATAATCGACTATACACTAGAAGAAGCTAAAAGAATCGACCCATTAGCAATGACAGGTGAAGGAATGGGAGCCAAAAATAAAATTGGTATTTTTTCAAGAGTTGCTAAGGGAGTGATTCTTGCAATCTCACCTTTTAATTACCCAATCAATTTAGCTGTTGCAAAAATTGCACCAGCACTTGTAATGGGAAATACTGTAGTATTTAAACCTGCAACAGCAGGTAGTTTAACTGGAGCATTTTTAGGTCAATTGGCATTAAATGCAAAATTACCAAAAGGAATTTTTAATGTTGTAACTGGAAGAGGAAGAGAAATCGGAGATATCATCACTTCTAACAAAGAAATTGATATGATTTCATTTACTGGAAGTGTAGGAATTGGTAATCAAATTAGAAAACAAGGAAGTTCAACTGATCTTGTTCTTGAATTAGGTGGAAAAGACCCCGCTTTAGTATTAGACGATAAAAATCTTGAAAAATATGCTGACGAAATTATTGGTGGAGCATTTGGTTATTCAGGACAAAGATGTACTGCTATTAAAAGAGTTTTGGTTTCTGATGAAATAGCAGATAAATTATCACCACTTCTAAAAGCTAGAGTTGAAAAATTAACTGTAGGTAAACCAAGTGAAAATGCAAACATTACACCAGTTATTGATTTAAAATCAGCTGATTTTATTCAAGGATTAATAGATGATGCTAAAGAAAAAGGAGCAACTATTTTAACTGGTGATAAAAGAGAACAAAACTTAATGTGACCAACATTAATTGATAATGTAACTGTTGATATGAAAGTTGCTTGAGAAGAACCTTTTGGACCTGTATTGCCAATTATAAGAATCAACAGTGTTGAAGAAATGATCAAAATTGCCAATGAATCAAACTTTGGTTTACAAGCAAGTGTGTTCTGTCAAGATATTTCAACTGCAATATCTGTTGCAAAACAAATTGAAACAGGAACTGTAAATATCAATTCTAAATCACAACGTGGACCAGATTGTTTCCCATTCTTAGGGATTAAAGATTCTGGTGAAGGTGTGCAAGGTATTCGCGAAGCATTACTAAGCATGACAAGATACAAAGGTTTAGTGATAAATTACTAGTAAAAATGCAATTTTTAAAAAATTGCATTTTTTTGTAAAAAATGAAAAAAAATTGTGTAATTTTTTAGTTTTGTGCTACAATAGTTTTGTATTTTAGGGCTATTTAAGATAGGGGTAATCTTGATGAAAAAAACAAAGAATTTAGGGATAGTTTTTTCTGTACTTACTTTTGCAGTAGGTATTTTTGCGTCTTTAGGTATGTTTTTAACTATAGATGATGGAATCACGGTGACATCCACTTTAAATTTCACATATATTTCTGTTTTTAATTTTGATCAAGACCAAGTAGTTAGTTATTCTTGAATACAAAATGTTGTTCTTGCAATGACAGCAGTTTCTTTCTTGGCTTCAATGTTGAGATACTTCTTATTTGAATCTAAGCCACTTACTATAATTGCGTTATTAACAAATATTGCAAATACAGTATTTGCAATAGTATTTCTAACAATAGTTTTCCTTCCAAATGGAGGAAAAGATGTTTGAATAAATGATGGTTATTATTTCACTTCACCATTACACTTAATCTTTCCAATAGTATTAATAGTTTTAGCAACTTTCTCAACAATAATAGCAATTGCTTCAGTTTCTAAAACTTTTAAAGGTATAAATGATGAAAAAGTATCAAAGAAAGCTAAACAAAAAACAAACAATTCTGAAAACTATGAAGAGCAAAATCAAGAACCAATTAATTATCAAAATAATAAAATGCCACAACCAGATCCAAACTTTACTTCATCTCCAAGTGATGAAACATTCAATATTGCAGATAAATTACAGAAGTTAAGAAATGATTTAGCAAATGGTATATTTGACGAAAGTCAATTAACAGAAGAACAAACAAAAGAATTAGAAAGATTCGACCAACAATTTGTTGAAGAAACAGTGATTGAAAAACCTGTAGAAAGTACTAAAGTACAGGTAAAACAACAACAACCAGATCCGATTGAATATACAGGTTCTCCAAAAGATCCTTACAAACAAACCATAGTTCCAAGAAGAGCTGCTCAAAAAGCAAGAGAATATAATAAGCCAATTGGAAATGTTGTAAGTGCTCAAGCTGTTCAAACAAAAGAAGAGAGAAAAGCTGCAAAGTATGATGAAAGTTTCCAAGGGAAAGTATTCTTAGGGGATAGTGATAGAATTTGACAAGCAATGCAAAAACAAAATCGTGAAATTAAACCTAAAACTCCAACAGCAGATCATGTTGTAAGTAAATCAAATATTGTAAATAGTTTACAAAAAGAAAAAACTCAAACTATGGAGTTAGATTCAAACAAATTTATGGACCCAATTCATGGTGAAAGCGATTACGAACAAACAAGTTCACCAACAATTGATTGAGATGATTAAAAAAGTTCCTATTAGGAACTTTTTTAATGTCTATGTAGGGTGTTTTTTATGTATAATTTTGTTAATGAATAAGAGGGTTAAAATGAGTAATAATAAAGAAGACATGATAAAAGAAATATCGGATGTTCTTAAAGAAAATAAAAAAATAAAAACGATCACTTTTAAAATGACTATGTGTAGATTAATACCTAGATTATCAAGTTTATTAACAATACCCTTTTTGTTCTTGGGTGTATTTTTGTTTAAAATGAAAGATGATTTTGCTTTTTTAAGAAAGCTTCCAGATTTTTTATTACCAATTTGCGTAATAGTGGTTGTTTGTTTAGTTTTAACAACTTTATTTTCTAGAAAAGCTTTAAATAAGAAATTTGAAATTCTAGAAAACGAGTTTTACAAAATACTTTATAAAAATGATAAAGTGGAAATGATTTATGAAAAATACTTTATAGAAAATTGTGGAAATTCTAATGTAAGTGGTATCGATATAATTTTTGAAAAATCATCAGCTTTTTTAGAACGTGGTAAAGGAAATCATAAAAATTATATGAAGGATTTAAAAGTTGTAAGTGATTTTAATGTAAATAGATTAGAATTCAACATTAATGGTAAAAAAGCTATATTTATAATTAATTCACCTTTAAAATTTGTTGAAAGACGTGGTAAATCTACAGTGACATATTATGTTTCAAGTAACGCAATTTTTATAGATAACAAATTTTACGATTATACTTTTAGTGGTGTTAAGGTGAAACCGGGTAAAGCAAAAGAAGAAAACTATAAAACAGAGTCTGTTGCTTTTAATAAGTTGTATAGAATAAACAAATCACAAAATGATTTAATTGCGCCTAAGTTTTTATCACCAAAAATAATTGATGGATTAACACAAATAGATATTAAAGACTTTCATTCAGTTGGCGTAGAAGACTATGTACATTTTGATAGATGTAGTAGTGGTAAAGCGGTCTATCCAATTGGCGTAATGGATATTAAAAAAGTTTTAAATTGAAATAAATTAGCAAAACTTGTTGTTGATAAAATGGAGTTAGACGTAAAATTATTTAAAGATTCTCTTAAAGTAATTGATTTATTTGCATAAAAAAACCACATTAATAATTAATGCGGTTTTTTGTTTAAGTTACTCATTAAAAAGTATTTTATTGAATAGTGTTTTTGGTATAATTACATTAATGTAGAAAGGGTGAAATGATGATAACACCAGAACAAAAATATAACAATATTAATAACCTTGCAAATACAAAACCAAAAAAATCTTTTTTAGGAGCTTTAATTTGATATATATCATTTATTATTATAATTCCTCTTATTGCTCACGTATCAAACGTCAATAGATTAAGAAGACTAAATACAAAAGTTAGTGAAGCTGAATCTGGAATTGATGTTCAATTGAAAAAAAGAAGAGATACTTTGATTAAGTTAATTGATTCTGTAAAAAGTGGAATTAAATTTGAAAAAGAAACTTTAACAACACTTACAGCAATGAGAACTGGAGTAGGTCTTGATGAAATGCAAAAAAATGCAAGCATGTTAAACAAGGTTGCAAAAGATGTTTCTATTCAATTAGAAAACTACCCAGATTTAAAATCAACAGCATTAGTTGCAGATTTAATGGCTCAAACAGGAAAAATTGAAGATGATATTTCTGCTTCAAGAAGAATTTACAACTCAAATGTAAGTATTTTTAACCAGGAAATTAATATTTATCCAAAAAATATTGCTGCAGGGCAACTTGGATATGTGTTTAAATCATTCTTTGAAATAACTGAAGAAGAAAGAGCAGACGTAGAAATCTCATTCTAGGTATTAAAAGATGAATAACAACGAAAAACTAATAGAAGATATTAAATTAGCATATACGGGTAACTCGAAAGTAAAAAAAGCTATGAAAAAAGTAGCTTTTTATAAAGTTACTTTAGCTATTCTGTCTGTTTTTGGGATAATACTTTTTTTATTAATTTCAAGTGGAGTCTTTGTGATGGACTCTTTTATTGCAAGTACTCTAAATCCAATCATAATGATTGCTATTTTTATAGGAGTAGGTTTGCTGACACTAAGTTTATTGATTTTTGGAGTATTATTTTATTTCAAAAGAGATTCAATAGTTCTAAAAAAAGAGAAGAAATTCTTTGAGGCTTTAAATGAAAATGAAACTTTGGGTAATATTTACTTAAAGTATTTTCAAGAAAACTTAACAAATAAAAAAGTGGAAGAATTAAAATTTAATCCATTAAATCCAACTTCAGTACCGCTAAGATCTAGAGGTGGATATAGAGCTTTCATTTCAAATTTACCAGTTACAAAAAATGTAAATGAAAATAGATTAGAATTTACAATTAATGGTAAAAAAGCTATGTTTTTGATGAATAGACCACATAAATTTACTGAAGGTAATTATTGAAATAGTAGAAATAGAAGTGAAAGAGTTTATACAGTTTCTTCAAATGTGATGTTTTTACAAAGTAATGATTTCGATCAAAGTTTTAACGGAATCAGAGTTAGAAAAGGTAAAGCGGGAAAAGACTCATACCAATCAGAATCTGTAGAATTTAATAATAAATTTAAAATTAATTTAAGTTCAACTGATTTTAGAGCAGCTAAATTCCTATCTCCAAAAGTAATTGAGGGGATGACAAAAGAAGAATCTAAAGATTTCTTTTCAATTGGAGTTGACAGTGAAGTTTACAACGACAGAATGTTGGTTGGAAAACCAATTTATCCTGTTGGAGTTATCAATATTAGAAGAAATTTATCTTGAGAAGGTTTGGCTAAATTAATAGCTAAAAAGATTGAACAAGATTTAAAGGTATTTGAAAGATCGTTAAAAATTATTGAATTATTTGCATAAAAAACCACATATGTGGTTTTTTTGTTTATTCAAAAATTAACTTGTTTTAATTTGTTATAATCAAATTAATTAGATGTTTAATGAGTTTTAAAGGTTGGGGAAAAAGTGAATAATTTTAACGATATTTTTAACGATATCTTTAATAAATTTGAAGGTAATAAAAAGTTAAAAAAGGCAATTAGAAAATTATCTTTTCATAAAATAGTTTCAAAAATTGTCTTCATTTCAAGCATAACAATAGCTGTAATTTTTGGTCTTATCAGTTTCTTTTCTAGAGAATTTTTGAGGAATGATAAAGACAGTCTTATATTTCTTTTGGTATTTTCAATTTCTTCTGTATTGGTTGTACTTTGAACCTTATTTTATATATTTGTATATAGAAAAAAAGAGTTTGGTTTAAGAAATAGTGAAAGAAATCTTTATAAAATTCTTTATAAAGATAATTATATTCAAAATTTATATAAATATTATTTTACGGAAAAGTTGGGTAAATCAAACATTACTGATTTAAAGTTAAATGCTTTAAAACCAACCACTATGCATGAAAAGAGATATGGCGTGTATGGTGATTATTATAGTTTGCTAAATTTCCCTCAAAATATAGAACAAAACAGATTGGAATTTAAGATAAATGACCAAAAAGCTTTGTTTATCATAAATAGTCCTATCATAGTTTTTCAAGGTAGATCAATGTGATTAAGTTATTTTGCAATCTCAAGTATTATTGAAGCTGTAGATATAGAATATGTTTCTTCTAACACAATGCTATTGCAAAGTAAAAATTTTGACGCTAGTTTTAAAGGTGTAAATGCAAGAAAAGGAAAAGCAGGAAAAGACAATTATCAATCAGAATCTGTTGAATTTAACAAGAATTATAGAGTTAATACAAGTGCAACAGATATTAGAGCAGCTAAATTTTTCTCACCCAAAGTAATTGACGCTATATTAAATGAAAAACAAAGTGATCTTTTGGCATTGGGTTTTGAAAAAGAATTATATATCGATAGAGTTCAAACAGGTAAATCTTTTTATCCAATTGGTACATTTGAATTTACAAAAAACATTACTATTGAAGAATTGTCAAAAAGAATAGCTAAAAAAATAGAATCTGATTATAAAATGTTTGAAAAATCCCTTAAAATACTAGATTTATTCGCTTAAAATCACTTTTGTGATTTTTTTTTTAATTTTTTTTAAAAAAAAGTGATTTTTTAGTTGCATTAGTAAATTAAATGAGATATATTTATAGAGTTGTCATTGAGGCAACAAACAACGATCTTTGAAAACTAGATAGAACAACAACAACCAATTAAATTTGTACAATAAATACAAGTTCAATTTTTTGAGTAAAATATAACAATAAAACAGATATAGTCAAGAATCAAAACATTCGCATTATAAACTTTTAATGAGAGTTTGATCCTGGCTCAGGATGAACGCTGGCGGCATGCCTAATACATGCAAGTCGAACGGGGTGCTTGCACCCAGTGGCGAACGGGTGAGTAACACGTATCTAATCTACCTTTTAGTGGGGGATAACAGTTGGAAACGACTGCTAATACCGCATACGACTTCATTATGGCATCAGAAGAAGTTAAAAGGCCCGTTTGGGTCGCTAGAAGATGAGGATGCGGCGTATTAGCTAGTAGGTGAGGTAACTGCTCACCTAGGCGATGATACGTAGCCGAACTGAGAGGTTGATCGGCCACATTGGGACTGAGATACGGCCCAGACTCCTACGGGAGGCAGCAGTAGGGAATTTTTCACAATGGGCGAAAGCCTGATGAAGCAATGCCGCGTGAGTGATGACGGTCTTCGGATTGTAAAGCTCTGTTATAAGGGAAGAAATGCTAGAAGAGGAAATGCTTTTAGTTTGACGGTACCTTATCAGAAAGCCACGGCTAACTATGTGCCAGCAGCCGCGGTAATACATAGGTGGCAAGCGTTATCCGGATTTATTGGGCGTATAGGGTGCGTAGGCGGTTTGTTAAGTTTGAGGTTAAAGCCCGGAGCTCAACTCCGGTTCGCCTTGAAAACTGGCAGACTAGAATGCAGGAGAGGTAGATGGAATTCCATGTGTAGCGGTGAAATGCGTAGATATATGGAGGAACACCAGTGGCGTAGGCGGTCTACTGGCCTGTTATTGACGCTGAGGCACGAAAGCGTGGGGAGCAAATAGGATTAGATACCCTAGTAGTCCACGCCGTAAACGTTGAGTACTAAGTGTCGGCATTAGTCGGTGCTGCAGCTAACGCATTAAGTACTCCGCCTGAGTAGTATGCTCGCAAGAGTGAAACTCAAAGGAATTGACGGGGACCCGCACAAGTGGTGGAGCATGTGGTTTAATTCGAAGCAACGCGAAGAACCTTACCAGGGCTTGACATCCAGTGCAAAGCTACAGAGATGTAGTGGAGGCTAACATTGAGACAGGTGGTGCATGGTTGTCGTCAGCTCGTGCCGTGAGGTGTTGGGTTAAGTCCCGCAACGAGCGCAACCCCTATCATTAGTTACTAACATTCAGTTGAGGACTCTAATGAGACTGCTAGTGTAAGCTAGAGGAAGGTGGGGATGACGTCAAATCATCATGCCCCTTATGTCCTGGGCTACACACGTGCTACAATGGCCGATACAAAGAGTCGCAATCCCGCGAGGGGGAGCTAATCTCAAAAAGTCGGTCTCAGTTCGGATTGAAGTCTGCAACTCGACTTCATGAAGCCGGAATCACTAGTAATCGCGAATCAGCAATGTCGCGGTGAATACGTTCTCGGGTCTTGTACACACCGCCCGTCACACCATGAGAGTTGGTAATACCAGAAGCACGTATCTTAACCGTAAGGAGAGAGCGTACCAAGGTAGGATTAGCGATTAGGGTGAAGTCGTAACAAGGTATCCGTACGGGAACGTGCGGATGGATCACCTCCTTTCTATGGAGTAAACTGTAGATTAGAGAAAGCTGAGCGAATCGATAAAACAGCTTTTGATTATATTCTGGTTCTATCTAGTTTTCAAAGATTGTTTTAGCGCCATTTAGGCGCAGCAATTTTTGAAAAATCGATCTTTGAAAACTGAATATTTGATGAGAAAAAATTAATTTTATTTTTCTTACGTTTCATAAATTTATATTTAAACGTAGTAGTAACTTAAAAATTACTAAGAAAAACTAAAATTTCATTAATTTTTTATAGATTATCTATAACAATAGGATTTCTTTTTAAGAAAGTATAGTAAGGGCATATGGTGAATGCCTTGGAAAATGGAGCCGACGAAGGACGTGACTACCTGCGAAAAGTTTCGGGGAGCTGGAAGTAAGCTATGATCCGGAAATGTCCGAATGGGGAAACCTGCTATGATTAATCTCATAGCGTCCATAACTGAATACATAGGTTATGTGATGGGAACCTGGGGAACTGAAACATCTTAGTACCCAGAGGAAAAGAAAACGAATGTGATTCTGTGAGTAGCGGCGAGCGAAAGCGGAACAGGCCAAACCGGTCTACGGGCCGGGGTTGTAGGACTCATGTTAGAGTTACAAATCTAGTGTATAGCAGAAGCTGTTGGGAAGCAGCGGCGTAGAGGGTGATACCCCCGTATGCGAAATGCACTAGACTCGAGTGAGTATCCTGAGTACGGCGGGGCACGTGAAACCCTGTCGGAATCTACCCAGACCACTGGGTAAGCCTAAATACTACCATTTTACCGATAGTGAACCAGTACCGTGAGGGAAAGGTGAAAAGTACCCCGAGAGGGGAGTGAAATAGTTCCTGAAACCATATGCTTACAAGAAGTCAGAGCCCGTTAATGGGTGATGGCGTGCTTTTTGTAGAAAGAGCCGGCGAGTTACGATATCATGCAAGGTTAAGCGGAATACGCGGAGCCGTAGTGAAAGCGAGCCTTAATAGGGCGTTTAGTATGATGTCGTAGACACGAAACCAGGTGATCTAGCCATGAGCAGGTTGAAGTTAGGGTAAAACCTAATGGAGGACCGAACCGACGTTCGTTGAAAAGACCGCGGATGACTTGTGGCTAGGGGTGAAATTCCAATCGAACCTGGAGATAGCTAGTTCTCCCCGATATAGCTTTAAGGCTAGCGTCGAGGTTTAGGATTATGGAGGTAGAGCTCTGAATGTATGATGGCCCCACCTAGGGGTACTGATTACAATTAAACTACGAATGCCATAATTTCATACTCGGCAGTCAGAACATGGGTGATAAGGTCCATGCTCGTGAGGGAAACAGCCCAGATCTACAACTAAGGTCCCTAAATATATGTTAAGTGTGTAAGGATGTGAAGGTGCACAGACAGCTAGGATGTTGGCTCAGAAGCAGCCATCATTTAAAGAGTGCGTAACAGCTCACTAGTCGAGTGCCTTTGCGCCGAAAATGTACCGGGGCTTAAACATATTACCGAAGTTTAGGATTCACAGCAATGTGAGTGGTAGGGGAGCGTTCTAAGTGCGATGAAGTCAGACTGTGAGGACTGGTGGAGCGCTTAGAAGAGATTATGCCGGCATGAGTAACGTTTGGAGGTGAGAATCCTCCATGCCGTTTGACCAAGGTTTCCTGGGCAAGGTTCGTCCACCCAGGGTTAGTCAGGACCTAAGGCGAGGCCGAAAGGCGTAGTCGATGGACAACAGGTTGATATTCCTGTACCACCTAATAAAGTGATGGAGTGACGGAGAAGGATAGTGTAAGCCGGCTGCTGGATATGCCGGTCTAAGCGCAAAGGAGTGTATGTTGGCAAATCCGCATACTTTAACTCTGAAGCGTTATGGGGAGTGAACGCTTAGGCTAGTAACGAAGTACATGACTCCACGCTTCCAAGAAAAGCTTCTAGCGTTAATTTATTAGGTGCCTGTACCTAGAACGAACACACGTGGTCAAGGAGAGAATCCTAAGGCAAGCGAGATAACTATAGCTAAGGAACTCTGCAAAATAACCCCGTACGTTCGCAAGAAGGGGTGCTCACTTATGGTGAGCCGCAGTGAAGAGGGAGGGGCAACTGTTTAGCAAAAACACAGCTCTGTGCAAAGTCGCAAGACGAAGTATACAGGGTGACGCCTGCCCAGTGCCGGAAGGTTAAGAGGAGATGTTAGCTTCGGTGAAGCATTGAATTGAAGCCCCGGTGAACGGCGGCCGTAACTATAACGGTCCTAAGGTAGCGAAATTCCTTGTCAGGTAAGTTCTGACCCGCACGAAAGGCGTAATGATCCCTTCGCTGTCTCGGCTGTAGACTCGGTGAAATTTTAGTACCAGTGAAGATGCTGGTTACCCGCAACTAGACGGAAAGACCCCGTGGAGCTTTACTATAACTTAATATTGAATTTTGGTGTAACATGTAGAGGATAGGTGGGAGACTTTGAAGCAATCACGCCAGTGGTTGTGGAGTCATCCTTGGAATACCACCCTTGTTACATTGAAGTTCTAACCTAGACCCGTTATCCGGGCCAGGGACAGTGTTTGGTGGGTAGTTTGACTGGGGCGGTCGCCTCCTAAAATGTAACGGAGGCGCTCAAAGGTACCCTCAGTACGGTTGGAAATCGTACGAAGAGCGCAAAGGTATAAGGGTGCTTAACTGCGAGACTTACAAGTCGAACAGATGCGAAAGCAGGACTTAGTGATCCGGCGGTCCCGTGTGGAAGGGCCGTCGCTCAACGGATAAAAGTTACCCCGGGGATAACAGGCTGATCTCCCCCAAGAGTTCACATCGACGGGGAGGTTTGGCACCTCGATGTCGGCTCATCGCATCCTGGAGCTGTAGTCGGTTCCAAGGGTTGGGCTGTTCGCCCATTAAAGCGGTACGCGAGCTGGGTTCAGAACGTCGTGAGACAGTTTGGTCCCTATCTGTTGTGGGCGTAGGAAAATTGAGAAGAGCTGTTCCTAGTACGAGAGGACCGGAATGGACGCACCCCTGGTGCTCCTGTTGTCACGCCAGTGGCACAGCAGGGTAGCTATGTGCGGAAAGGATAATCGCTGAAGGCATCTAAGCGAGAAGCCTCCTTCAAGATGAGTTTTCCCATTCTTCGGAAGTAAGATCCCATGTAGACCACATGGTTGATAGGTTGGGTGTGTAAGCACGGTGACGTGTTCAGCTTACCAATACTAATAGATCGAGCGTCTTTCTAAAGAGAGATCCTAAGAATATTGTTGTAGACACATTTTAAAATCAAATATTCAGTTTTGAGGGGTTGATTCGGTTACTTGTAACCAACTCTCAAAAAAAACTTAAGATCTGGTGGCCATAGCGCTGGAGTAATACCTGTTCCCATGCCGAACACAGAAGTCAAGGTCAGCTGCGCCGACGATAGTATAATGCAAAAATAGGACACCGCCAGTTCAAAGTCAAACTACAACTCGAAAGAGTTGTTTTTTTGTGTTTTGTGTGTTATGTTTAAAACAATGACGAATAACAAAGAAAGAAAGATATAAATGTTAAATATTTTAAATTTTAATTTTAAAAGAGCATTAAATAAATGATATATACTTCTAATCATTTTTATTGCCAGTAATTTTTTTAATATCTTATATAACTTAGTGAATTCAATGCAAATCCAAGATGAAGAAGGGGGAGTATTTTTAGGAGCTGGGTTAAATATTTTTATAGGTGTTAATTTAATTTATATTTTATTATTTAGCTATTACTTATATGATGATTTTAAAAGTGGTTTATGAAACCAAATTAAAGGTTCTAAAATAACTCCAATTAAAATAATATGAACGTATTTATTAAATGGTTTAATTCTAGCGTTTTTAAATTTAACTTTTTACTTGGTATGAACATGATCTTTTAATGTCAAAATGGTAGCTCAATATGGAATTTTAAATTTTTTACTTGATTACTATGTAAGGATAATTTTATATTGCATAACTTTAGCTATAATTTTATTTACTTTATTCAAATTTTTACCCGAAGATAGAATGGCAGTATCAATAACTTTAATATTATTAATTTTAGTCATAATCTGTACCGCTTTTTTAAATATGATTTTTAATCCAATCTTTGAAATAAAGTCAGTTGAAGTTATTTTTAATATATTACCTTTTTTCAATATTTGACTCTTAGAAACTAAAAATGCTCTATTTTGAATACCTTATATTTCTAATTTATTGGTATTGATTGGTTTAATGTGACTTACACTTGGAGTTAAAAGGGGGTTGAAGTTATGACACAAATAATAAATATCAACAAACAAATCAGTGATATCTTTACTCTTGAAATAAAAAACTTAAAAATAGAGGAAGGACAAATAATAGCTTTGGTTGGAAGTAATGGTTCAGGTAAAACAACTTTTATTAAAACTATTTCACAAAACTTTATTTACCAAAAAAACACAGATATAGACTTAACCTCTACTTATGATGTTTTACAACAAGTTAGTAACTATGGTAGTGTTAAATTGTTTGATATAGCATTGTTGCTTAAAAATTTATATAAGAAAAAAACTGATTTAAACAAGTTATTTGGATTTTATGAACTAAATAATCACAAACTGAAATATTTTTCAAATCTTTCTCCAGGACAACAACAAAGATATAAATTTATGTTACTTGAGTTATTAAGTGGTGATATTTTGATTTTGGATGAAACGTTTAATTTTTTAGATACTTTTTGAAGAAGGAAAATAACAAAAAGAATCCAATCTAAAATAGATCAATATAAAAATGTCTTTATAATTGACCATAATCTTGAAACATTAAAAGAATTATGTAATAGAATGATATTTTTAAAGGGTGGAAAGATTTTAGAAGATACCAAAAACATTAAAGATATTGAGCAAGAAAAGTTTGATGAACTAGTAGGGTCAATAGAATTAGAACCAGATTTTGAAGAATAGCATTTTAACCATTTTGGCTAAAATGCTATTTTTTTATACACAAAATAACCAAAGAAAATTTTTCCGCAAAAATATATATTATTTTATAAAATTTACCAAAAATCATTTAAAAGTTTAATTTTTTATTTTATAATATTTACGCTGTGTCAAGGGGGTAATTATGAAAATTACAAGAAAAAAACTAATATCTTTAATGATGATATTTGCTATGATTTTAACTATACTAGTAAATTCACTTTTAAATTTATTGAATACAAGCGTCAATACTAAAACGTTAGACAACAAACTTATGTCAATAGTGAATCCATCAAGAGAATGGCCACCAATTGAAAAAGATTTTTTGAATACATGAACTACTCTAGAATATTATGCAAATCTAGATACTGATAAGTATACAAATGAAATTCAACAAATTTTTATTGACAACTATACAAGTTTATTTGAATTCTATTCAAAAAACCCAGTAGAACCTGGAATTGCTGTTGATGAACAAGGTGTACCAAGCGAAAAAGTTAGTGAAGTTTCAAAAAAGGTTCAACAATCTGATGAAATTCAATATCTTATTGCAAGTACTATTAAAGTTCAATACATTCAAGCAAACATAAACTATATTTTAGGTAGAAATAACTTATTAAGTACTGGGAGTGAAGTTCTTTATTATTTAAAATATTTTAATGCTTTTACTTTCTTTTATTACTTTAAGGTATTTATAAGTCAAATAAATACATCAGTGAGTTATGAATTAAATCTTAACTTTTATACATATGGAGGTTTTGTTCCTATAAATCCAGACACAGGGGATGCAAATTTTTCAGTTGAACCTGAAAATTACGAACAAAATTTAAATGAAGGTAAATATCCTACTCCAAAAGTAGCTCCAAATAAAATTTTAAAAGACAAAGTTGATGAACTTTACAATTATGTTTTTATAGACAAGGGACCAAAAAATGATTAATTTAAGTAATGTACAAAAGAACTACGGTAAAAAAGTTGTTTTGAAGGGAATAAACTTAACTTTTAATGAAAACGAAGCTGTTGCTGTAGTTGGTTCAAACGGGTGTGGAAAAACCACTTTAGTTGAACTTGTAGCAAATTTAATTCAACCAACAGAAGGTGAAATAGTAAGACAAGAAAACCTAAATATTGGTATGCAATTTCAAGATGGTTCATGACCAATTGGAACAAAATTATCGGATCTTATAACTTTTTACAAAGATAAAAGTTATAAGAAAACAG
Organism: Spiroplasma chinense; assembly: GCF_008086545.1. Taxonomy (NCBI): domain Bacteria; kingdom Bacillati; phylum Mycoplasmatota; class Mollicutes; order Entomoplasmatales; family Spiroplasmataceae; genus Spiroplasma; species Spiroplasma chinense. Next base: position 1,053,294 of record NZ_CP043026.1, on the reverse strand, counting down.
AAGAATTTAAAAAATTAGTAGAAGCTTTTGATTTAGAAGGCATTATTTCAAGAGACATAAGTTCTTTGTCTGGTGGACAAAGACAAAGAATTAACTGTTTCTTATCAATTATTAACGAACCAAACGTTTTGATTTTAGATGAACTTATTACAGGTTTAGATTTAGAAATGCAAATTAAACTAATAAGTTTCTTTCAAAACTATAAAAAAGAAAAGAAAATTATTTTATTAATTGTTTCACATATACCAGAAGAAGTAGAAGCGCTTTGTGATAGAGTGATCATTCTTAAAGATGGAACAGTTTATGAAGATAAAAATATCGAAGAAATAACTAAGGAATATGGAACATTAAGAAAGAGATTAATTAAATATTATGAAAATGAAAAATAAATTTTCATTTGATATTAAAACAACAGCATTTTTCACAAAAATTATTTTTAAAAACATTAAAACGTATATCTTTGTTCATTTCTTATCATTAGTAAGCTTTTTTGCTTTATTTTATATTTGAAATGCAAATACATATGAAATGTTATTGCCACCAATCTTTATAAATTTTATGCTAACTTCAATTTTGTTTGCACCAGTTTATTTAGCTTTGACAATAAATGAATGAAAAAAGAAAAATTTATTAATTAAATTTAAAGTTGGTTCTTTAAATAAGGTTAATTTATTTGTGGCTGTATTTACAATTACTTTCTTGTTTATTATTTCTTCTTTTTTGGTCAATCTTATAGGGTACAATATCGTACTTTGATCAAAATTATTAAGTATTAACTTTCCACTTTTAACAAATATACATTGAACACTTTGAATAGTATTACTATTTAATATTGCTCTTTTATCAGTTTTTATTTCTGCAATGATTTTAGTTTTAACATGTGTTTCTAAAAAAACTGTATTAAATTTACTAGTAATTCAATTGGTATTTTTATTCTTAGTTATTTTTAGTGATGCATTTGCAAATCCTGCATTTACAAATGAAAAACTTATATTTGTAATATTTGGTTATATCAATCCTTATAAATATTTTATATGAACAAACATGTTGATAAGTTCTTATCAATTTGCTGACAAGTTCGGAATGACTCAAATAATACCAAAATATTTTAATGGTAATTTTGCTCCATTCAGTTCAATAGGTATAACAATTTCATTAACAATAGTTTTTACTATTTTAGTTGTTGTGCTTTATAAATATACTTTCAGATTCGGGGTGAAAAAATAATGAAAAAACTATTATTTACACTTACTGCATTAGGACTAATAGCTGGTACTACAACAAATGTTGTTTCTTGTTATTTAATTAACAATGATAATAACTTTCTTGAAAATTTACCAGACTTTGACTGAACAAATAGTAATTTTGGAGATGGAATAGACTTTAATAATTACAATGAGGCCAATGCATTAACAAGTGAAACTAAAGAAAATTATTTAGGAAAAACTAACAAACAAAAAGTTAATAGATTTGTAGATTACAATACATTTAGCACTGGTTTTCAGTGATCTCAAAATATATTAAAACAAGCTGTTACTGGTGTGCCTTTAAATAAAGGTTTTATGCCTAATGGTAATTTTGTATCTGACTTTGGAGTAAACACTCCTTCTCAAAGATATAGACAAATTAACTCAATTTTGGATTGAGATCCAAATAAAGATATGGATGCAAAGTACAATAAATCAGGACAACCATTAATTAAAAGCACTAGTGTTGCTACAAAATTAAGTCCTGAGCAAAATGAAGATATTACTTTTATGCCGCTTGGATTTACAAGTAGAAAACATAGAACTTATGACAATACAATTGTTGGTACAAAAAATCCATATGAAAATACACCAATAAATTATCAATATATTACTGGAGTTGTTAACTGATCTGGTTCTTGACTTGAAGGACCAATAGTTCCACCTCCAGCCGATATTATTGAAGCTGGTCATCAAAATGGAACAAAAGTTTATGGAAATATATTTTTAGATGGATGACATGGTCTTTCAAAAAACATGTTAAAAGATTTTCTAAAAAAAGATGAGTATGGAAACTTTTTAATAGTTGATAAGTTAATTGAAATTGCAGATTATATGGGTTTTGACGGATGATTCTTTAACAATGAAGCCAATGGTAGTATGCCTGACGGATGAATTTTAAAAAATAGTGATGTTGCACAAATTATCAAAGATTTTAATAATAAAACTCTTAGATCTGAAGATAGTAGAATCCAAGATTTAGATATGATTTTTTATACAAATGAGGGTAGTTTAAAAGCAACAAACGGAGAGTTTGCAGATAAACAAACGGGAGAAATTACTACAACTACCGGAGAATATAATGGTAGAAAAAAAGTTACAAAAATAGTAACAACTTTTTCTGAATCTCCAGAACGTTCAATGGAATTTTTAGATAATAGTGATGAGTATACTGGCGGTGATGTTATGACCATTATTGATGAAGGGGTAAATTCACAATTATCAGGATTTTTTGATTTTAAAAATCAAACATATTTAAAAGACAAAAATGGAAACTTTGATAAAAATAAATTTACAGGATTTACAACTTATTTAGATAATGGTACAGGAGTTTTTGCAGGTGCTGTTTCTGGTTTAACACCAAAAGGCACATCTCCTGAAAGAGCAGCTTTACTACAAATTCAGGCAAATCAATTGATGAATGATATTCAATATAGTGGAAGTAACTTGTTTATATCAAAAAAAGATATTGGTAAAACAAGTAAAGAAATTTCAACATCAATTCCTGATAGTATGGAAAATAAAAACGTTCAATTTCTTTTAGCAGACCCAAGAGTAAAATTTAAAGATAAAGAAAAAGCCAATGATGATATATTAAATACTTTATATGATTACTCTACAAATGGAGGTAAGGGTTATAATTCTACAAGTTTTGGAATTGGTAGCTTAATGACTGAAAAAACTATTATAAATGATGATAATAATGAAGCATTATTTAAAACTAACTTCTCAACAGGGAGTGGTATTAAATTTGTTTCTGATGAAACTTCAACACAATATCCATGATCTAATAGACGTCTTGTAGATACTTTACCAAGTTACAGATGACAAGTTTATGACAAAGCAAACCAAGATGAACCATTACCAATTAGTGATATAACTGGAGCTTGAGATTATGATGTAGTTTATAAAAAAGGTAACTCTATTGCAATTGGTGGAGGTTTTGATGAAACTGGTGCCATTGTAGATGCAAAATGAGATACTAACAAAACTTATTATTGAGATATAATGGGAACTAATTTGTCTAAAAAGAACCGAAAAATCAATTTCGTTTATAAAGATGGTGATAATGCTGATGTTAAATTATTGTTAACAACAACAAATCAATCTACACAAATTGACACACAAAAAGAAATTGAGTTAACTTCAACTTCTCTTGGTGATGGTTGAAAATCAATTTCCTATGATTTAAATCAAATAAGTTCAATTAATCAAGATAATAAATTATCTAAAATTGGTTTATCAATTAAGCCTAATGAAACTTACTTTAAATTGAATGTTGGTGAATTGTCTATTGAAAATTTAGATGTTACTAAAAATATTGAAAAAGCTGAAATTTCAAAACCAAGTTTAGAGTATATCATTTCTAGAAACAACCAAGATTACAACATACGTTTTGGTTACACAAGTAAGGGAAATAACATAAGTTATTATGAAATATACACTTTCTTTAACGATCGTTGATATAGAGTGGGAGAAACTACTCAAAGCGACTATTTCTTAAAAGATTTAAAACCAAACAGTGGGAATATAAAAATAGGGGTAAAACCTATTGATAAAGACGGAAAGCAAAACGATATGTATAGTTTTGATATTGAGGTCTAGAAAATGAATAAAATAAATAAATGTATTAAATACATATTCTTATCTAACTTTAAAAACTGATCTATGTTTGCTTACGTCTTAATATTGCCTTTATTGATACAAATCATATTATTCTACTTTTATATAAATAGATCTATTAAACCTGATGAAATCATAGCTGTAGGGCCTTTTTTGAGTCTTTCAATTATTGTTGCAGGAACCTTTATTCCTTACTTTTTAATAAGTTGAAGAGAAACTGTTTTTCTAAGACAATTACAGAATTTTGGTATAAAAAAATGAGAATTTTTATTCTCAATGGCTGTGGTTTTTTCAGTATATGCTTTAAGTTCGTATATTTTTAGTTCTTCTGTTTTGTGTATTCTAGATTCATTTACTATAAATAAAGTGGTTTTAAAATATTTTGATGGATTCTTTAGAAATAAAGCATTTATTTTAATGATTATAAATCTTTGAATTCTTAGTTTAATGATCTTAATGGTTAATATATTGATTTCTGGAAGATTGACAAATATATACTTAGCACAAGTCTTTGTGGTCTTGTTTATTGTTTGAATTCTTATTTTTGGAGACTTCTTTATACATAACAGTCTAACTCAAATGAGGGGAGTGTTAATCTTAAGTTACTTGAATCCTGTAAAGTATGTAAACTGAGTTTATTACCTTACATATAGTGGTACTCTTTGAAACTTGAGCAACACTTATTACATTATTGCAAATCCTAATTATTTTGTATCTTTCAAGTATATTTATGGACCACTATTTAGTTCACTTATTTTTGTAACATGCTTTAGTTATTTTAGTCATGTTACATTAAACAACGGACTTAAAAAATAATGATTGTTATTTAATAAAATAAAACTTTTAAATAACCAAAAAAACCAGTTTTTACTGGTTTTTTTGGTTATTTGACCCAACAAGTAACAATAAATGCAAAATTTACCATTTTTTTTAAATTTTTTCAAAAAAAATGAACTATTTTGATTTTAGTGTGCTATTATTAAAAAGCCGTTAAGTGGAGGTTAAAAGCCTTTATTTAAGGGCTAAAAAATAAATTAAATTATTTTCAAAATATTTCTAAAATATGTTGAAATTATGTTGGAAATAAGATATATTTATTCTTGTCGCTAATGCGGCAAACAACGATCTTTGAAAACTAGATAGAACAACAACAACCAATTAAATTTGTACAATAAATACAAGTTCAATTTTTTGAGTAAAATATAACAATAAAACAGATATAGTCAAGAATCAAAATATTCGCATTATAAATTTTTAATGAGAGTTTGATCCTGGCTCAGGATGAACGCTGGCGGCATGCCTAATACATGCAAGTCGAACGGGGTGCTTGCACCCAGTGGCGAACGGGTGAGTAACACGTATCTAATCTACCTTTTAGTGGGGGATAACAGTTGGAAACGACTGCTAATACCGCATACGACTTCATTATGGCATCAGAAGAAGTTAAAAGGCCCGTTTGGGTCGCTAGAAGATGAGGATGCGGCGTATTAGCTAGTAGGTGAGGTAACTGCTCACCTAGGCGATGATACGTAGCCGAACTGAGAGGTTGATCGGCCACATTGGGACTGAGATACGGCCCAGACTCCTACGGGAGGCAGCAGTAGGGAATTTTTCACAATGGGCGAAAGCCTGATGAAGCAATGCCGCGTGAGTGATGACGGTCTTCGGATTGTAAAGCTCTGTTATAAGGGAAGAAATGCTAGAAGAGGAAATGCTTTTAGTTTGACGGTACCTTATCAGAAAGCCACGGCTAACTATGTGCCAGCAGCCGCGGTAATACATAGGTGGCAAGCGTTATCCGGATTTATTGGGCGTATAGGGTGCGTAGGCGGTTTGTTAAGTTTGAGGTTAAAGCCCGGAGCTCAACTCCGGTTCGCCTTGAAAACTGGCAGACTAGAATGCAGGAGAGGTAGATGGAATTCCATGTGTAGCGGTGAAATGCGTAGATATATGGAGGAACACCAGTGGCGTAGGCGGTCTACTGGCCTGTTATTGACGCTGAGGCACGAAAGCGTGGGGAGCAAATAGGATTAGATACCCTAGTAGTCCACGCCGTAAACGTTGAGTACTAAGTGTCGGCATTAGTCGGTGCTGCAGCTAACGCATTAAGTACTCCGCCTGAGTAGTATGCTCGCAAGAGTGAAACTCAAAGGAATTGACGGGGACCCGCACAAGTGGTGGAGCATGTGGTTTAATTCGAAGCAACGCGAAGAACCTTACCAGGGCTTGACATCCAGTGCAAAGCTACAGAGATGTAGTGGAGGCTAACATTGAGACAGGTGGTGCATGGTTGTCGTCAGCTCGTGCCGTGAGGTGTTGGGTTAAGTCCCGCAACGAGCGCAACCCCTATCATTAGTTACTAACATTCAGTTGAGGACTCTAATGAGACTGCTAGTGTAAGCTAGAGGAAGGTGGGGATGACGTCAAATCATCATGCCCCTTATGTCCTGGGCTACACACGTGCTACAATGGCCGATACAAAGAGTCGCAATCCCGCGAGGGGGAGCTAATCTCAAAAAGTCGGTCTCAGTTCGGATTGAAGTCTGCAACTCGACTTCATGAAGCCGGAATCACTAGTAATCGCGAATCAGCAATGTCGCGGTGAATACGTTCTCGGGTCTTGTACACACCGCCCGTCACACCATGAGAGTTGGTAATACCAGAAGCACGTATCTTAACCGTAAGGAGAGAGCGTACCAAGGTAGGATTAGCGATTAGGGTGAAGTCGTAACAAGGTATCCGTACGGGAACGTGCGGATGGATCACCTCCTTTCTATGGAGTAAACTGTAGATTAGAGAAAGCTGAGCGAATCGATAAAACAGCTTTTGATTATATTCTGGTTCTATCTAGTTTTCAAAGATTGTTTTAGCGCCATTTAGGCGCAGCAATTTTTGAAAAATCGATCTTTGAAAACTGAATATTTGATGAGAAAAAATTAATTTTATTTTTCTTACGTTTCATAAATTTATATTTAAACGTAGTAGTAACTTAAAAATTACTAAGAAAAACTAAAATTTCATTAATTTTTTATAGATTATCTATAACAATAGGATTTCTTTTTAAGAAAGTATAGTAAGGGCATATGGTGAATGCCTTGGAAAATGGAGCCGACGAAGGACGTGACTACCTGCGAAAAGTTTCGGGGAGCTGGAAGTAAGCTATGATCCGGAAATGTCCGAATGGGGAAACCTGCTATGATTAATCTCATAGCGTCCATAACTGAATACATAGGTTATGCGATGGGAACCTGGGGAACTGAAACATCTTAGTACCCAGAGGAAAAGAAAACGAATGTGATTCTGTGAGTAGCGGCGAGCGAAAGCGGAACAGGCCAAACCGGTCTACGGGCCGGGGTTGTAGGACTCATGTTAGAGTTACAAATCTAGTGTATAGCAGAAGCTGTTGGGAAGCAGCGGCGTAGAGGGTGATACCCCCGTATGCGAAATGCACTAGACTCGAGTGAGTATCCTGAGTACGGCGGGGCACGTGAAACCCTGTCGGAATCTACCCAGACCACTGGGTAAGCCTAAATACTACCATTTTACCGATAGTGAACCAGTACCGTGAGGGAAAGGTGAAAAGTACCCCGAGAGGGGAGTGAAATAGTTCCTGAAACCATATGCTTACAAGAAGTCAGAGCCCGTTAATGGGTGATGGCGTGCTTTTTGTAGAAAGAGCCGGCGAGTTACGATATCATGCAAGGTTAAGCGGAATACGCGGAGCCGTAGTGAAAGCGAGCCTTAATAGGGCGTTTAGTATGATGTCGTAGACACGAAACCAGGTGATCTAGCCATGAGCAGGTTGAAGTTAGGGTAAAACCTAATGGAGGACCGAACCGACGTTCGTTGAAAAGACCGCGGATGACTTGTGGCTAGGGGTGAAATTCCAATCGAACCTGGAGATAGCTAGTTCTCCCCGATATAGCTTTAAGGCTAGCGTCGAGGTTTAGGATTATGGAGGTAGAGCTCTGAATGTATGATGGCCCCACCTAGGGGTACTGATTACAATTAAACTACGAATGCCATAATTTCATACTCGGCAGTCAGAACATGGGTGATAAGGTCCATGCTCGTGAGGGAAACAGCCCAGATCTACAACTAAGGTCCCTAAATATATGTTAAGTGTGTAAGGATGTGAAGGTGCACAGACAGCTAGGATGTTGGCTCAGAAGCAGCCATCATTTAAAGAGTGCGTAACAGCTCACTAGTCGAGTGCCTTTGCGCCGAAAATGTACCGGGGCTTAAACATATTACCGAAGTTTAGGATTCACAGCAATGTGAGTGGTAGGGGAGCGTTCTAAGTGCGATGAAGTCAGACTGTGAGGACTGGTGGAGCGCTTAGAAGAGATTATGCCGGCATGAGTAACGTTTGGAGGTGAGAATCCTCCATGCCGTTTGACCAAGGTTTCCTGGGCAAGGTTCGTCCACCCAGGGTTAGTCAGGACCTAAGGCGAGGCCGAAAGGCGTAGTCGATGGACAACAGGTTGATATTCCTGTACCACCTAATAAAGTGATGGAGTGACGGAGAAGGATAGTGTAAGCCGGCTGCTGGATATGCCGGTCTAAGCGCAAAGGAGTGTATGTTGGCAAATCCGCATACTTTAACTCTGAAGCGTTATGGGGAGTGAACGCTTAGGCTAGTAACGAAGTACATGACTCCACGCTTCCAAGAAAAGCTTCTAGCGTTAATTTATTAGGTGCCTGTACCTAGAACGAACACACGTGGTCAAGGAGAGAATCCTAAGGCAAGCGAGATAACTATAGCTAAGGAACTCTGCAAAATAACCCCGTACGTTCGCAAGAAGGGGTGCTCACTTATGGTGAGCCGCAGTGAAGAGGGAGGGGCAACTGTTTAGCAAAAACACAGCTCTGTGCAAAGTCGCAAGACGAAGTATACAGGGTGACGCCTGCCCAGTGCCGGAAGGTTAAGAGGAGATGTTAGCTTCGGTGAAGCATTGAATTGAAGCCCCGGTGAACGGCGGCCGTAACTATAACGGTCCTAAGGTAGCGAAATTCCTTGTCAGGTAAGTTCTGACCCGCACGAAAGGCGTAATGATCCCTTCGCTGTCTCGGCTGTAGACTCGGTGAAATTTTAGTACCAGTGAAGATGCTGGTTACCCGCAACTAGACGGAAAGACCCCGTGGAGCTTTACTATAACTTAATATTGAATTTTGGTGTAACATGTAGAGGATAGGTGGGAGACTTTGAAGCAATCACGCCAGTGGTTGTGGAGTCATCCTTGGAATACCACCCTTGTTACATTGAAGTTCTAACCTAGACCCGTTATCCGGGCCAGGGACAGTGTTTGGTGGGTAGTTTGACTGGGGCGGTCGCCTCCTAAAATGTAACGGAGGCGCTCAAAGGTACCCTCAGTACGGTTGGAAATCGTACGAAGAGCGCAAAGGTATAAGGGTGCTTAACTGCGAGACTTACAAGTCGAACAGATGCGAAAGCAGGACTTAGTGATCCGGCGGTCCCGTGTGGAAGGGCCGTCGCTCAACGGATAAAAGTTACCCCGGGGATAACAGGCTGATCTCCCCCAAGAGTTCACATCGACGGGGAGGTTTGGCACCTCGATGTCGGCTCATCGCATCCTGGAGCTGTAGTCGGTTCCAAGGGTTGGGCTGTTCGCCCATTAAAGCGGTACGCGAGCTGGGTTCAGAACGTCGTGAGACAGTTTGGTCCCTATCTGTTGTGGGCGTAGGAAAATTGAGAAGAGCTGTTCCTAGTACGAGAGGACCGGAATGGACGCACCCCTGGTGCTCCTGTTGTCACGCCAGTGGCACAGCAGGGTAGCTATGTGCGGAAAGGATAATCGCTGAAGGCATCTAAGCGAGAAGCCTCCTTCAAGATGAGTTTTCCCATTCTTCGGAAGTAAGATCCCATGTAGACCACATGGTTGATAGGTTGGGTGTGTAAGCACGGTGACGTGTTCAGCTTACCAATACTAATAGATCGAGCGTCTTTCTAAAGAGAGATCCTAAGAATATTGTTGTAGACACATTTTAAAATCAAATATTCAGTTTTGAGAGGTTGATTCGGTTACTTGTAACCAACTCTCAAAAAAAACTTAAGATCTGGTGGCCATAGCGCTGGAGTAATACCTGTTCCCATGCCGAACACAGAAGTCAAGGTCAGCTGCGCCGACGATAGTATAATGCAAAAATAGGACACCGCCAGTTCAAAGTCAAACTACAACTCGAAAGAGTTGTTTTTTTGTGCTTTTTTAGCTATTTGAAATGATAAGATTTTCTTATAAATAACCGATGGAGGTTCGAGTATGCTTAAAAAATTTAATGAAAAATATACAAAAACTTTAAATATCAGCAAAGTTGAGCAATTAACTTTCAAATGACAATTTACAGGATTTCCAGAAATAGTGAATGTAAATGATGTTTTTACATATTTGGAATTTAATTTAAAAACTCAATTTAATAAAACCCAAGAAAATGATATTCAAGATAAAATAGAGGTTTTAAGACAATTTTTTAATAAATATTTTAATTTGATAGATCTAAAAACGATTGAAAATCCCAATATTGTTAATGATTTTCTTTTAAAGTTCTACACAAACATACGAGATTTTATAAATACTGTATTTGTTGAATATGTTTTATACAGTCATTTACATAGTGAAATTAAATACAAAGAACAGTTTATTGATATTGATGATTATTATGAACTTAAGTTAAATAAATTGAATAAAACTTTAATAAAACAAACTTTAATAACCTTAAACTCCCTAAATAAAAATGATGAAAAATATTCTCAGATAATAAACGAATTAAAGCAAGAAAAGTAACTATGATAGAACCAAGAGTTTTTTGAGAAATTTGGTTGAAAAGAAGTTCATTTTTGATTTTAGGTAGAGAAAAACATTGTATTTAACTTTATACTTATATTTTAGTAATAATTTAGTATAATAAAAATGCTTTAAATATTTATAGAAGAGGAAAATAAACATGTTAAAACAATTGGAAAATATCTTAAAAAATTTTAACGAGAAAATTAAATCTGTTAAAAACCCAACTGAACTTGAAGAAGTTAAAAAAGTTTATGCAGGTAAAGAATCTCCGTTAAATGAAGTGCTAAAATCAATGAAAAGTGCTGCAGTTGAAGAAAAAAAAGCTGTGGGAGTTAAAGCGAATGAGGTAAAAACTCATATTTTTGGACATATTAATTCATTAAATGAAAAATTTAAACATGAAGAGTTAAAAAAACAACTTGAAAATGAAAAAGTTGATTTAAGTATGCCAGGTTTAAATCTTAAAATGGGTTCTAAACACCCTCTAAACCTTGTGATTGAAGAAATTTCAGATATCTTTACAGAACTTGGTTTTGATATGGTAGCAGGTACTGAGTATGAAACTGATGATTTTTGTTTCCAAAAACTTAACCTACCAATAGGTCACCCGGCAAGAGATATGCAAGATACTTTCTATATTGACAATAACACTGTTTTAAGAACTCACTGTACTAATATGACAGCTAGAATGCTTACTGATCTATCAAAATTGGGTGCTAAAGAAAAAAACTTAGCAGCAATCAGTTTTGGTAATGTTTATAGACGTGATGATGATGATGCAACTCACTCTCATCAATTTATGCAAATAGATGGATTTGCTGTTGGTAAAAAAATAAGCTTTGCAAATCTAAAATGAATCTTAGAATACATGTGTAAGAGATTGTTTTCAGAAAACACAGAAATCAGAATGAGACCAAGTTACTTTCCTTTTACCGAACCTTCAGTAGAGGTGGATATCACTTGTATAACTTGCCAAGGAAAAGGATGTAAAATTTGTAAATTTACAGGTTGAATTGAAATTTTAGGTTCAGGATTAATTGCACCAGAAGTTATCGAACTTAATGGCTTAGATCCAAAAGAGGTTGGAGGACTTGCTTTTGGAATTGGTGTAGAACGTGTAGCTATGCTAAAATATGGAATTAAAAATATTAGAGACTTTTATGAAAATGATATCAAGTTCTTAAATCAGTTTAAGTTCTTTGGAAACTAAGGGGAGGTTAAAAGATGATTATTACAAGAAAATGGTTAGAAAACTTTATTGATCTAACTGGAATTAAAGATGAAAAAATAACAGAAGCTTTTAACTCTCTTGGGTTTGAAGTAGATGCCTATAAAACTTATAAAGGTTTAAATGACAAATTAAAATTAGCCCATGTAGGAAATGTAGCACCAATGGAAGGAACTCACCTAAACTTTTGTTTTGTAGATTTAGGAGAAGATTTAGTTACTCCAATTGTTTGTGGTGCAAACAATGTAAAAGAAGGTCAATATGTAATTGTTGCAGAACCTGGAAAAACTATTGCTAATGGACTGACACTTGATAAAAGAGAAATTAAGGGAAAAATGTCTGAAGGAATGATTTGTGCTTTAACAGAAATTGGATTAAGTGAAAGTGCTTTGAGTGATAGTGAAAAAGATGGTATTTATTCAATTCACTTAAAAGATGAAGAATATTCACATATCGGACAAACTGATGTATTGGATTTAATTGGATTTAACGACTCTACTTGAGAGGTTGATTTAACAATCAATAGAAGTGATGCGTTGGGTGCGATGCAATTGCTAAAAGAAGTTGCAAATTACTTTGAAAAAGAGATTAATGATATTTCTAAACAATTAGAACCTAAAAAAAGTTCTAATAATGTACCTGTTTCTTTTAAAAACAGTGCAGAAATTGATAAAAAAATTAATTCAATAGCTATGCAAATGTTTGACATTAAAGAAATACATTCAATTGATGAATGAGATTTAAATATTTTTGCAAACCAAGATATTTGATTGAAATTTAATGATGTTAAAACAACTGATAACTTTTGATTAGATCTTGCAAATATTATTGCGCTTGAAACAGGTCAACCAGTTATTTTCTTAGATCCAAGTAAATTAAAATCTCAGTTAGAAATAAAAAATAACTCAAATGACAAATTTGAAACAAATTTACAAATTATGTGTGAAAATGAAGTAATTTCAACTCTTGGAGTTGATTATAATCATGAATTTTTACCAACAAAAGATAGTAAAAATGTTTTGGCAATTTACTTATCATTAGACCCAATATTGATGAGAAAACAACAAAAAGCTCACAATACTAGTGGTGTGTTCTTACAAAGATGAATGAAACCAATTAGTGATAAACTTTACAATCTTGCAAGTCAAAGAACTATTTATTGATTTGATCAATATAGCTTATATGGGGCAAGTAGTGAGTTAGAAATTCAAAAAGAATCAAGTGCTAAAGAAAACAAAGTAATTGTTAGTCTTGAAAGAATAAATGAAATCATTGGAATTAACTTAACTGTTAAAGACATAACTTCATTATTCAGAACTTTAGATTTTGTTGTTGAAGAAAAAGATGGTCAATTTACATTTACAATTGACCAAAATAGAACAGATATTTCTCACGAAGCTCATATTGTAGAAGAAATTGCAAGATTATATGGTTATGACAACATAAAATCTCAACCAGTTGTTTTAACTGCAAATGCAAAAGAAAAACAATTAAACAATAAAATTAAAGGTCAAGTTGAAAATTACTTGATTGGACAAGGATTTAATAACATTAAAACTTATTCTCTACAAAACGGTGAAAATGTTGAAAAATGAAACTTATTTGATATTAAAGAACCAATTAAATTAATGTCACCACTAAGTAAATTGAGAGAAGTTTATAGACTTTCAACAGTTTTGAGTGCTATTGAAATAGCTGGTTTTAATTACTCTAAAGGTAATAAAAACGTTAAATTATATGAGTTTGCAGATGTTTATAATGCAAAAAACTTAAGAGAAAATCACTTATCAGTTGTAATTAGTGGTGAAATGTTACAAGATAAAGCATTTGATGTTAATGTTAAAGCAAGTTATGAGTACGTTAAAGGTATTTTAGATAGTATTTTAGGTCACTATCAATTAGATTTTGATGAACTTAAATTTGAACAAATGCAAAATACAATTGATGAAATTCACCCACATATAAATGCAAAAATCTTATATAAAGGTGAATTGCTTGGATTTATTTTCAAATTAAATCCTCGTTTCGAACAATCTAATAAATTAGATTCAACTTTTGCATTTGAACTAAACATTACAAAAATAAATGAAGTATTTAATCACTCAGTTGCTGTAAAAGAACTTTCTAAATATCAAAAAACTTCAAGAGATGTAACGATTCTTTTGGGTGAAGAAAAACAATATAATGAAGTTCTAAAACAAATTAAAGAGGGTATTAATTACATTGTTGATATAAAATTGGTAGATATTTACCAAGATAAAGCTTTACAAAGCAAAAACTTAAAAGCTGTAAGTATTGGATTTGAATTTAATTCAGCAGAAAAACAATTAAAAGATGAAGATGTTTCTAAAGAGTGAGATGCTTTACTTGGAAATATCAAAAAACTAAATATCGAGATTAAATAGATGTTTAAAAAAGATATAGAAATAAAAAAACACATTGTTTTTTCTGAAAAATATGATGTTGAACAAGATTATCAATATAATCATGATTTAATACAAAAAGTAGACAATTTATTTGTCGAAGGTTCAATTACTTATCAAGAAAATATAAAAAGTATCTCAGTAAATGCAAATATTTCTTGTTCAATTAAAGCAATTGATGCAAGAGATGGAAACATTGTGGAATTAGATGACTTTAATGTTGAATGAGACGACGAATACTTCTTTGAAGCATTCGAAGATGATCAACATAACGTTGTTTTAGGAGAAGAATTCAACATAAAAGAATACGCAATTGAACAAATTGTTTTAAATATTCCTATAAATTTCACAATTAATTATGGTAAAATTTCATTTGTCGGTAAAGATTTTAAACTATTGTCTGAAGATGAATACCAACAAGAAGAACAAAATAAAGTTGACCCGAGATGGGACAAATTAAAGGAATTTAATTTCGAAAAAGAATAACCGGAGGTGTAAATATGGCTGTACCATTTAGAAAAACCAGTAAAGCTGCTAAGAACAAGAGAAGAAGTCACTTGGCTTTAGTAAGCTCAGCTATTATCTCATGTCCAAACTGTGGTAGTATGATAAAACCACACAGAGTTTGCCGTGAGTGTGGTTACTACAAAAACAAAGAAGTTAAAAAAGTTGATTAATTTCAAAAAGCAACAACATGTTGCTTTTTTTTGTACTTTTTTTAAATTTCTTTAAAAAAAGTGTACATTTTTTTCAAAACCATGACGATAGTAATAGTGTAGAGGAATGGAGAGAAAAAAATGAAATCAACAAACTTTTTTAAAGAAATATCAGATGAGGCAGTAAAATCATCAATTTGCCTTGCTTTGGTGGATAACAAAATTAATGTCGACATAATCGATGAAGGTATAGAAAATCTAGAACAATTAATTGATAAATTAGACCCGATTACTGGATTGAATGTAACAAATTCAATCTATTATCACTATACTAATTTCATGAATAAGATCAAAAAAACATATAAAAATGATATTTTTGATTACTTAAGAAAAGTTGAACAAAAAAGTTATCTTGAAATAGTTGCAAAACTATCAAAAAAAGTCATTCATTAGAATGACTTTTTTCTTTGGTGGGAGAAATTGGTGAAAAAGTATTGAAAATGTTTAAAAGTGGTATATAATTGTATTTGTGTGGGAGAAAGTGGGGGACATTGTATGTTACTTGGGACATTTGAACATAATTTAGATGATAAACAAAGACTTACAGTCCCTTCTAAATTAAGAAATAAATTGGGAGACAATATTTTTGTTTCAAAAGGTATTGAAAACTGCTTGGAACTTAGAACTCCAGCTGCTTTTGAAGAATTACTTTCTGAATTAGGGCAAAAAAGTAGTTTTAACGAATCAACACGTACTATTCAACGTTTAATCTTGTCTAATTCTGATGAAATAAACATTGATAGTGCAGGAAGAATTAAAATACCCACAAACTTATTAGATAAAATCGGAGTTTCAAAACAAGTTTATATCCTAGGGCTAGGAGATAGAATTGAAATTTGAGACAAGGCTACATATGAAGAAAAACTTGCCAATACTAATGAGGCAGAAGTATATGCAGCTGCAGAAAAATTGGGCGGAGCAAATTAATGACACAAAAACATATTTCAGTTTTACTTAATGAATCGATAGGGCTATTGAACATTAAAAGCGAAGGGATTTATGTGGATTGCACATTAGGGCGTGCAGGACATAGTGTTGAAATTTTAAAAAAACTTGATAAAGGGCATTTATATGCAATTGATCAAGACTTGGAAGCAATCAAAGAAAGTGAAAAGAAACTAAATGAAGTTTCAAGTAATTTTACTATCTTAGAGGGCAATTTTGCAGACATTAAAGCAATGTTAGCTATTCAAGGTGTAAAAAAGGTTGACGGAATATTATATGATCTAGGGGTTTCATCACCACAGTTTGATGAAGGTTCTAGAGGTTTTAGTTATCGTTTTGATGCAACCTTGGACATGAGAATGGATGTTAACAACAATACTTTAACTGCTAAAAAAATTGTTAACAATTATGATGAAAAGCAATTGGCAAATATTTTCTTTAAATATGGAGATGAAAAATTCTCATTTGCAATTGCAAAAAATATTATTAAAGCAAGAGAAGTCAAAGAAATTGACTCAACTTTTGAATTAGTAGATATTATAAAAAAATCATTACCTCAAAAAGTCTTAAAACAAAAGAAACACCCTGCAAAGAAAGTGTTTCAAGCTTTAAGAGTATATGTAAATAACGAACTTGAAGTTTTAAAAAAATCTTTAATTCAGTCTTTGGAATTATTACAAAAAGACGGGCATCTTGTTGTAATTACATTTCAATCACATGAAGAAAAAATAATTAAAGATCTTTTTAAGGCTAAAACAACAAATGAACAAGATAAATTTTTATCTAAACTTCCAATTGCAGGTTTAGAAACAAAAAAAGAGTTTGAACTTGTTATAAAAAAACCAGTACTTCCAAGTGAAGAAGAATTGGAGTACAACAGACGTTCTCATAGTGCAAAATTATGAGCGATCAAAAAGGTGGGTTAGAAAATGAATTTTCCAGAAATTTATGCAACTGTAGAAATCACTAAAACTGAAATCCGTTTTCTTGTCGGAAAATTTAGAACTGGAACTCTAGGGCTTAGAGTTATTTTTAAAGACCGTAAAAAAGGTCACTGACTTACTGATAATGATGAGGTTTTAGATACAAGTGCTGTTGCACGTCATCTAAAAAAAATGATAACAGCATTTGAAACTTCATTTGATGAAAAAATTGTAAGAGTATCTGTAGTTTTCCCTACAAATACCCTTACAATCAAAAGAGTCTATTCAACAGTGTTCACAGATAGAAACAATTATATTGTGACAAATGATGATAGAAACGCACTGTATAGAGATGCTAAAGAAAAATGTAAAAACATCAAACAAGAAGTTGTTGTATTAAGACCATCTTGCTTTAAGCTAGATGGAGTTCAAGAGAAAAGTAATTTACTAATTGGAATAAAAGCAAGATTTATTGAAATGGAATCTTATGTTTACTTAATAGATAAAAAAGTGTTTAGCAGTCATAAAGAAGTAGTTAAAAAAGCAGAAAAAGAATTACATCTTTACAATATTCAAAACTACAGTCTTGCAAGACAATGTTTAACAGAAAAAGAATTTAAAAGAATTTTTGCATTAACTAACTGAGATAATGAAAAAATCGATATTGGTTTCTTTTCAAGAGAGACTTTAATGAAAAAAATCACTTTACCTTATGGGGTAAAAGATTTAGTTAATTCATTAGCTGTTAGATTGGATGCAAAATATGATACTGCAGAAAAGTATCTATTAAAATTAATAAACTTTTCAACAGACGCTATTGATCAAGTTCCAATATATAGAAAATACATCGCAAGAGAGAGAAAAACATTTGAATTAAACTTCTTACAAATTAAAAAAATGATAGAAGAAGAAATAGTTAAATTGATAGCAAAAGTTGACAATGAAATTGGTAAAGAATTACAAAATAACATTGCGTTATGTAATATATATCATTCAGGAAAAATCACTGAAATTGCTGGTTTTAAAGAATTGATCAAAAAAAGTAGGTATAGTAGACAATCACTTATCTATTATTCAATGGTAAAAGGTGCAAATGAAATTTGAACCACAGCAATTTGTGGTTCTATGGTAACTGCTCACCAACAAAACAAAGCAAGTAGTGTTTTGAAAACAAGTACAATAACAATTCAAAAAGACGAAAAGCAAAAAAATAATGTGGTAAATGGCAGACCAATAAACTATAATAAAACTAATAATGTTCAAAACAGAGGGATGGTACCAAACAACTTACCTCCTCAACAAATGGGGCAAAGACAATTTGTACCAAATCATATACCAAATAACGTGCAAATGGTTCCTGTAAATATGAACATGCCGCAAGGAAATGTTCAAAAATTTCAAAACGATAACCAAATGTTAAATCAAAATGGTATTATAAGAACGCAACGAAATAGATAAGTAAAAAGGAGAATCATTATGTCTTTAAATTTAGATTTTAATCAAGCTGCCAATATTAAAGTTATTGGTGTTGGTGGTGGTGGATGTAACGCTGTTAACCGAATGGTTGAAGAAAATGTGCAAGGTGTTGAATTTATTGTAGCAAACACTGATGCTCAAGTTTTAGCCGCAAGTGCTGCATCATCAAAAATTATTTTAGGAAAAGAAATTTCAAAAGGTCTTGGAGCAGGAGCAAACCCTGAAATAGGAAAAAAAGCTGCAAACGAATCAGAAGCAGATATTAAAGAGGCATTAAAAGGTGCAGATTTAATCTTTGTAGCTGCTGGAATGGGTGGAGGTACTGGAACTGGTGCTGCACCTGAAATTGCAAGAATGGCTATGGAAACAGGAGCATTAGTTATTGCTATTGTTACAAAACCATTTAGATTTGAAGGAAGAATGAGAAATTCATATGCTGTTCAAGGGATTAGTGAATTGAGAAAATATGTTGACTCAATTATTATTATTTCAAATGATAGATTACTTGAAATCATTGGAGGAATTCCTGTTCAAGATTCATTTAGAGAAGCTGATAACATCTTAAAACAAGGTGTTCAAACAATTACAGATCTAATTGCTGTTCCTGCAGTTATTAACCTTGACTTTGCAGACGTTCGTACTGTAATGAAAGGTAAAGGAAACGCACTATTTGGAATTGGAATTGGTTCAGGACCTGATAAAGCTATTGAAGCTGCTAACAAAGCAATTACTTCATCACTTTTAGAAACTTCAATTCGTGGAGCTAAAGATGCAATTATCAACGTTACTGGAGGTTCAAAAGTATCATTAAATGATGCTTATGATGCAGTTGATATTGTTCAACAAGCAAGTGGAGAAGATGTAAACATTATCTTTGGTATTGCCATCAATGAACACTTAGATGACGAATTAATTGTAACTGTAATTGCAACTGGATTTGATGATGAATATGTAGCACCTGAAATTTCAAGTTCTTCTCAATCTCAACCAAGAGAAAATGTTCAAGAAAACTATTCACAAAGTGAAGGTGAAGAAATCGAAACAGCATACGAAAAAAGAACAAGTTTTATGGGAGATAGTCCAAGAGACAAAAGACCAAGCTACGTTCAAGATGAAAATGAAATGAACAATGTAGCTCAAAGAATGGAAAATTTCAAAGAACAAAAAGTAGCACCACAAGTAGCACAAAAAATCGAAGACACTGATGATGATGAAGATGCAGATTTTCCTTCATTCTTAAGAAAGCAATGATAATAAAATATGGGTCTTTTTAATAAAAAAGAAGATAAAGATCAAAAAGAAATTGCATCTTACCAAGAAAATACAAAAGATTATAATAATTTAGCATTTGACATTGAATTCAACGAGGAGCATGTAACACATTTTAAACCTCTTAGTTATGATGAAATCAAACCAATAGTAGATTGCTTATTAAAATTTAAAAACGTTACTGTTAATTTAAATGAAATAAGTAAAGAAGATAAGTTAAGACTAATAGATTTTCTAACTGGAGCTATGTATGCTTTAGAAGGAAACTATAAAAAAATAGATAAAGGTATATATTACTTTTGAATAGGTTAATAAGACCTATTTTTTTATTACTTTAAAAAAAATAAAATTCTTTTAATTTAATAAAAAAGCCCTTTAATAAAGGGTTTTTTTAGGTTTTATAATGCTTCTAAATAATTGAACTTTTTGAGTTATGAATTAAGTCAGTGTTTATAAGGGTTTTTTAATGTGTGTATAATTTTGAGTGTTCTTGCATTTAAATTTCTCCTTTGGTATTATCTAATTAGGCGATGGAGGACAAAAAAAATGACACATTTATTATCTGCTATAAAATTTAATAAAACAGTTGCTTTTTTTGCTATTCCTACATTGTCATTTAAAAATATGTTTTTTAAAGACAATATGTTAACTAATGGCACTACTGCGAAGTACAATATGTGAAACCGCATGGCTATTTCTAGTTATTCGTAAAATTTAAATAAACATTTTAAGAATGATATTGTATTAATGATGTGATTTTTAAAAATAATATGAGAGTGTTTGAATTTAGAGTAACTGGAAATAGTGTAGGCTATTCCAATTCTTTTTAATCAAACACTCTTTTTTTTGAGAGTTTAAAAAAAACTTGTGTTTTATTACAAATAAAACACAAGTCAAGTTGTTAATGTAGTAACAAGCAATATCGAACAGATACCAAAGATTATCTTTAAGATCCTTCTCAAGTGACCTTCTCAGGTTGTAAGAGTTGTTTGGTATCTTCTGCGAGAATCATTGAAGAACTCAGCTACCTTTTTATTCTTGAATCAACCGAGAATTAATCAAGTTAATAATGTTGTAAGTGTGGCTAACGCCAATACTCACTCAGTCTTGGCAATTGCATTCAATGCAAATATACCAATTAGAAAGCTGAAACCAATGATTGCTGCAGAAATTGCAACGATGCTTATGTAATCATATCATCGTAGTTTCTTTGAATCAGCAAATTGACGGCCAGTCTCAAGAGGGTCTCTAGTGATAGAATCAATTTTATCGCTAACCTGTTGTTCGTGAGCTTCCTTTTGTTGTTTTCTCAAGTCTTTTATTAATTGAGAATTAGTTTTATCTTTATTTTTCATATATAACACCCACAAATATTATATAGGTGTTATAGCATAAAGGAAAATAAAATAGAAAGGATCAGTAAATTATGAATACTGAACAAAAAAGTTCAAGTGGTGACCTCGAATTATTAGAGTTGCTTGAACAAACAAGTCTTTCCGATGAAGTTTCATCTGTAAAAAAAGGAAGATTTGAAAAACTTAAATTTAATTTAAGTAAAAGTAGTCATGCTTATGGTGAATTTATGAGAAAAGCACCAATGCTAGGTTACTCTTTACGAAGAATAATTTATGCGTTCATTACACTTTACATTGCTATGGCGGTTGTTTATGTAATGCTACGTATAGTAACAACAGATGCAGCGTTTATTTCTGATATCAACTTAGAGAAAGCGCATATTATTTATGGTGACGAAAGATATTTAAAACTTATTAGTGATAGAACAAGAATGTTTGGAGTGTCAGGTTCAATGACATCTCAAGTATTAAGATATTTAAGCAATATCACACCATTATGACCAAAAAAAGTTGTTATTAATCCGGGAATTGACCCAGATACAGCACAACTTACAGGAGAAACTGTAACTAAATGATTCTATTTAGGGGTATTTATGAATGGATCAAGTGGGGGAACACAATTAAGTTTAGTGCAAGATGCATTTAAACGTTCAATCCCTGTTTCATTTAAAGTAGGGGGAATTTCAGTTTTACTTTCATACTTAATTGGAGTACCATTGGGAATCTTATCTGCTAAAAATAAAGAAAAATCAGTTGACTCTGCAATTAACGGAACAAGCTTAATTATAAGTGCAATTCCTGCTTTGGTATTAATATCACTATTATATAAATTATCAATCTATGTTTTTGGATCAGGAGGAACTTACTCAGATCTAACAGTGGTTCAAAAAGTATGACCTATCCTTGGAGTTATGCTATTGGTAATGCCAATGGTTATTGTTAACACAAGAAGATATGTTGTTGATGAAATGACATCAGATTATACAAAATTTGCACTTTCAAAAGGTTTAAGTACTCAATATGTTTTCTATGTACATATCTTTAGAAATGCAGGAATTAGATTGGTAAAAACTTTACCTGAAATATTTGTATTAACATTGTTTGGATCAAGTATCTTGGTTGAACAACATTGATCAATTGATGGTATGAGTAAATTTATTCTTAAAGGTGTAGCAAATAAAGATACTTTCGTAGTATTAGGTTACATCTTCGTATCAGCTTCAGCTGGAGTATTTTCAAGTTTAGTAGGGGATTTACTTCTTGCAACATTAGACCCAAGAATTAAATTAACAAAATAGAGGAGTATTTATGGAACAAAAACAATATACAAATGAAGAAATGAATTCAATTGACAGTTCTTTATTTACTGTAATCGGAACAAAACTTGAAGAAGCTGAAAAAATATCAAATAAACCATATAGTTATTGAAAATCTGTTTTCACTCGTGTTGGTAAATCAAAAACATTTATCATCTCATTATCACTATTAATTGCAATTATTGTTATGGCGTTTTCAATCGGAATTGGAAAAGATCCAGTACCTGTTGTAACTCCTGGAGTGGATATTGCATCACCAAGTTGAGACCATGTATTTGGTTTAGGAAAATTTGGAGAAGATTTATGAATTAAAATGTGAATTGGAACAAGAACAACTTTAATCTTTACATTATTAGTTGCAGGTATCCAAATCCTATTAGGGATTTTAATTGGAGCAATTTGAGGATTCTATTCAAAACTTGATATTGTATTTATCGAGGTTACAAGATTCCTAAGTTTAATTCCTTCATTAATCCTTTGATTAATTGTTATCTTCTTATTTGGTGGAGTAGCATCACTTCCGGTATTAATATTTGCAATTTCAATTACTAGTTGAATTGCTTTAGCTGGTATTATTAGGGTTCAAATTATGATTGTAAGAAATGCTGAATACAACATTGCTTCAAGAATCTTAGGAACAAGTGGAGCTAAAATTATTAGAAAAAACATTATGCCAAAAATCTTACCGATTGTTATTCAAACATCAACATTTGCAATTCCAACAGCAATTGCAATTGACTCATTATTGGCATATTACAACTTCGGATTTGTAACAAACACACTAGATCAAGCATCATTAGGGTCAATTCTAAATGAATTGCTATTGGGATCAGATTGAGAAGTGTATCCACACTTATTAATTATTCCTGTATTATTTGTTGGGGGGATTTCATTATTATTCTTCCTTGCAGGTAAAGTATTTGCAGACTCATTAGACCCAAAAACTCATAGATAGGAAAAACATTATGAACAAAGAAAGTAGAATTCTGTCAGTACGTAACATGGAAGTAAAATTCCAAGTTAGAGGAAAATTTCTAACAGCGATTAGAAATGTAGATCTAGACGTATATGATGGAGAAATATTGGCAATTGTAGGAGAGTCTGGTTCAGGTAAATCTGTAATTACAAAAACATTTACAGGAATGCTAGAGTCAAATGGTTGAGTAAGTAATGGTTCAATCGTTTATAGACCAACTCAAGAAACAATAGCTGATGAAAAAAGTTATTTTAAAGAACCTATCGATCTAGTTAACTTACAAAGTCCATTAATTGCAAAAGATGTAATTAAAACAGTTTTAAAATCTAATAAATTACAAATTAAAACATGTTTAAAAAGTGTTGAACACATTTATAAATTAAACCCAAAATTTAGTGATAAAAAATCAATCAAATTAGAACTAGATATTTTCAGATTATCTGAAAGATTAGAACACGAAACAGAAGAACAAAAAATAGATCTTCTAAAAGAACAAATTAGCGAATTAAACGATAAACTAAACTCAAAAACAAATGACAGAGATGCATTAGAATCTCAAAGAAAACAAAGTAAGGAAAAATTAGAAGCTAGAAAACTTGTTTTACAAGAAAAAATTAAAACAATAGATTCAAGTGCTGATTTCTCTGGAAAAAACTCAATAAACAAAAAAGTTTTAAAATTAGAATCTAAAATTAAAAGCATTGATACTTCTTTAAAAATTGTAGAAGATGCTAGCTTTAGAGATGAAAGAGTAAACGAAATTTATTCTGAGATATTAAAACATGAAATAGATGTAACAAAAATTAATCCATTAAATATGGGACAAAGAAAAAATATCTCAAAAATTATTCTTTTAGTTGAAAAATTTATTGAAACTAAAGAAGAATGAAGCAAGGAAGAAAAAGAAGTAATTTTAGAATACTTTGCTTCAAGAAAACATTTAAAACGTTTTGAATTAGAGCTTGACAATATTTGTCAATCAATTATGACAAAACAAACAGTTGACCAAGATCACTTCTACAATATCTTGATCGACTGAAAAAGAATTAAGCATTCTGATGTAGTAAATAAAATTAAAGCATTAAAAGAAATTCGTCAACTAAGAGGTAAAACTATTTCAACAGTTTTCCAAGATCCTATGACTTCATTGAACCCACTATTACCAGTTGGGTTCCAAATTATGGAAGTTTTAAGAAAACAATTAGGGATGAGTAAAAAAGATGCTAAAGCAGAAGCTATTGAATTATTAAGAAAAGTTGGAATTACAAACCCTGAGAAAAGAATTAAAGATATCCCAGGAAGATACTCAGGGGGGATGAGACAAAGAGTTGTTATTGCAATTGCTTTAGCTTGTCGTCCAAAAGTATTAATTTGTGACGAACCAACAACAGCGCTTGACGTTACAATTCAAGCACAAATATTAAATCTGATTAAAGAATTAAAAGAAGAATACAAATTTACAGTTATCTTTATTACTCACGACCTTGGGGTTGTTGCAAAAATTGCAGATAGAGTTGCTGTTATGTATGCAGGACAAATTGTAGAAGTAGCTACAGTTGATGAAATTTTTGAAAATTCAAAACACCCATATACATGAGCATTATTATCTTCATTACCACAACTTGGTAAAAAAGGAGAAGAATTATACTCAATCGAAGGAACTCCGCCATCATTATTTAATGAAATACAAGGAGATGCATTTGCGCCAAGAAACCGTTACGCAATGGAACTTGACTATGTTAAAGAACCACCAATGTTTAAAGTTTCTGAAACACACTTTGCAAAAACTTGATTATTAGATCCAAGAGCACCTAAAGTAGAAAGACCTGCAATTCTAAACAAATTAAAAGAAACAATTAGAGAAGCAGAGAAAGTAGGATAGTTATGTCAACAGAAACAAAAGAAACTCTTTTAAATATTAGAGACCTTGTTATTGAGTTCAGAACTAAAGGAAAAAAAGTTCAAGCTGTAAAAAACACAAGCTTTGATGTTTACAAAGGTGAAATATTTGGTTTAGTTGGAGAATCTGGATCAGGAAAAACAACAATCGGTAGAGCTGTTGTTGGAGTGCAACCATTAAAAGATGGTGCGATTTATATGAATGACGATATTGTTGCAGGTAAACCTACAAGTTTACACGTAATTAATAAATCAATTACAAGAAAAATCAACGATATGTCAGTTAAAATGGGAGTTACAACAAAAGAATTAGATAAAAAAATTAATTCATTAAAAGGAATTTATAACATGTATGCTGATAAAGAAAATGATTTCGATTATTCAGCTGCACAATCAAAATTAAAAGATAGCAAACTATCATACATAAGAAAAGTGTTATTAGGAAACTTAAGACACA